>CAIOKP010000083.1 GCA_903858875.1 uncultured Sphingomonadales bacterium
ATGACCAAATTTGCCGCACTATCGTGTTGTTCGATTTTCGCCTTCATGGCGGCTACGCCGGCCATGGCCGCGGCCGACCCCGCGACGACCACGGCATCGACCGACGTGACCACCGCGACCGGGACAGAAGGGACCGACGTCCGCCAGATCGTGGTCACCGCCGAAAAGAACCGTGCCGCAACCGACGCGCCGACCAAGGCATCGATCCTGCAGACCCAGCCCGAATCGCTGATCACCCACAAGTTCATCGAACAATCGACCACCGAAAGTGGTGATTACACCACGGTCGTGGCGATCGCCCCCTCGGTCAACAGCTTTGGCGCGAATGGCGGCGGCATCGGCGATGTCGGCAGCGCGACGATGCGCGGGTTTCAGGATGGCCAGTTCAACATAACTTTTGACGGGATCGCGTTTGGCGATGCCAACGATACCACCCACCACCCGGCGGCGTTCTTCCCCAGTTCGACAATCGGCACAGCGGTGGTCGATCGCGGCCCCGGTGCCGCAGGTGACATGGGCCAGGCCAACTTCGGCGGCGCGCTCCACCTGTTTTCGCCCACGGTCGATGACAAGTTCGGCGTCAGCCAAAAGGTCACGTACGGCTCGTTCAACACCCAGTCCTATGTCACCACGCTGCAAACCGGCGCGATCAAGGATCTGGGCGGCGCCAAGTTGTTGGTGAGCGCGGATTTCCGTTCATCCGATGGCGAGCTTTCCAACATGGGCGGCGCCAGTCGCAATTTCCTGGCCAAGCTGGTCGTACCGATCGGCAGCGATGCCACGCTGACAGCGTTCAGCTCGAACAATCACATCCGCTACAACCAGACCGACAACACCTCGGGCACGATTGTCAGCTTTGGCATCAGTGGGCCGCAGCAGGCGGCCTATGGCATCAACTTTGCGCTGAACAGCGATCCGACCGACGAACATTTTTACGGCTATAACTACGTCGTCAAGAACACCAGCTTCAACTATCTCAATCTCAAATGGAACGTGGCCTCGGGCATCACGGTGGAAGACCACCTCTATTACTACACCTATGACAACCAGACGGTTTCGGCGCAGAGCGCGGGCGACCTGCTCAATCCGCCGACGTCGGGCAGCAATGTCGGCACCAGCTATTATTCGCCTGATGGTGGCACCACGTTCACGTCGGACATCGCCGGTTATAAAAAGCAGAACAAGTACGACACGTACGGCAATATCCTGCGTATCAACGACGATTTCGGATTTGGCACGCTGCGCGCCGGTGGCCTGTACGAACATTCGAACGCCACGCGGTTCATCGAAAATTACGATCTGACCAACAACACACCCGATACCACCGCGACCTATGGTTCGGCGGGCGCCGGTGCGCCGACGGCAGCATTGGCCGCCTATCAGTATTATGAACCGTCAAGCTGGAACCAGTTCCAGGCCTTTGCCGATTTCGAATGGCGCCCGCTGACCAACCTGACGATCACTCCCGGCATCAAACAACTGCATTACGTGCGCAGCGTGGACAACGCGCTTGAAACCGGTTCGACACCCAGCGGCAGCGGCGTGTTCATCACCAACGGCAGCCGCACGTACAACAAGACGATGTGGTTCATCACCGCCAACTACCGGGTCCAGCCCAACTGGTCGTTCTATGCACAGGCGGCGACCGGGTTTCTGGTGCCGCCGGTCAAAACCGTGGCAGCCGTAGCCAATGGCACGGTGTCAACCACCGCGCCGCAGACCACCACGACATATCAGTTCGGTTCGGTCTATACTGCGGGAAAATTGACGCTGGATGGTGACTATTACTATATCGATGCCAACAACGTGCTGGTCGCCAACAAGCATAGCGGCTGCTTCTGCTACCTCAACACCGGCCAGGGCCGCTATTACGGCTGGGAAGCGCAAGGCGCGTACCA
>CAIOKP010000084.1 GCA_903858875.1 uncultured Sphingomonadales bacterium
ATGCCATCATGGCCCATGGCGATGCCGTCATCGACCGCGATCGTGTTGAATTCCTTGGCAACGCCGCCCGCCGCCTCGATTTCGCGCGCGACCATCTGGCCCAAGTCCTTCAGATGGACATGGCCGGGTACGAATTGGGTAAAGCTGTTGACCACTGCAATGATCGGCTTGCCGAAATCGCCGTCCTTCATCCCGGTGGCCCGCCACAAACCGCGCGCGCCGGCCATATTTCGGCCATGAGTGGTGGTGCGAGAACGATAGGCTGGCATGGGACGATGCTCCGGACTGTAGAATCGGTTTAGGCTTGCCCCCTATCGCAGCTTACCAAGCAGTCGAAGGGAAAAATACCCGATCGGGGACAGCGAACGCGAATACGCAATAGCCCATATCACGACATAAACCAAAAGTTTACCATGATTTAGCGCCAGATCGTTGAATATGCGATACGCTTGTCGCGCAACAATTTATGCATCATGCGGCGGGGTCTGCGTGCCGCTATGACAGTTGCAGCGCGACCGCGTTGCAAATCCGCGCCATTCGTTCGGCCCAAATCGCGTGGTCTGCGGGAGCCGCCAACAGGTCCTGCCGGATCTCGACCCCCAGATGCGGTCGGCCCTCACTCTCGGCATGGCGGTTCATCGTCGCGTTCAGGATACGGCCCGAATAGGGCTGTTGATCGCCAACATTCAGCCCTTCTGCCGCCAGCAAAGGGATGGCGATCCGCGCCGCGCGGTCGTCGTTATTATACAATACGCCGATCTGCCAAGGCCGTGCCTCGTCCGGCCGCGTGGCCAATTGCGGCGTAAAACTATGCAGTGACAGGATCAGCGCGGGCGGCACATCGTCCAGCACTTGCGCCAGCGCGGCGTGATAGGGCGTGAAAAACCGCGCCAGTCGCGCCGAATGCCCGGCGTGATCCAACGCATTGCCGGGGATCGTATGGCCATCGCTGGCAAGAGGGATGACCGCGGGCTGTTGCGCCTCGCGGTTGAAATCGCACACCAGTCGGCTGACATTGCCGCAAAACGCCGCCGTGCCGGGGCGCTGCGCCATGATTTCGGCGACCGCGCCAACGCCAATGTCGACGGCGATGTGCTGGTCCAGCAACGCGGGCGCGATGCCAAGGTCGATGTCGGCGGGCACCCGGTTACTGGCATGGTCCGACACTACCAATATGCCGCCAAAGCGCGGCGTGCCGATCAGGCGATAGGCCTCGGTCTCCATAGCGATCATCGCAAGCGCCCCGCCATTTGCCACCAGTGGGGATGCGCGGCACCAATTGCGGCGGCGGCGGCATCGCGCGCGGCGCTATCGTCGAACAACGCAAAGCAGGTCGCCCCCGAGCCCGACATCCGCGACACCCACGCCCCCGTCCGACCCAGCGCCGCGAGCACATCGCCCACCGCCGGGCATAACGCCAGCGCGGGTGCTTCCAGATCATTGCGGCCGTGGATCGTGATGTCGCGCGCGCTGCCCTGTGGCATCGGCCCGCGATCGACGCAGTCCCACGCGCGGAACACCGGCCCAGTCGGCAAAGGTACACGCGGGTTGACCAGCAAGACCGGGCATCCGGCCAGATCATCGGGCGCCGGCGTCAATTCGGTGCCCGTGCCACGCCCGATCATCGCGATACTTTCGACACAGGCAGGCACATCGGCGCCCAGCTTGGCGGCCAAATCAGCCCAATTGGCAGGCAACCCCTGCGCCGCGCGGACCAGCCGGAACACCGCCCCCACATCGGCCGATCCACCGCCCAGCCCCGCCGCCACCGGCAACGCCTTGGCCAAATGCACCGCCCAGCCGGTAGCGCGCGGCAACATATCGAGCGCGTCGAGCACCAGATTGCCCGCCTCCCCCGCCAGCGCCGCGGCAAATTCGCCAGTGATCGCCAGCGTATCAATCTCGCCGGGTGCGACCGTCAAAGCATCGCCAGCATCCACAAAGGCGAACAGCGTTTCCAATTCATGATACCCATCATCGCGCCGATGGCGGACATGAAGCGCAAGGTTGATCTTGGCGTAGGCGGTTTGCGCCAGCAGGGCACGATCGGCTTGCGGAGCGCCCACGGGGGATGGATCTTGCGTCATATCCGCTCCTTGGCGCGGGGCCGGAGCGCCCGCAAGGGCGAATTACATTTTAACACCAGGCGTCGCTGGCGCGTGCCGACGCTTGCCAGCGGCGCGTGAAGCGGCCAAGACGCAGCCCGTGGATATGACCCAATCGCCTCTTCCTGTCCCTGGATCGCCTGCGACCCCGCTCCCAGCCTTGCCGGAAGCCCTTGCCGCAGCGCTCGACTGGTGGCGCGATGCCGGCGTGGATTGCGACTTTCTCGACGCGCCGCGCGATTGGTTGCCCGCACCTCAGCCTGTCACCGCATCCGATAGCCCGGCGCCCGTGCTGGCCATGCCCCCCCCGCCACCTGAGCCCGACACGCCAAAGTTTGCCGGCGATCCGGCGCAATGGCCACAGGGCCTGGCCGGATTCGCCCCGTGGTGGATGGCCGAGCCGGATCTGGATTCCGGTCTGGTGACCGACCGCGTTCCCCCACGCGGCGCTGCCAACGCGGCATTGATGGTCATCGTTCCCTACCCCGAACCGGGCGATGCCAAAGCGGGGCAATTGCTGTCCGGACCACAGGGGCAATTGCTGTCCGCGATGCTGGGCGCGATGGGCTTGACCGAAGCCGACATCTATTTTGCCGCGGCGCTGCCCCGCGCCATGCCGGCCGCCGATTGGGCAGCGCTGGGTGCATCGGGACTTGGGCGGTTGATTGCCCATCATATCGCCTTGGTGGCGCCCCAGCGTGTTTTGGCGTTTGGCGGCCACATTCTGCCGCTTCTCGGCCACGAACTACCGCAAAGCCCTGCCATTTTACCAATTGGCAACCAAGAAGGGGCAACCGTATCGCCCGATGGCATCCCTGCGCTGGCTGTGCATGATCTGGGGGTGCTGCTCGATCGACCTCGCAGCAAGGCGGGGTTTTGGCGGCGATGGCTGGAATGGACCGCGTAATGGGTCCGACACATGGAATGGAACAAGGTTTGGTGACGACGGGCGTTCGGGCAAGCAGGACGATGGGGCGTGTTCGGCACCTCCCCTTGGTGCTGGCCGCGCTATGCGCCGGGTTGAGCGCGGCGCCCGCCCATGCCAATTCGGCCGCTGCCGATTATTTCATGGGCCGCGCCAATCGCACCGCCGTGCCCAAGCTGTTGTCCGAGGACGACCGCGGCTGGTACAAGGACATGTTCGCCGCGATTAAGCGGCAGGACTGGGCAAAGGCGCAAGCCATGTTCGCCGCCCGGCCCGAGGGCCCGCTGCACGGGGCCGCGTGCGCAGAATATTTCCTGGCCGCCGGATCGCCCAAGATCGACCTCGATTCCCTGGTGCAGTGGCTCGCGACCTATCCCACCCTGCCGCAAGCCGAACAGATCGCCGCGCTGGCGACCCGGCGTGGCGCCTTGGCCTTGCCGGCTCTGCCGCTTGCACAGGCGCTGTATATCCAGCCCAACGCGCCGCGCCGCACCCGCCCACGCAGCATTGCCGATGGCACGATGCCCACGGCGATTGCCGCCGGGATCAACGACAAGATCAAGGCCGATGACATCGTCGGGGCGCGCCTGCTGCTCGACGGCGTGGACGCCGCGCTCAGCCCCGAGGCACGGGGCGAATGGCGGCAAAAGGTCGCTTGGGCCTATTACATCAACAATCAGGATGCCGATGCACTGGCGCTGGCCATGACCATCGGGGATAGCGCGACGCCGGTGTCGGGCGCCTGGGTGGCCGAGGGCTGGTGGACGGCGGGCCTGGCCGCATGGCGGCTCAATGATTGTCAGGATGCCGCCGATGCCTTTGCCAAGGCGGCAAAATCCGCCAGCAATCCGGAACTGACCGCCGCCAGCTATTACTGGCAATCGCGCGCGCTGGTCCGTTGTCGCCAGCCCGAGGCCGCCAGCGCGCCCTTGCGTGCCGCGGCGCGGGCGGATGAAACCTTATATGGCATGATGGCCGCCGAACAGCTTGGCCTGCGCCTGCCCACGACCCATGCCGCGCCCGATTTCACCGCCGCCGATTGGCAGGGCTTGCGCGATACGGCCAATGTC
>CAIOKP010000085.1 GCA_903858875.1 uncultured Sphingomonadales bacterium
CACCCAAGCTGGTGACGCGCGACATGCTGGCGACAATGCGGCCGGGCGCAGTGCTGGTCGATGTCGCGATCGACCAGGGCGGCTGTTTCGAAACCAGCCGCGCCACCACCCATGCCGAACCGACTTATGTGGTCGATGGCGTGGTGCACTATTGCGTGGCGAACATGCCGGGCGGCGTGGCGCGCACCAGCACTTATGCGCTGAACAACGTAACCCTGCCCCATGCCCTGCGCATGGCCAATCTGGGCTGGAAGGCCGCGCTCAAGGCCGATGCCAACCTGGCCGCCGGCCTGAACGTACACGAAGGCAAGGTGACGTATGAAGCGGTCGCCAGCGAACTGGGCTATGCCTATACGCCGGTCGCCGAGGTGCTGGGCTGATGCCGGTGTGGCCATCGCGTGCCACCTGCGCGATGGCCACATGAAGCGATCATTACGAAAACTTTATGCCGCAATGGCGAATACGCTTTGAAATATAACCGCCCAAACGCCTAGCGCCGTGTTTGGAAATGTCGCAAAGTGAAGCCTGTTGTAACGGGTGCTTTGTCGGTGTTTTCTTCATGAGGGCATCCGATGAACAGATTTTCCGCGCGCCTGATGGCAAGTCTGCTGGTGGGCAGCACATGCGGCCTTTACGGCACGGCCTATGCAGCGACCGGTACTGGCGCAACAACCGGCACCGAGAACGCCGCACCTGACGCCGCCACACCCGGCGCTGCGGCCGACCAGGCCGCGCCCGCTACGCCTGCACCGGCAACACCTGCGCCCGCCACGATCAAGGACTCGTCGCTCGGCACCAGCGTGATCGGCCGTTTCTTCAACTATCAGGCCGCCGAATGGGGCAAAGCGGCCTCGCCGCTGGAAACCGATCCCAACGCACCGGTGTCACGGCGCGCCGACTGGGCGCCGGCACCGGTCACGGCGCCGCCGTACCCGTTTACCGAATGGCCTTATGGCGGTTCGGAACTGATGGGTGCCACGCGCCCAAGTTCGGCTGACAGCCCGTTGATGGTGGCGATTGCCGACACCGGGCTGGGCAAGGCGATGGCCAGTTCGCATATCCAGATGTACGGCTGGGTCGACATCGGCGGCAATATCTCCACCAGCCACGTGCATCAGGGCAACCAGCCGGCCGCTTACGCCTATGCGCCCAACACGGTCACGCTGGATCAGGCCGTGCTGTATATCGAACGCACGCCCGACACGGTGCAAAGCGATCATGTCGACTGGGGCTTTCGCGTTTCGGGGATTTACGGGTCGAACTACCGCTATACCGCCTCGCGCGGTTTCCTGGTTGATCAGGGGCTGTTTCAGAAGAACAAGATCAATGGCTTTGACATGCCGATGATCTATGGCGAGCTGTTCATTCCCAAGATTGCCGAAGGCCTGTTGATCCGGATCGGCCGCTATATTTCGCTGCCCGATATCGAGGCGCAGTTGGCGCCCAACAACTATATGTATACCCACTCGCTGACCTATACCTTCGACAACTATACCAATGAAGGGGTCCAGTTGACTTTGGCGGCAACCAAGAACCTGTTCCTTCAGTTGGGGGTCAGCATGGGTTCGGATACCGCGCTGTGGAATTCGAACAAGCGGCTGAACAACGCGACCTATGGCCAGTCAATCCCCTATGGCACCGATGCCAACGGCAACACGCTGTACACCACAAACACGCTGTTCCCGGGATCAACCTTCAAGACCGACCCGGGTGCCGTGCCATCGATCACCGCTTGCGTGCGCTATCAGTCCAGTTCGGCTCGCGACAACATTTACGCCTGCGCCGACGCGATCAACCACGGCACCTGGGGTTATAACAACCTGCAATGGTTCGGCGTGACGTATTATCACAAGTTCACCAGCAACACCCACGTGTCGTTCGAAAGTTATTATCTCTACCAAAAGAACGTGGTCAACGTCGATGCCGGATCACCCGGTCTGGCCATTTTCAGCGCAGGCGGCACCCCGTTCAGCCCGCAGTTCTATCCCTACAACGGCCCCAGCGGCGCGCAGTGCAACAATGTGAATGCGGTTTCGTGTACGGCCAAGGTCTATACCGCGCTGGCCTACTGGAACTGGGAGCCTACGCCGCTGGACAACCTGTCGCTGCGCACCGAATACTACAACGATGAAGAAGGCCAGCGCACCGGCACCAAGAGCCGTTATTACGAAATCGGCATCGGCTGGCAGCACTGGTTTTCACCCCAGATCGAGGTGCGCCCCGAAGTCACCTATTACCGCTCGCTCGACGGCTATGCGTTCAACAACGATTTTTCAACCGGGAACACCGCATTTGCCAAAAACCATCAACTGATGGCGGCAGGCGACGTGATCATCCATTTCTGACCTGCCA
>CAIOKP010000086.1 GCA_903858875.1 uncultured Sphingomonadales bacterium
GCGGGACAGCGTGCCATCGGCAAAATCGCCATCGCTTTGCCCGCATCCGCTGTAATCGAGGCAGAGGCAGGCATGGCCCGCGCGCACCGCCCAGTCGAAGATCGCCGTCGCCTTTGATCCTGCCATGTCGGACATATAACCGGGCAGAAACACGATGGTCGGGCCATTACCGGGGGTCGGGCCATTACCGGGGGTCGGGCCATTACCCGGCGTAAAACGGTGGGCGATGCGGCAACCATCGGGCATGGCGTGAAAGGCGATTTCGGTCATATGGCATAGCCTAGCGCCGGTTTGTGACCCCATACAAGCGTCGGGCAACAAGCATGGTTGAGGCGCGGGCCAGCAAAGGCTAAGAGCCTCAACCATGTCTGATATGATCAAGATCACCCTGCCCGATGGTTCCGTGCGCGAGATGGCGCCGGGGACCACCCCTGCTGATGTTGCCGCCGCGATCGGCCCCGGCCTCGCCAAGGCGGCGATTGCCGCGCGAATCGATGGGGAGCTGGTGGATTTGACCCGCCCCTTCGCGGGCGATTGCGCGCTGGCGCTGGTGACCTCGCGCGATGAGGCCGACGCGCTCGATCTTGCCCGCCACGATTTCGCCCATGTGTTGGCCGAAGCGGTGCAGGCGCTGTTTCCGGGCACGCAGATCACCTTTGGTCCATCGACCGACGATGGTTTCTACTATGATTTCGCGCCCAAGGATCGCCCGTTCACCGATGAAGATCTGCCAGCGATTGAGGCGGAAATGCGCAAGATTATCGCCGCCAACAAGCCGCTGCGCCGCGAGGTGTGGAGCCGGACGCAATTGATCAGCCGTTGGCAACAGCAAGGCGAGAGTTTCAAGGCCGAGTGGGCCGCCGAATTGCCCGAGGACGAGGAACTGACCGTCTATTGGTCGGGCGATGACTGGTTGGATATGTGCAAGGGGCCGCATTTGCCCTCGACCGGCAAGCTGGACGCCACCGCGTTCAAGCTGACCCGCGTGTCGGGCGCCTATTGGCGCGGCGATCAGAATAACGCGATGTTGAGCCGGGTTTACGGCACCGGCTGGCTGAACAAAAAGCAGCTGGATGCGCATCTGGTCCGGCTGGAGGAGGCCGCCAAGCGCGACCACCGCAAGCTGGGCGGCGAGATGGACCTGTTCCATTTGCAGGCCGAGGCGCATGGCAGCGTGTTCTGGCACCCCAAGGGCTATCGCATCTGGCGCGAGTTGGAGAGCTATATGCGCCGCGCCATCGACGGCGCCGGCTATCGCGAGGTCAAGACCCCGCAGGTGATGGACGCCCGCCAGTGGGAACAGTCCGGCCATTGGGGCAAATATCGCGAAAATATGTTCGTCATCCCCGACGAAGTGCCCAATACCGAGGACGAAGGTCCGGTCATCAGCGGCGAGGCCGACTGGATGGCGCTAAAGCCGATGAATTGCCCGGCGCATGTGCTGATTTTCCGGCAGGGTATCAAATCGTACCGCGATCTGCCGCTGCGCCTGTACGAAAACGGCTGTTGCCACCGCAATGAACCGCACGGCGCGCTGCATGGGTTGATGCGTGTGCGCCAGTTTACGCAGGACGATGCGCATATCTTCTGCCGCGAGGATCAGATCGTCGCCGAAGTGCGCGCTTTCTGCGAATTGGCGGACCGGGTGTATAAGGACTTTGGCTTCACCTATTCGATCAAGCTGGCGCTGCGCCCCGAAAAGCGGTTCGGCAGCGAGGCGATGTGGGATCAGGCCGAGACCGAACTGCGCAATGCGGTGGCCGAGGCTGGCCTGGCGACGCCGGAATATGGCTGGGAAGAACTGCCCGGCGAAGGCGCGTTTTATGCGCCCAAGCTGGAATGGCACCTGACCGACGCGATTGGTCGGACGTGGCAGGTCGGCACGATCCAGTCGGATCGCGTGCTGCCCGAGCGGCTGGATGCCAGCTATATCGGCGAGGACGGCGAAAAGCATCGCCCGGTCATGCTGCATCGCGCGATCTTTGGGTCGTATGAGCGGTTTATCGGCATCTTGATCGAGCATTTCGCTGGGCGTCTGCCGACCTGGCTGGCCCCGGTGCAGGCCGTTGTCGCGACCATCGTGTCCGATGCGGATGAGTATGCCCGCGATGTGACGGCACAACTGGCCGCCGCCGGTATCCGCGTCGAAAGCGATCTGCGCAACGAGAAGATCAACTACAAGGTGCGCGAGCATTCCTTGCAGAAGGTCCCGTATCTGTTGGTCGTCGGCAAGCGCGAGGCCGAGGAGGGCACTGTTGCGGTGCGTATTCTGGGCGAGCAGCAACAGCGGTTCATGCCGCTGGCCGAAGCGATCGCGCTATTGCACGGTGAGGCGACGGCGCCAGATTTGAAGTGAGGACGCCCCGGCGCGCGCGGGCTGGGTTCTGCGCGCGCCGGGGCGCTGCGCCAAGTGTCACATTGGTTTGGCAAAGTATTGTTAGAAAGTGGGCGCAAGGCTTATCGACAAGCTGCGCCTCGCTGTCTAAGCGGTTTAATCACCGCATAGGTATTCACAAGGGTTCGCCCGCTCCCGCACGCATCGTTCGCGCGCCGCCACATACTTTTCCAAGGAATGGACAGATATGACCGCCACCCCAGCCAGTAAGGTTCTTGACCGCGTTCTCGTGCTCGAGATGGTTCGTGTGACCGAGGCCGCCGCGATCCATTCCGCCAAGCTGATTGGTCGGGGCGATGAAAAGGCTGCTGACCACGCCGCGGTTGAGGCGATGCGCGCTGCGTTGAACGAATTGTATATGGACGGCACCGTGGTGATCGGTGAAGGCGAGCGCGACGAGGCGCCGATGCTGTATATCGGTGAAAAGGTCGGCTGTGCGATCGGCAAGGGCCCCAAGATCGACATCGCGCTCGATCCGTTGGAAGGCACGACGATCACTGCCAAGGCGGGGCCGAACGCGCTGGCGGTGCTGGCGATTGCCGAAGAAGGCGGTCTGTTGAACGCGCCTGACGTTTATATGGACAAGCTGGCCGTGGGGCCGGGCTATCCCGCCGGAATCATCGATCTCGACAAGACGCCGACTGAAAACGTCCATGCCGTCGCCGCGGCCAAGGGTGTGCGCCCGGACGAGATCATCGTTTGCGTGCTGGATCGCCCGCGCCACACCGACTTGATCGCCGAATTGCGCAAGATCGGTTGCGGCATCCAGTTGATCCCCGATGGCGATGTCGCCGGCGTGATTGCAACGACCAATGACGATACCAACATCGACATCTATATGGGATCCGGCGGCGCGCCCGAGGGCGTGCTGGCCGCCGCCGCGCTGCGTTGTGTCGGTGGGCAGTTCAAGGGCCGCCTGTTGTTCCGCAACGATGACGAGCGTGGCCGCGCCCTCAAGTGGGGCATCACGGACCTCAACAAGATCTATGACCTCGAGGAACTGGCCAAGGGCGACTGCATTTTCGCGGCGACCGGCGTGACCGATGGTTCGCTGCTCGCCGGCGTGAAGCGGATGCGCGGCGGCGGCCTGAGCACCGAGAGCGTGGTGATGCGCGCCAGTTCGGGCACGGTGCGTTGGGTCAAGGGCGAACATCACAAGCTCTGAGAGCCTGTTTTGACGAATTTGGCTGGGCGTCGCGGTGCAAACTGCGGCGCCCATCCACTGTTTAGTGGTATGAAATATTGCAATCGCGCGACTCTTGGCTAGAGCCAGCGCGAAGAATCGGGCGCGCAATGGGTGTCCCGGGGCGCAGCGGAGACTTGCGATGAAAATCATGGCCGGCAACAGCAACCTGCCGCTCGCACGGGCGATCACGGGGTATCTCGAAACCCCGCTGACCGACGCCAGTGTGCGCCGGTTTGCCGACGAGGAAGTGTTCGTCGAAATCCACGAAAACGTGCGTGGCGAGGATGTGTTCGTCGTTCAATCGACGAGCTATCCCACCAACGACAACTTGATGGAATTGCTGATCTGCATCGACGCGTTGCGTCGCGCATCGGCCAAGCGGATCACTGCGGTGATGCCGTATTTTGGCTATGCTCGCCAAGATCGCAAGCCCGGCCCGCGGACGCCGATTTCGGCCAAGCTGGTCGCCAATCTGATTACGCAGGCTGGGGCCGACCGGGTGTTGGCGGTGGATCTGCACGCTGGCCAGATTCAGGGCTTTTTCGACATTCCGACCGACAATCTGTTCGGCGCGCCGGTGATGGCGGCGGATATTCAGGCCCGTTACGGCGGCGGCGACTTGATGGTCGTGTCCCCCGACGTTGGTGGCGTGGTGCGCGCCCGCGCGCTGGCCAAGCGACTCGACAATGCGCCGCTGGCCATCGTCGACAAGCGTCGCGACAAGCCCGGCCAGTCCGAGGTCATGAACATCATCGGCGACGTGCGCGGTCGTACCTGCATCATGATCGACGACATCATCGATTCGGGCGGCACGTTGTGCAACGCGGCGCAGGCCTTGATGGATGCGGGCGCGGCCAGCGTTACTGCCTATATCAGCCATGGGGTGTTGTCGGGCGCGGCGGTGTCGCGGGTCGATAATTCGGCGCTGAAGGAATTGGTGATCACCGATTCGATTCTGCCGACCGAGGCCACGCTGGCCTCGAAGCGCATCCGGATCATGACCATTGCGCCTTTGATTGGCGAGGCTATCCGCCGGATCGCCGATGAAAGTTCGGTATCGAGCCTGTTTGATTGATTTGTGAGGGGGGCGCCGCCCGCGCCCCCTTTTCACTACGACGCATTTGGGGCAAGGCGAGCGGCATGACCCGCCCCCTCAATCTCGACGCCGATATCGCCCTTGCCCTGCGCCTTGCTGACGCAGCGGGTGAGGCCATCCGCCCCTATTTCCGATCCGGTGTCGCTACCGAACGTAAAGAGGACGCCAGCCCTGTCACGTTGGCCGACCGCGCGGCGGAGGAGGCGATGCGCGCCATCCTGCGGGCCGAGGCGCCGCTCGATACTATCATCGGCGAGGAATTTGGCGTCACCGCCGGTACGTCCAACCGCAGCTGGGTGCTTGACCCGATCGACGGCACCAGCGGATTTTTGGCGGGCCGGGCGATGTTCGGCACGCTGATCGCGCTGGTGATCGAGGGGTGGCCGGTGTTGGGCATCATCGATCAGCCGATTCTGCGCGAACGCTGGGTGGGCGCATCGGGGCGGCCGACGACCTTCAATGGCCAGCCGGTCAAAACCCGTCTGTGCCGCGAATTGTCCGACGCGACGATCGCCACCACCGGGCCGCATTATTTCGACGACCACGATGGCGCGCATTTCATGGCCCTTGCCGCCAAGACCGATCATCGCCGCATGGTGATGGGCGGCGATTGCTATAATTACGCCATGTTGGCCAGCGGCCACCTTGATGTGGTGTGCGAGGCGAACCTCAAGTTGCACGACTGGGCGGCCTTGGTGCCGGTGGTAGAGGGTGCGGGTGGGTTGATGTGCGACTGGAACGGCGATCCGTTGCATGCGGGCAGCGATGGCCATGTGCTGGCGCTGGGCGATCCGGCGCGGCTGGAGGATGCGATAGAGGGGCTGGGCTGCGACCACCACTGAGTTGGGCAATTGACTTGAGCCCTTGCTATCGCGCGCCTTTGCCCTTATGCGCCCGCCTTCCATCTACGCGGAGGAATCACCCACCAGGGAGATTCGCCGGTTTGCCTGGCCATCTAGGGCTGCCACGGCGGACTGAACGCGTTGAGACATAGGAGATGAAAATGCCCAAGCTCAAGACCAAGAGCGGTGTGAAGAAGCGATTCAAGCTCACCGCCACCGGCAAGATCAAGCATGGCGGCGCTGGTAAGCGTCACCGTTTGATCAACCACAATGCCAAGTACATCCGCAAGAACCGCGGCACCGACGTGATTTCCGACGCTGATGCGAAGGTGATCAAAAAGTGGGCGCCCTACGGGCTGAACTGAGGAGTACTGAAGTATGGCACGTGTCAAAAGGGGTGTTACCACCCGCGCCAAGCATAAGAATATTCTTGAACAGGCCAAGGGTTACCGCGGCCGTCGCAAGAATACCATCCGTGTTGCTCGTCAGGCTGTCGAAAAGGCTGGCCAGTACGCGTATCGTGACCGCAAGGTTAAGAAGCGTACTTTCCGCGCCCTGTGGATCCAGCGTATTAACGCTGCTGTCCGCGCCGAAGGCCTGACTTACTCGCAGTTCATCCACGGCACCAAGCTGGCCGGGATCGAATTGGACCGCAAGACCATGGCCGATCTGGCGATGAACGAAGGCGGCATCTTCACCGCTATCATCGCTCAGGCGAAGGCTGCGCTGCCGGCGTAATCGATGTTTGGGCCTTTACAGGCCTGACCGATTTGCCACTGCGCAAGAATACAAGGGCGCGAACCGTTTTGTCGGTTCGCGCCTTTTGTCGTTTGTTACACGGTTGCAATCGGTGCGGAGTTGTTCCAAGATTTAGCTAATATGCGGCTGTCCGGAGTCTTTTTTGCCTAACGCTCACCAGGTCCGTGCACGGTTCTATCGACCTCCGGTGAGTTTGAGGCGCTATATCTCGACCTTCTATTTGATCGAGCTGCAAGTTCCCGATGGCGGCAGCATCAGTGATTATCGGTATCCCCAATGGGGCAATTTTCTATTTCACGCGGGCTGTCATCTAAAGTTGGAAAATAGCTCTGGCGTCATTCTGCAGGGCCAGGACTTTGTCGTCATGGGGCCCAATCATCGGACCATGAACTTTGAGATCGGGTCAGGCCGAGTTTGGGGGGGTGGGCTGATGCCGCTGGGTTGGGCCAAATTTGTCCCGGCCCCAGCGGTCGATTTCGCAGATGCGCTCGTGGATGGCGCGCAGCACCCCAGCTTCGCTGATTTTTCGCAGCTGGCGGGCACTGTCTTTGGGGCAATGCCCGATGTCGAGGCAGAACTGGCCCGCATTTCCGCCTGTTTTCTCGCCCTGGTTGACGGTGACGTACCCGACGACGGTAGAATCACCGCGATCCATGCCGCGCTTTTTGATGAAGATGTCAGCACAGTGTCCGCATTGGCGCGATATGCGAACGTCAGTCCGCGGACGGCAGAGCGGGTATGTGACCGCGCCTTTGGTTTTTCGCCCAAGCTGTTGTTGCGCCGCCAGCGTTTCATGCGCAGCCTAGCCAAATTTATGCTTCATCCCGCGCGCAGCTGGATCGACGCACTCGACAGCCAATATTACGATCAGGCGCAATTTGTCCGCGAATTCCGCGAATTTATGGGTATGACACCGCGCGCATATGCTAGGATGGACCACCCCGTCGCCGATGCCTTTATCACTGAACGCACGCGAATGGCATGGGCGGTAATGCAGGCGCTGGACGGCCCCGATGGCGCTGGGGCTGTTGGCGAGCAGCTTTGCCCTGATACGGTGGATTGAACTCGCCGCCGGTGCCCCCTAAGGGGCAGTAGCAGGCCGCGTGGGCGCGGCGATCCAGCAGGCGGACATTGGCAGTGGATTACGAAGGCATTGGCGCACAGGCGCTCGACAGCATCGCGGCGGCGCAAGATCTCGACACGGTCGAAGGGTTGCGGATCGCCTTGCTGGGCAAGCAGGGTTCGATCTCGGGTCTGTTAAAGACGCTGGGCGCGATGAGCCCGGAGGCGCGTCAGGCGAATGGCCCACGCATCCATGCGCTGCGCGAAGGCGTTACAGCGGCGCTAACGGCACGTAAAGCAGTGCTAGAGACCGCCGCGCTCGACGCCAGGCTCGCGGGCGAGACGGTGGACCTGACCCTGCCGGCGCCCGAGCGGCCGCGCGGATCGGTTCACCCGGTCAGCCAAGTTATGGATGAATTGGCCGAGATTTTCGCTGATCTGGGCTTTGCGGTTGCCAGCGGGCCGGAGATCGAGGACGATTGGCACAATTTCACCGCGCTCAATATGCCCGAAAGCCACCCGGCGCGCGCGATGCACGACACGTTCTATCTCCCCGACCTGACCGCGGAGGGGCGCGAGATGGTGCTGCGGACGCATACCAGCCCGGTGCAAATCCGCGCTATGCTGGCGACCGGCGGCGCGCAACCGGTGCGGATCATCGCGCCGGGCCGCGTTTATCGCAGCGATTCGGATGCCACCCACACGCCGATGTTCCACCAAGTCGAAGGTCTGGTGATCGGCAAGGACATCACGCTGGCGCATCTCAAATGGACGCTGGAAACCTTGCTCAAGGCGTTTTTTGAGCGCGACGATATCGTGCTTCGCCTGCGCCCCAGCTATTTTCCTTTCACCGAACCCTCGGTCGAGGTCGACACTGGCTATAGCTATGTCGATGGCCGGCGTGTGGTCGGTGGCAGCGGCGATGCGCCGGGGCATTCCTGGATGGAATTGTTGGGATCGGGCATGGTCAACGCCCGAGTGCTGACCGCTGGCGGCTATGATCCGGACGAGTGGCAGGGGTTTGCCTTCGGCGTCGGTGTCGATCGTCTGGCGATGCTGAAATACGGGATGAATGATTTGCGGGCCTTCTTTGACGGCGATGCGCGCTGGGCGTCGCATTATGGTTTTTCCCCGCTCGACGTGCCGACTTTGTCGGCCGGCGTCGGCGTGACGGCATAAGGGGCCTGATCAGATGAAGTTCTCTCTGTCATGGCTGAAGGCCAATCTCGACACTGACGCCACCGTTGAAGCGATTGCCGCCAAGCTCAATGCGATCGGGCTTGAGGTTGAGGGGATCGAGAATCCGGCTGAAAAGCTTGCGGGTTTTCGTGTGGCGCGGGTATTGACCGCTGACCGCCATCCCAATGCCGATAAATTGCAGGTGCTGACCGTCGATGCGGGCGCCGATATCAATGCTGGCCAGCCGTTACAGGTGGTGTGTGGTGCGCCCAACGCGCGGGCCGGGTTGATCGGTGTGCTGGGGCTGCCGGGGGCGGTGGTGCCGGCCAATGGCATGGTGCTGAAAGTTGCCGCTGTGCGCAGCGTCGAATCGAACGGCATGATGTGTTCGTTGCGCGAGTTGGAACTGGGCGAGGGCCATGATGGCATCATCGAGCTGCCAGCCGATGCGCCGGTGGGCACGGATTTTGCCGAATACCATGGCGCGGACCCGGTGTTCGATGTGGCGATTACGCCGAATCGCCCCGATTGCATGGGCGTTTATGGCATTGCCCGCGATCTGGCGGCGGCTGGGATTGGGGCTTTGCGGCCGATCGTGGTGCCGGGTGTGGCGGGCGATTATCCCTGCCCGGTCGAGATCCGGACCGAGGATGCCGCAGGGTGTCCGGCGTTTTTTGGTCGCGTGATCAAGGGTGTGACCAATGGCGCCTCGCCCGAATGGATGCAGGAGCGGCTGAAAAGCGCTGGGCAGCGGCCGATTTCGGCGCTGGTAGACATTACCAATTACGTGATGCTGACCTATGGCCGTCCGGCGCATGCCTATGATCTGGCCAAGCTGTCGGGGCCCGTTGTGGCGCGCCGGGCGCGGGCGGGCGAAGTTTGCCTGGCGCTCAACGGCAAGGAATATCCGCTGGACGAGGCGATGACTGTCATCGCCGATGCGGCTGGCGTGCATGACATTGCCGGCATCATGGGCGGCGAACATTCGGGTTGCGGCGAGGGGACGACCGACGTTCTGCTCGAAATCGCCTATTTCGATCCGGAGCGGATTGCCGCCACCGGGCGCAAGTTGAACCTGACGTCTGATGCGCGGGGGCGGTTCGAGCGGGGCGTGGATCCGGCGTTTCTCGATGCCGGGTTGGATCTGTTGACCGGTTTGATCCTTGAGATCTGTGGCGGTGCGTCATCGGTTGTGGTGCGCGCGGGTGCCGCTCCTGCGGCGTCCAAGGTGGTTGTCTATGATCCGACGCTGGCCGAAACGCTCGGCGGGATCGCGATTGCTGCAGACGAGCAAAAGCGTATTCTGGGCGCGCTCGGCTTTGGCGTGGATGAGAATTGGGCTGTAACCGTTCCCGGTTGGCGTCCGGACGTTGATGGCGCGGCCGATATAGTCGAGGAAGTGGTGCGTATCCACGGCCTCGACGCGATTGTGTCGGTGCCATTGCCGCGCCTTGATGGCGTGGCCAAGCCGACCGCAACCCCGGCACAACGCCAAGAGCGGCGGTTGCGTCGTGCAGCGGCCGCGCGCGGTTTGAACGAGGCAATCACGTGGTCTTTCCTGCCGGTTGCGGCGGCGGCGCATTTCGCTGGCCAAGACGCTGGCGGCGAGTTGTGGCTGCTGTCCAACCCGATCAGCGAGGATATGAAGGCGATGCGACCTTCGCTGTTGCCCGGCCTGTTGGCGGCGGCGCGGCGCAATCTGGATCGCGGTGCTGTGGGTTTGCGGCTGTTCGAGATCGGGCGGCGGTATCTGCGCGGGGCCGATGGGCGTAGCGATGAACGGTTGACGCTGGCGGTGGTGCTGGTGGGCGAAAAGACGCCGCGGGGTTGGGCCACGGGCAAGGCGCAGATGTTTGATGCCTTTGATGCCAAGGCTGAGGCGCTGGCGTTGCTGGCCGAAGCGGGGGCGCCGGTCGACAATCTGGTGGTGATGGGGGATGCAGGGGCGCAGTTCCATCCCGGCCAGTCAGGCACGCTGCGGCTGGGACCAAAGAATGTGTTGGCGCGCTTTGGCATGCTGCACCCGGTGACGCTGAAGGCGTTCGACATTGATGCGCCGGTCGCGGTGGTCGAGATTTTCCTCGATGCTATTCCGGGCAAGAAGGGCTTGGCCAGTTTTGCTCGCGTGAATTATGCCCCGCCGGCCTTGCAGGCGGTGACGCGCGATTTTGCGTTCTTGGTGCCGGCGGCTGCGGCGGCGGGTGAATTGCTGCGCGCGGTGCGTGGGGCGGATAAGGTTAATATCGTTGCGGTGCGATTATTCGACGATTTCCGTGGGCAGGGTGTGCCAGACGGTCAGAAGTCGCTGGCTATCGAGGTGACGTTGCAGCCGGGTGAAAAGAGCTACGCGGAGGCCGATCTGAAGGCGATTGCCGACAAGATTACCGCTGCGGCGGCCAAGCTGGGGGCAGTTTTGCGCGGGTGATCCGGGGCCGCATCGGTGGATAGCAGGTGGACGTCAGGCTCGGCTCGCGCTAACCGCCGCTGCCATGACCGAAGCCGCCCTTACTCGCCGCACATTTGCCATCATTTCGCACCCGGACGCCGGTAAGACGACGCTGACCGAAAAGCTATTGCTCAACGGTGGCGCGATCCATCTGGCGGGCGAGGTGAAGGCGCGTGGCCAAGCGCGGCGTGCCCGGTCTGACTGGATGAAGATCGAGCAGCAGCGCGGCATTTCGGTGACGTCCTCGGTGATGACCTTTGCCCGTGAATTTGAGGGGTTGGGGCAGATAACCTTCAACCTGCTCGATACGCCGGGTCATGAGGATTTCTCGGAGGATACCTATCGGACGCTGACCGCGGTCGATTCGGCCATCATGGTGATCGACGCCGCCAAGGGCATCGAGCCGCAGACGCGCAAGCTGTTTGAAGTGTGCCGGTTGCGCAATGTGCCGATCATCACCTTCATCAACAAGGTCGATCGCGAGGGGCGTAACGTCTTCGAAACGCTTGATGAGGTCGCCGACGCGCTGGCGCTGGACGTGTGTCCGATGAGCTGGCCTGTGGGGATGGGGGGGGTGTTCGAGGGCATACTCAACCTTGCCAACGGCCGGGTTAGCAGGCCCGAAGGCGACAGCCGAGAGTTTTTGGGCAAGGTTGACGACAACCCCGTCTTGCCGCCAGAAGTGGCAGATGAGGTCGAGTTGGCAGGGGTCGGATATCCCGAGTTCGACCTGGAGGCCTATCGCAATGGCGACCTGACGCCGGTGTTTTTCGGGTCGGCGCTGAAAGGTTTTGGCGTGGCGGAGTTGATCGAGGCGATTGCCCGCATCGCGCCGCCGCCGCGGGCGCAGCCCAGTGCGCAGGGCATGATCGAGCCCGACCTTTCCGAAGTCACCGGCTTCATCTTCAAGGTCCAGGCCAATATGGACCCGCAGCATCGTGACCGGATCGCGTTTATGCGGTTGGTGTCGGGCACGTTCAAGCGCGGGATGAAGCTGACGCCGTCGGGTTTGGGTAAGCCAATCGCCATACATTCGCCGATCTTGTTCTTTGCGCAGGACCGAGAGATTGCCGATTCGGCCGAGCCCGGCGATATCATCGGGATTCCCAATCATGGCACGCTGCGCGTTGGCGATACGCTGTCGGAAAAGAACGAGGTGCGGTTTACTGGCTTGCCGAATTTCGCGCCGGAGATCCTGCGCCGCGTGGCGCTGAAGGATCCAACCAAGACGAAGCAATTGCGCAAGGCGCTCGACGACCTGTCCGAAGAGGGGGTGATTCAGGTGTTCTATCCGGAAATCGGCGGTCAATGGATCGTCGGGGTGGTAGGGCAGTTGCAGTTGGAGGTGCTTATTAGCCGGCTCGACGCGGAATATAAGGTCGCTGCCGGGCTGGAAACCGCACCGTTTGACACAGCGCGGTGGGTCAAGGGATCGGATGCCGCGATGCGCGACTTTCTGGATTTCAACAAGGCGAATTTAGCCAAGGATCGCGATGGCGATCCGGTGTTTATGGCCCGGTCATCGTGGGATGTCAGCTATCAGCAGGAACGGCATCCGGATTTGACATTTAGCGCCATCAAGGAACGGTGATCGACGGGGCGCTGAAAATTGAGCATGATTTGAGGCGTTGTGTTGCCTAGTTTTTGGGCATCTGCATAGGATTCGAGCGGTCTGATCGCCATGGTTCTGGTTGGAGGTCACCGCGACTCGGCGAAATCTCAAAAAAGTGTAAAATGGCACGCGCCTTGCTTATCTATTGTACTGCCGGCGCTGGGCCGGTTGGCTAATAGGGGATAGGCATGAAGTTCATCATCGCCATCATCAAGCCGTTCAAGCTCGACGAGGTTCGTGAGGCCCTCGGTGCTCTCGGTGTCGCCGGTATGACGGTGACCGAAGTGAAGGGTTTTGGCCGGCAAAAGGGGCAGACCGAGATTTATCGCGGTGCCGAATATTCGACCAACATGCTGCCGAAGGTGAAGATCGAAATCGCTGCCAGCGATGAGCTGGCGCCGCGCGTCGTCGAGACCATTCAGCAGGCCGCAAGCACCGAGGCCATCGGCGATGGCAAGATTTTCGTGCTCGACCTGGCTTCTGCCACCCGTATTCGCACCGGTGAAACCGGGGATACCGCTCTGTGAGCGGCACCTGCCTTAGGAGGGAAACCACAATGATCCGCAAAATGATTTGCGGTGCCGGGGCTATGGGCGCTGCGCTCTTTGCCTCCACCGCCGCCTTTGCGCAGGACGCGGCCAGTGCTGCCTCCTCGGTAGCTACGGCCGCCGCCGCAACCGCTACGGCTGTCGCCACGCCGGCGATGGTCAATGTCGCCAAATTGTCCGCCACCGCCCAGTCGGCTGCCGAAGGTAGCATGGTTAACAAGGGCGACGTGGCCTGGATGCTGATTTCGTCGGCCTTGGTGCTGATGATGTCGGTGCCGGCTCTGGCCCTGTTCTACGGCGGCCTCGTTCGCACCAAGAACATGCTCAGCGTGCTGATGCAGGTTTTCATGATTGTGTCGGTGGCCGCGCTGGTTTGGTGCTGCTGGGGCTATTCGATGTCGTTTTCGACCGGCAGCGGTATTACCGCGCCGTTCGTTGGTGGTTTCTCCAAGATTTTCCTGATGGGCGTGAGCACGTCGACCTATGCGGCGACCTTCTCGAATAACGTTTATCTGCCTGAATACACGTATGTCATTTTCCAGATGACCTTTGCGTGTATCACGCCTGCGCTGATCATCGGTTCGTTTGCAGAGCGTATCAAGTTCACCCCCATGATCGTGTTCATGGTGCTGTGGATGACGCTGGTCTACTTCCCGATCGCGCACATGGTTTGGTACTGGTCCGGCCCTGACTTCTTCTACACCAACGTCCAAGATGGCGGCTGGTTGTATCTGAAGGGTGCTCTCGACTTCGCTGGTGGCACCGTGGTGCATATCAACGCTGGTATTGCCGGCCTCGTTGGCTGCCTCATGATTGGCAAGCGTCTGGGCTTTGGCAAGGAAGCCACCCCGCCGCACTCGTTGACCATGACCATGATCGGCGCTTCGCTGCTGTGGGTGGGTTGGTTCGGTTTCAACGCCGGTTCGAACCTTGAATCGAACGCTGTAACCAGCGTTGCCTTCATCAACACCTTTGTTGCCACGGCTGCTGCCGCTGTCAGCTGGGCACTGGTTGAGCAGTTCCACCACGGCAAGCCCTCGATGCTGGGCGCTGCTTCGGGTGCGGTTGCTGGGCTCGTCGCGATTACGCCTGCTTCGGGCTATGCCGCGCCGATGACCTCTATCGTTATGGGTCTGCTGGTTTCGCCACTTTGCTACATCTTCGTCAGCTTTGTGAAGAACAAGTTCAAGTATGACGATACGCTCGATGTGTTCGGCGTGCACTGCGTCGGTGGTATCTTCGGCGCCATGGCGACCGGTGTCGTCGCTGCTCCCTCGCTGGGCGGCCAAGGCATCATCGACTACACGGTGTTCCCGTCGAAGGCTGCTGCAACCTACGACATGGTTGGTCAGCTGATCATCCAGGGTGAGGCTGTTTTGACGACCTTGCTGTGGTCGGGTCTCGTCTCGGCTGCGCTCTACTTCATCGTCGACAAGATCTTTGGTCTGCGTCCGACCGAAGAAGGCGAACGCGAAGGTCTGGACATCACCGAGCACGGTGAGCGCGCCTACAACTACTGAGTTTAATGAGTTTGGCGGGGCCGGGGATCCTCCTCCCTCTCCTCCCCCTCGGTTCCGCCATCCGATGTTCCTCCTGCGAACGACAAACTGAAAGGGCCGGAGCCAGCCGCTCCGGCCCCTTTTTTGTTGTCGACCGCAGGTTCTTCCCGGCGGTTATCTTGGCTGTGCGGCAAGCATGTCCATCAGCGGCCGGACCGGGGTCACATCATAGCCAGCGGCTGCGGCCTGGGATGTGATGAGGTCAAGGTCTGCGCCTTCGCTTGCTTGTGCTAACGCCCATAAGAGCGTGGAACGAGTGCCTGACCGGCAATAGGCGAGGATGCGTCCTGTGCCGTCGCCTAGCGCTTTGATCATCGCGGTCACTTGTGGCTGGCTAAAGCCTGCGTGGGTAATCGGGATCGCTATGTAGCCAAGGCCAGCGGCTTTGGCGGCTGTGGCGATCGCATCACCTGGCGTTTGGTCGTCGCTTTCGCCTTCTGGGCGGTTGTTGATGATCAGGCGAAAGCCGTCCCGTGCGGCGGTGGCGACATCATCGAGACTGATTTGCTGGCTGGCCCAAACGTTGTCGGAAAGCTGGCGGAACATGGCGTGATCTCCTTGGCGGTCGGCGTGGTCAAACGCTGAGCGAGCTATTCCAATGCGCATCTTTGGCAATCTGGCAAGGGACTATGCCGTGGAGGGTCCGGTCAATGGACGTGTGACCTTGGCCGCTTCCGACCGAAAAATGCAATTTCGGCGGGGCGAAACTCCGAATCTATTCGCTATGGGGCAGATTTTCGGTTATGTAGAAAAATGTAGAGTAAAGAGTTGCGCGTGGTGCGTAATTGCTTTCCCTTCCGCTTGGCGCGAATCGTCCACGCCGCCTCGCGAATCGGTTAGGGGCGAAGCGAAGGTACGTTCGGGTTTATGGGTTTTGATAGAGGGCGTCGCGGCAGGGGCCGAGACAAGCGCGACGGGTTCGGCGAAGAAAGCTTTGACCCATTTGCTGGTGGCGGTGGCGACCGTTTTGGCGGTGGTGATCGTTTCGGCGGCGGCGGTGGTGGTCGTGGCGGCTTCGGCGGCGGTGATCGCGGCGGCTTCGGCGGCGGTGATCGTGGCGGCTTCGGTGGCGCCCCGCGCGGCGGTGGCTTCAGTGGTGGCCCGCGCGGCGCGCCCGGTGGCGCCGGCGGTGGTCTGCCTGCTCAGGTCGTCGGTCAAGGGAAGGGCGTTGTAAAGTTCTTCAACGTTCAAAAAGGTTTTGGCTTCATCCAGCGTGAAGACGGCGGGGAAGATGTGTTTGTTCACATCAGCTCTGTCGAACGTGCCGGTCTTGAAGGTTTGGCTGAAGGCCAGGGTCTGGAATTCACCTTGGTGGATCGTGGCGGCAAGGTGTCTGCTAGCGATCTCGTGGTCGTCGGCGATGTGATCGCTGTGGCAAAGCGCGAAGCGGCGCCACAGCGTGAGCTGACCGGCGAAAAGGCCAGCGGCACCGTGAAATTTTTCAACGCCATGAAGGGCTTTGGCTTCATCACGCGTGATGATGGTCAGCCCGACGCGTTCGTTCACATTAGTGCGGTCGAACGTTCGGGCATGCGGGAACTGAACGAAGGTGACCGTTTGGAATTTGATATTGAGGTCGATCGACGAGGCAAGTACTCGGCGGTCAACCTGACGCCGCTTCAGGGTTGATTTCGTCGGCTCAGCTTTGAGTAGATAATTTGGCGTAACAGCCGAAATAAATTCTGAGCAAGCGACAGCATAGATGCGCGCAAATGGCGGTTTCCCAGACTATATGTCTTGGGAAGCCGCCATTTCTTTTTTCCGGTTTCTCGCGAAAAATTTTTGGCTAAATGCTCGGTAATCGAAGGAAATATTGATGTCTGTCACGCCTCTGATGCCTGTTTATCCCCGTTGCGGCTTTCGCCCTGTGCGCGGTGAACATTGCCATCTGATTGGTGAAGATGGGCGTCGATACCTTGATTTCGCAAGCGGTATTGCTGTCAACATATTAGGTCACTCGCACGGAGGCCTTATCGAGGCGATCCAAAAACAGGCAGCGACATTAATGCATGTGTCGAACCTGTATGGTAGCCCGCAGGGGGAGCGTCTTGCGCAGCGGCTCGTCGATCTGACGTTTGCTGATACGGTGTTCTTTACGAACTCTGGTGCAGAGGCAGTCGAATGCGCTATCAAGGTAGCAAGGTCGTATCACAGCGCGGTTGGTAACGACCATAAGCACGAACTTATCACATTCACAGAGGCCTTCCATGG
The DNA here is from genome assembly GCA_903858875.1 of uncultured Sphingomonadales bacterium. Taxonomy (GTDB): domain Bacteria; phylum Pseudomonadota; class Alphaproteobacteria; order Sphingomonadales; family Sphingomonadaceae; genus Novosphingobium. The sequence continues at coordinate 16,896 of CAIOKP010000086.1, forward strand.
GAGGACGATGGGAACGATCAGCGCGTCGAGCCAAGAAAAAATGCACAAGGGTTTTCTGCCCCTTTTGCCAGGCTTCAAATACCTGCCGTTTGGCGATCTTGTGGCCGCACAGGCAGCTGTCGGGCCGAATACCGCAGGATTCTTGATCGAGCCGATCCAAGGTGAAGGCGGTATCAAGGTGCCTACAGACGCGTTCCTGCAAGGGCTGCGCGCTTTGTGCGACGAACACGACCTGCTGTTGGTCCTCGATGAGGTCCAGAGCGGCGTTGCCCGGACTGGCACATTCTACGCGCACGAGCAGTTTGGTATCACGCCTGACATTCTTGCCAGCGCCAAGGGGCTCGGTGGCGGTTTCCCGATGGGCGCTTGCCTGGCAACCGAAAAGGCTGCTCGCGGCATGATTGCTGGCACGCATGGGTCGACCTATGGCGGCAATCCTTTGGCGATGGCCGCGTCTGAAGCGGTGCTTGATGCCGTGGCTAACGAGGACTTCCTCGCCAATGTGCGGGCGACTAGTGCGAAACTTGTTGGACGCCTCGAACAATTCATCGGGAATTATCCCGAGATGTTCGAGCTGGTTCGCGGGCGCGGCCTGCTGCTTGGACTCAAGATGAAGGTAGAGGTGCGGCCATTCGTTGCGCACCTGCGTGACAATCATCAGTTGCTGACGGTTTCCGCAGTGGACCAGACGGTGCGTATCCTGCCGCCGTTGGTAATCGACGATTCCCATATCGACGAATTTATGGAGAAGCTGTCCGCTGGTGCGGCAAGCTTCACGCCCGCAGAGGTCGCGTAATGACAAGGCATTTTCTTAATCTGAGGGATGCTGGCGGCCATGCGCTGGCGGCCATTCTTAGCGACGCGCTCGATCGCAAGGCGGCGCGGGCATCTTGGCCCAAAGGTCGTATTGATACCGATGCACCGCTGAACGGCCGTGTTTTGGCGATGATTTTCGAAAAGAATTCGACGCGGACGCGCGTATCGTTCGATATGGCCATGCGTCAATTGGGTGGTAGTGCTATCATTATGGAATCCGGCTCGACGCAGTTGGGGCGGGGTGAATCCATCGCCGACACCGCCCGCGTGCTGAGCCGGATGGTCGATGCGATTATGATCCGGACCAGCGATCATGCGAAGATCGAGGAACTCGCGCATTATGCGTCGGTTCCAGTAATCAATGGACTGACCGATGAATCGCATCCGTGCCAGATCATGGCGGATTTGCTGACTCTGGTGGAGCGTGACTTGGCCTTGCCAGGCTTGGAGATGGCTTGGCTCGGTGACGGTAATAATGTGCTTAATTCTTTGATCGAGGCTGCCGGGTTGTTGAAGTTCAACATCCGCGTCGGCGTGCCAGCAGGCTATGAGCCGGATGCGCGCTTTGTTGACAAGGCGCGGGCTGAAGGCGCGCGGATTACCTTTACGCAGGATGCGCTTGAAGCAGTGGCAGGGGCTCAGGTTGTTGTCACCGATACTTGGGTGTCGATGGGCCAAGCTGGCGGCGATGTTGTCATCAAGGCAATGGAGCCGTTTCAGGTTAACGAAAGTGTCATGGCAAAAGCGGCCGCGGGAGCCGTATTCATGCATTGTCTGCCAGCGCATCGTGGCGAGGAAGTGACCAACGCCGTGATCGATAGTGCCCAATCCGTAGTTTGGGATGAAGCCGAAAACCGCATTCACGCCCAAAAGTCAGTTTTGCGCTGGGCGTTCGGTCAACTGTGAAGAAAAATGAAGATATGACGGACGACGTGTTCGAAATGGATCACGTGATGTCCTTCACTATCCCGGAAAGGGATGTGCGCGGTCGCACCGTGCGATTGGGGCCAGTGCTCGAGGAGGTGCTGCGGGCGCATAAGTACCCACCCCCTGTCCGTCAATTGCTCTCCGAAGCACTTGTGCTGACCGCGCTGATGGGTGCGCTGTTGAAGGATGACGATAGTCAGTTAACGCTGCAAGCGCAGACCGAGAAGGGTTTGGTGGATTTGTTGGTTTGCGATTATCGAAACGGCGAACTGCGCGGTTATGTCCGTTACGATGAAGATCGTTTATCCGAGGCCGATGCGGAGCTAACGTTGGCGACTTTGTTTGGTCATGGGTATCTGGCCATAACTTTTGATCTGGCCGTGACGAAACAGCGATATCAGGGCGTTGTACCGCTGGAGGGCGACACTCTGGCTGCTGCGTGTGAGAGCTACTTCATACAGTCAGAGCAATTGCCGACGTTGATCCGTGTTGCAGTAGGCCAGCAGGGCGAGCACGTCGTCGCTGGCGGACTACTCTTGCAACATTTGCCAGATGGTGAAGAAGGGCGCGAGCGCCTGCATACCCAGATGGATCATCCCCATTGGGAACATGCGGCGATCCTAGCTGGCACCATAACGTCCGGCGAACTGGTTGATAGGACGTTGCCACTCGAAGTGTTGATATGGCGCCTGTTTCATGAGGAAAATGAGGTGCGGGTATCGCAAAGTGGCAAATTGTCACGTGGCTGCCGATGCACCGAAGAGCATTATCGTTCTATCCTAGAAAAATTCGCGGAGCCAGATCGCGCAGAAATGCGGGATGCGCATGGGATCATCGCAATTGACTGCGCCTTTTGCTCGAAGATATTTCCAATCGCGATGTGATCGCGGCGTCGTCAGGCGCGGCCTGCATGACAGAACTTGTCTCTTGCGCAGTCACGGGATAGCTGTGCAGCATGAACATTCAGCGAGATAACACAGGCCGCGCGGCCGTAGTGCTGCTTTCGGGCGGCCTTGATTCGATGGTAGCGGCTGGACTGGCTCGCGAGGCGGGCTATCGACTGTTTGCCCTGACGATTGACTATAACCAGCGGCATAGGCGGGAATTACAGGCGGCTACGACGATTGCATCGCATCTCGGGGCAGAGCGGCACGTAATTTTACCACTAGATCTACGACAATTTGGCGGATCGGCTCTAACGGCTGATATCGACGTACCAAAAACTGGCGTCGGTACCGCGATTCCAATCACCTATGTTCCTGCGCGTAATCTTGTATTTCTGTCGTTGACGCTGGCTTGGGCGGAAGCTGTTGGCGCCAGCGACATATTTATTGGCGTCAATGCGCTCGATTATTCCGGCTATCCTGATTGCCGCCCCGAATTTATCGCGGCGTTTAGTGAAGTGGCGCGCTTAGCGACCAAAGCCGGCGCCGAGGGCGAACAGTTTTCCATCCATGCGCCACTTCAATTTCTCGGCAAGGCGGATATCGTTCGGGAGGCCGCCCGCTTAACCCTTGATCCGGGGATGAGTTGGTCATGCTACGATCCCCAACCAAACGGACATGCGTGTGGATTGTGCGACAGCTGTCGCTTGCGATTAGCTGGTTTCGCGGAGGCGGGGCTAACCGACCCTGTTTCCTACGTACAATAAACGGCCAATGCTCACAGATTGCGCCAATATGCCAGCACGGGCTCGCAACTGCTGAATGAACATAAAAAAGGGGGCCAGGAAAACCTGGCCCCCAATTCATTTCCACGAATTCGACAGTGATTAGTTGCCCGAACCCGGACCGTACGTGATTTCCACGCGACGGTTCTGAAGTTCGCGAACGCCGTCGGCGGTCGGAACGCGTGGGTTAGCTTCGCCAAAAGCTTGGCTGGAGATCGCGCCATCGGTCACGCCATGCGAGGTCAGGTAACCACGAACCGACGTGTTACGACGAGCCGACAGAGCCAAGTTGTACTTCACAGTACCCGAGCGGTCAGCATAGCCAGCCAGCATGATCGGCACCGACTGGCAGTTGCCATATGCTTGGATGGCGCTGTCGAGGATCGACGCTGCCTCAGGCGTGACATCCGACTTATCCCAGTCGAAGAACACGATGTAAGGCCCCTTGTTGCACACTGGCGCCATAACCGGAGCCGGAGCTGGGGGAGGCGGCGGCGGGGGGGGAGGCGGCGGTGGCGGCGGCGGCGGTGGCGGCGGTGCAGCCGGAGTGGGCGAGCCGAAGTTGTAGCTCAGCGTTGCAAGCAGCGAGTGCGAGTGGAACTGAGCAGATTCGGGGATGCCGGTAACGCCGACATAGCTGTTCGCACCATCAGCGCTGAAGTAACGATACTTCAGACCGATATCCCAGTTCTTGCTGATCGGCGCACGAACGCCGGCCAGCAGCTGCCAAGCGAAACCGGTCGAGTTATCGTCGACGCTCGAACCCGGAACCGGCGTCAAAACCGCTTCCTTGACGCGAGCAATGCCAACGCCGCCGCCGACAAAGCCCTGCAAAGCGTTGTCCGGACCGAAGTCGATCAGGCCGTTTGCCATGAACGACAATGCCTCGGAACCACCGCCCAATTGATGGGGCTGGCTGGCGAGGTAGGTCGTCGTAGCCGTTGCAAAGCTCTTTTCTTCAACACGGCGATAGCTGGCTTCGGTTTCCAAGCGGAACATACCAAAGTCATAACCAACCACGCCACCGAAGTCGTAACCGAGCTTCGTAGCAAAAGTGCCGACATTTGTGCCGGTGGTCTTGTTCCCGAAGGTCTGATTTTCGACGACAGTGCCGCCGGCATCACCTTCGACATACCAAGTTTTATCCTTGGCGAGTGCAGGCGTGGCGAGGGCCGTTGAGGCCAAGGCCAAGCCTAAGACTAGTTTGCGCATTCCGTTTTCCCCTTTGCGAGTGAGAGGCTACCAATTATTTGCAACTCTACCGCGTGGGTTAACATCACGCAAGTCGGGAAAAGTCAGGAACTGTTGCAAATATATCGCAATTTTGAATGCGCGAAGGTCTGTATAGTGCTGCATTTATGCGGCTTTCGCCGGATGTTCCTTATTAACTTGTTGCCAAAATACCAAAGGCCTCCAACGCCGTAAGAATGCTGATAATCGCAGCCCTAGCTTCCACGTCCACGACATTGCCCGATGATGGGGGTGTCACATTCGCTGCCGCTGTCCACGTGCCGACGTAACGAAGTTGCTGCCCAGTTGCCCGATTAAGCACGATCATGCCGTCTCGGGGCGAGACATAGATCCAGTTACCATCTTGACGGCACGCGATCGAATTTGATTTGCCACTCCAATCGCCGATCGCGGCCGCGCCGATCAACCAGTTACTCCCATCTGCGGGTATGGCCGGCGGGGCGGTCGCGACGCTTTCTACCGCGCAATGGAGCAGGGCATCGATAAGCGCATGGGCCTCGTTAACGTAGACCTCCTTTTGGGCCTGCCCGGAAAAAAGCAATGGCAATCCAAATCGTGGGCTCAGCGTATCGAAACTGATGGGGTCGCTCATATCTACAATGCTCCAATGTGATTTTTGGGCGGGATCAGATTTACGGCATCAATTCAGGACGGTGAGAGCAAGTGCAGGCGACAGGGCATAGGTCCCCGCTTGGCGAACCCATAAATTGCCTGCGATCAAACTTGCCCGCAAAGATGTGAGAGTGTTAGCGGACAAGGTCAGGGTCGTTGTGTCGGTATTCCAGACAGCAATGGGATTTGCGGTCGGGCCATAGCCAACCTGATAGGCCTCCGTTTCTTCCTGCAGCGGCGCATCAACGCCATCTAACCATCGCCATGCGCCGCGGGCGCGCCTGACCCATGCCAAGGTCAAACTACCGTCGGTGTTGGCGCGACTGGTTCCAAGCACGGGTGACAATGGGCGGGTGCCAATTCCGCGGCAGGCAATGGCCGATTGGGCCATGCTTGTGTCATTGAGGCCCATTGCGCCGATCTGCACGGCGCTACTGCTGCTCACTTTTGAAGGATCCAAGGCCATCGGGCTGGGATCGAGCAAAATGAAGGCCTCGCCTACTGCGTGGCCGTCGATTGCGGCCTCGGTGCCCCCGCGCCCACGCAACAATTGTCCGAGCTGCCAAAGCCCAGCCCCCAGTGCGGTAGCTTTGCCGAATTGAATGATTTCCTCGCCAACCAGCGCCTGGTTGGCGCCCAGTACCATCTGGTGCGGCGATGCGTCGGTCAGCGACATATCCGCACCGATCAATTGGACGGTCACGGTGGAACTGCGGTCAAACAGTGCAACCGAACCGCGGGGCAGTGCGGTCGTCGTGGTACCAATCGTCGCCCGCGCACGACCGCTGGCGCCTATCTGAGTCCATGTGCCATCGCCCTGATCGACGTAAACAGCCGCCCCTTTCCAACCTGCACCGGACGACGAAACGGCAGCATACAGCGCTGTGGTATCTGCACTGCCATTGCCATCCCACGGCAGTTCAAACGCGTCGACAGCGGTTGGCGTAATCGCAAGGTCTGCCGCCAGATTGGCCTGACCTGGACTGATTGCACCAAGTGTTGTGTCACCGCCGGGCGCAATTCGTTCCAGTGTCAGGTCGACCCCTGTATCCCGCCACTCCCAGTCGATCACCCGCCAGTGTCCGGCCTGCCCGGCCAATGTAACGATAGCGCCCGGTGCCACTGTCGGGTCCAATTCGGCGCACCGCCAAGAGATCGTCTCTCGCGCCCAGTTGTTATTGCGCGCGGCATAGGCGATCAGCCGAAAGGCATTGCTAGCGTCAAGGCACGCCGGCAAATCGATGGATCGGGGCTGTCCGGCCAAAGGCCTGCCAGGTGCCCGCTGGGATCCAGGTTGATAGTCAAGGTTGATGTCGTAATAGCGCATGACCCGCGGCGGATTTTCCAGCGTCGGTGTACGTTTGCGCGTAAAGCCTGCTTTGCCGCCAAAATCGCCCTTTGCTGCCGAAACAGCTGGCTCGCTGATCGCGATCGGTGCCGATTGCAGCCGGTCGCGCGTAATCGTCAGCTTTCCGCCACCCGCATCGCACAGCATGGGAATGACAGGTGCGAATTTCGACAGTGTATTCCCCAGCGGTTCCTCGCAGGAATAGCCAAGGATGCCATCCAGCGGGATATGGGCGTCCACGTCCTCCATGATCCCATCGAACAGGCTGGCCAGCGACAGTGTGCCGTCATCAGCCAGGATCTCGAAATTCAGGCTGGGAATGCGGTTGCCATAATCGCCCAGTTGCAGGTCTTCAAACACCACATAAGCCGTCCCACGAAACGCGGGGCAATTGGCAATACCTTCGGCCGACGCGATCAATGGATCGACGAGTTGCTCATGCGTACCTGTATAGATCCGCAGGCTGCCGCCGACTTTCATGTCGCCTGCGGCACCGCGTAGCAGATTGCCATCCGCCCATATCCGGCCGACACCCAAAATCGATCGGCTCGCCAGCGCCACGGCAAACGAGGATGTATAGCTGTAAGTGGTGACCGAGGGTTGACCCTTGCCCGAGCTGGTCGATGAATTTTCGACCAGATTCGTCGCCCAGATAATCGTGCCGCCAACCCGCATCTGGCCGAAATGGCGCGGCAGGGTCGCACCATAGCTGGATGTGGTAATGGTCAGATCCTTCAACCTCGGCCCCTGTTCACTGGCCGGGCCGAAAATGGCGCCATCGATCTGACTGCCAACAACGGCGCCAATCGCGCCGCCAATGGGGCCCCCCAGCGCAGTGCCGAGGGCGGAAAACAGCAAAGTCGCCATGGGATTTCCTCAATTTCAAACAGACAGGCGCCATTGGCCGACGACTGTGCCGGTAGGCAGCACAGGGCTGTGCACGACCCGGCGCAGGCCAGCATGGGCGTGGACGAAAGTGCCACCGTCGCAGGCAACGGCGAAATGGTGCTGACAGGGCCCGACTTGGATCAAGGCAACATCGCCCAACCTCGTTGGGCCAGTTGTCGGCGCAAACCCCAATTGGGGGGCAATGTCGTAGGCACGAGCCACATCGCGGGTCCGCAGATTATAATCGACGGGCAATACGCCCGGGCGGCCCGCCCGACGGAGCGCTTCGGCCAGCACGCCCACACAATCGAGGCCGGTGTCCGGATCCCGCCCGTGCAGCCGAAAACGACACCCCACCAAACTTTGCGCCGCCGCCGCGAAAGCTGCAGCCGGCGTCACGCGCCCAGCCCATAACGCATGACGAGATCATTGCCGGGCAGGAAAGGTTCGCCCTGAAAATTCACCGCATTGGCAAACCGGGTGGCGCAAGTGCCGAGCGTATGGTCGCATCCTTCACGCACTACGGCGCGCAGCCCCGCGATCAATGTCACATCCATTGGCGTGTCGAGCACCAGTGCTGAACCCTGTGTGCCGACGATACCTATCGCCAGCCCGGCGTAAGGCCCATCGAGCCAACGCAGCATACCGCCGATCAACAAGCCGCCCGCGGCATCGGTGGTGAGCAGGACGGCATTGGCGACCGGATCATACGACACCAACGTTGCTTCATGCGTAAATCGAACCGCTGACAGGCCGCAGCTGTGATCGCAGAATTCCGCCCGGCATGATGGACTGGTGCGCGGGATCGGATCGCGCTGTAACTCGATCTTGCGGGATTGCAGTTCGGCGGTGAAGCTCGCTGCTTCCTCGCTGACCGTGCCGATGGCGCCGCTATAGACGGGTTGATATTCCAACGTTTGCCAATCGACCAATCCGGCGATGATCGTCGCCCCGTCATAACGGCCCGCCAGCAGGTCACATCCGGTAATGGCGTCATGGGTAATGGCCCCCTGCACTTCGGCGGAATCGGCATCAAAGCCGGAACTGCGGCGGATGGCGGCGGGCAACATGCCGGGGGCCGCGCGATGCAGCACACCGTCGAACCAGACATCCGCGTCATGCGTGGTAAAGCCCAGGGTGACGCCATCCCGCCGGATCAGCCGCCAATAGGTCGCGACCGTTTCCAGATCCTGGGCAAACCAGATCCTGCTCATGATGCCTCCCGGATTTCGATGACGGGCACATTCGGTGCCTCGCCGGCCAGAAAAGCGAGGCCTGAAATTTCCAACTTGTCCTGTTCGAACCGCACCGGCACATCGAACAGGAACCCAGCGGCGATCACCGCCCCCAAGGGCGGAGCCACGGTAAAGGTGACAACCCCGCCATCGCCCAGCAACCAGCCCGCCGCCGCCGCCACGCCGTTGATGCTGACCGCGACCGATCCGCTGCGCGGACGGGTAATGCGCCGAAGCTGCCTATCCGCCCCGTCCAAACTCGCCTCGCCATACCGTTTCACCAGGGCAAAGCTGGTGGTCGTGCCGTCACCGGTGCCGATGATTTGATCTGTGGGCGCAGGCGTGCCGGTCATGCCGTTGGAGCTGAAATCGGTGGGGTCGGGCAAGCGAAAGCCCCGCGCCGGCCCTCGGCGCGCCCGGAAAAAGCTGAGCAGAACGCCCAGTTCATCGTCCGACCGCACACCGGGTCCGATATCGAAACTCAGCCGAGCGTTCGACCACAGGCTGTTACGCCGTTCGAAACCGGATGCTGTGGTCACAATGCTGGTCGAAAACTCTGGCGCGACTTTTGCGTCGAGCGCCAGCGCCAGCGGATAGGTCACATCGTCAAAGGCGTTCATGTCATCGCTGTCCTTGGCTTGGGGAATGCGGACAAATCCGTCGCGGCAAATCTGCGGCAGAGCCCAGACAAAAACCTCGTGCACGCCGCGTGCCTGGGCTTCATCAATACCGGCATCGATGTTGCGCCATTCGTCACTCTGACCGGCACTCAGCACAAAGCCGGCGAGATAGTCCTGTTGCGCCTGCGGATAGCCTAGGCGTTGGTTGATCGTCGCATAGGCGGCTTGGCGCAGGGCGGTCGTGCCGGCGGTCAACCAGTCGTAGTCCTCGACCTGCAACCGGTCGAAGGCGGGGGCGGCCCAGCCTATCGGCAGGTTCGCACGGCGCGCATCGGGCATCGTGGGGTCGAGGACCGTCGGCCCAAAGGTCAACACCAGCATTTCAGACGACACCGATGCCGCCGCCGCGACCGACCGCACAGC
>CAIOKP010000087.1 GCA_903858875.1 uncultured Sphingomonadales bacterium
GCGCGGCTTGCGCATGGGCGGGCATCGCCAACGTAAAGCTGGCAAGTCCCAGCGCTAGGGTCGAGGCAAAGCTGGCGAGGCTGGTTGTGGCGAGGCGGAGAGTGATCATGGCAGAGGCTCCTTTCGAGATGGGGTGCCGGCGACGAAACTACCGGACCCACACCCCGTCGCAGAGAGCGTGCCAAAATCAGAAAACCACCGAATTTCCGCCAATCTGCTGCCTCCACAGCACGGAGCGGCGCCGTGAATAGCGGATGAATGGGCAAAACGCGCCATATTTTAGCGCTAATTTTGCGATATAAAAATTACCCTTCCCAAACACACCCCTTGCACTGTTAGGGACTAGCCAAGCCAGCCCCCTGCCGCCATGAAGGCGACATGACTGCTTCCCCCGCCTCTGTGCAGCCGATCCGGCGGATCGGTGCGCGCGAATTTGTCGTGCTGATGGCATTTCTTCAAGCATTGCAGGCGCTGGCCGTCGATTCCATGCTGCCCGCACTCGGTCGCATGTCGGCCGACCTGGGGGTGCATGACCCTAATCAGCGACAATTGGTGATCGGCATCTTCCTGATTTTCGGCGGGCTGGGCTGTCTCGTGCCCGGCGCCTTGGCCGACCGGTATGGCCGGCGCCCGGTGCTGCTGGCTTGTCTGCTGTCCTATATCGCCTGTTCGATCGGCTGCGGCTTGGTCGGCACGTTTTCGCAATTGCTGGTGATGCGCGCGCTGCTCGGGCTGACCTGCGCTGGGCTTGCGGTGTTGCCCGCCACGATCATCCGCGACCTGTATGAGGGCGACCGCATGGCGCGGTTGCAATCCATGGTGTCGATGGTGTTCATGATCGTGCCGATGATTGCCCCCAGCGTCGGCCAAGGGGTGCTGCTGTTTGCCAATTGGCGCTGGATTTTTGGCGTGATGGGCCTGTTGGGCGCGATGGTCACGATGTGGATGGTGGTGCGCCTGCCCGAAACGCTGCGGCCCGAATATCGCCAGTCGATGCATTTTGCCACGCTGGCCCGCTCCGCCATCGAGGTGACGACGACACGTATCGCGGTCGGCTATGTCTTTGGCATGGCCTTGGTCCAAGGCGCGATGTTCGGCTATATCAATTCCAGCCAGCAATTGGTCGCCGAACATTTCGGCGCGGGCACGCGCTTTCCGCTGGTGTTTGCGGGCATGGCGGCGATGATGGCCACGACCAATTTCATCAATGCGCGCATCGTCGAACGCTTGGCGCCCGCCGGGTCAGCCATACCGCGCTGTTGGTCTATATCGGCACCAGCGCGCTGCAATTGTACATCGCCAGCCGCCCGCACGAGACGCTGTGGCAATTCGTGCCGATGATGACGCTCAACCTTTGCCTGCTGGGCTTTATCGGCTCCAACTTCGCCTCGATCGCACTGCAACCCTTTGCGCGCAAGGCGGGCGCGGCATCTTCGGCGCAGGCGTTTATCCGCATGGTGCTGGCCTCCTCGCTGGGGTCGCTGGTTGGGCAGGCCTTCGATGGTACCGCCCGCCCGCTCGCCACCGCCTTGCTGACAGCTGGCGTGGGCTGCCTCGCGCTGGTTTTGTTCAGCGAGGAAGGGCGGCTGTTTCGGCGTTTACTGCCTGCGGGGACGCCGCAGCCGGTGGCTTAAACCCGTTCCACCGCCCGCGCCAAATCCCCACGCTTATACGGCACCAACGGCACCCGCCCCGGCGCTGGCCCGATCGCGCCGAATAGCCCCGCCGCCAGATGCCCGATTTTCTCGGCGCTCGACGTGGTGACGCGCGCATCCCACGCCCGCCCCCCGCGCGCCACGACCCGCCGAGCGATCGCGCCATAGATCCCGGCCGCCGACAAGACGGCCCAGCGGCACCGAAACGGCAACCGCGCCGCGCCGGCCCGCGCCGATGCCTCATAGACCTGTGCCATCGCGCCCATCCGCGCCGCCATCGCGACGAGCGCAGGGCGGTGTTCGGCGGCCATCATCTGGCCCGGCGCAATCCCCGCCTCGGCCAGCCAGTCGCTAGGCAAATAGCACCGCCCACCGGCATCATCCTCGGCAATGTCACGCAAGATATTGCCCAATTGGAACGCAATGCCAAGGTCGCAGGCGCGGTTGAGCGTGTCGCTATCGTCCGGGTCGACACCCATCACCATCGCCATGGCCACGCCCACCGCGCCGGCGACATGATAGCAATAGCCCAGCATGTCACGCTCCGTCCGCGGGCGCCAATCGGCGGCATCCAGCGCGAAACCGGCAATGATATCGCCGGTCTGCACCGCGGTCAGGCCGCATTCCGCCGCCACGACGCCCAGCGCGTCAAACGCCGGATTACCGGTGGCATCGCCGCCCAGCGCCCGCGCGGTCAGGGTGCGGATCGTGGCAAACCGCTCCGCCGCGCCATCCTGCGGGCCCAGCGCGCCGCCCAGATCCTGTGCATCGGCAAGGTCATCGCAGGCCCGGCACCACGCATAAAGCAGCCACACCCGTTCGCGCGTCGGGCGATCAAACAACTGGCTGGCGGCGGCAAAGCTTTTCGACCCGCGCGCAATCGTCTCGCGCGCCGCCTGTACCAACGCGGCGCGATCGAACGCCCCGGTCACAGCGTTTTGGGGTCCATCCGGGTGATCGGCTCGACCGGCTCATGCGCGGCCATCCGGTCGAGCAACAGGTCGAGCTCATGCTCCGCGATCAACAGGCCGCGGTGGGCCGGGCGGACAAAACCAACCTCGCCCATATGCCCCCAGAGCGCCAGCAAGTGGTCGTAAAAGCCAAAGCTGTTGAGCAGCCCAACCGGCTTGGCATGATAGCCGAGCTGCGCCCAGCTCAACGCTTCCCACAATTCGTCCATCGTGCCGGTGCCGCCGGGCAGCGTCAGAAACCCGTTGGACAGCCGGTTAAAAGCCGCCTTGCGTTCATGCATGGTGCCGACCTCGATCAATTCGGTGCAGCCACGATGGGCGACCTCGGCATTGACCAAGGCTTCCGGGATGACGCCAATCACCTCGCCCCCCGCCGCCAGAGCGGCATCCGCCACCGCCCCCATCAAGCCCAGTCGCCCGCCGCCATAGACGAGACCAATGCCGCGATTGGCCAGCGTTTCGCCCACCTGCGCGGCCAGATCAACATAACGGACATCCGCGGGGGAGGCCGAGCCACAATAGACAGCAATGCGTTTCATGCAGCCCTCCTTAGCGGATGCCACCGGCGAGGCCAAGCGCCCCGCCCGGCAACCTACCCGCGCAAATCCTCGATCATCAGCCCCGCCGTCGCCTTGGCGCTGCCGACGACGCCCGGAATCCCCGCGCCCGGATGCGTCCCCGCGCCCACCAGATAGAGGTTGGGGATCACATCATCGCGATTATGCCCCCGGAACCACGCGCTTTGCGTCAACAGCGGTTCGAGGCTGAACGCGCTGCCCATATAGGCCGACAGGTCCGTTTCAAAATCACTCGGCGCATAGTGGAACTTGGTGACGATCCGGTCGTGGATGTCGGGGATCAGGCGCAGCGCGACCTCGTCCAAAATCCGCTTTTCAAGGATCGGCCCGACCTCGTCCCAATCCACCGCCAGCTTGCCGCGATGGGCCACCGGCACCAGCGCATAGAAGGTCGAGCGCCCCTCTGGCGCCATCGACGGATCGGACGCAGTCGGGTGGTGCAGATAGATCGAGAAATCGCGCGGCAACACGCCATGGTCGAAAATATCGTCCAGCAACCCCTTATAACGCGGCCCAAACAGGATCATGTGGTGCGGGATCTGGGGGAAACGCCCCTCGATCCCGAAATGCACGACGAACAGGCTGGGCGACCACTTTTTGCGTTCCAGCGATTTGGTCATGCTGACCCCGCGCGGGCTGTCCTTCAGCAGGTCGCGATAGGTGTGCATCAGATCGCCATTGCTCGCCACCGCATCAAACCGCTCGCGCCAGCCAGAGGCGGTTTCGACCTCGGTCGCGCGGTTGCCCACGGTGTGGATATGCACCACCGGATCGCCCAGCCGGATCTCGCCGCCCAGCCGCTCGAACAGCGCAACCATGCCCGCGACCAGCCGATTGGTGCCGCCACGCGCCCACCACACGCCGCCGTCCATCTCCAACTTGTGGATCAGCGCATAGATCGAGCTGGTCGCCATCGGATTGCCGCCGACCAGCAACGTGTGGAACGACAAGGCCTGCCGCAGCTTTTCCGACTTCACGAAACCCGACACGCGGGAATAAACCGACCGCCACGCCTGATGCTTCATCAGCGCGGGCGCCGCCTTGATCATCGCCTTGAAATTGAGGAAAGGCACATGGCCCAGCTTGACATAGCCTTCCTCATAGACCGCCGCGGCAAAGTCGAGGAATTCCAAATATCCCGGCAAATCCCCCGGCGCGACCCGGTTGATCTCGGCGCGTAATTCGGCCTCGTTGTTCGAATAATCGAAATGGCTGCCATCGGTCCATTGCAACCGATAGAACGGCGTCACCGGCAACAAATCGACATCGCGGGCCAGATCATCGCCCGACAAAGCCCATAATTCCTGCAAACAGGCGGGATCGGTAATCACCGTCGGCCCGCCGTCAAACGTAAAACCCTCCCGTTCCCACACATAGGCGCGGCCGCCGGGCTTGTCCCTTGCCTCGACCACGGTGGTGGCGATACCGGCGGATTGCAAACGGATGGCCAGGGCCAGCCCGCCAAAGCCAGCGCCAATCACACAAGCGCGCTTCATAGGTCCTCTTCTTCCCCGGCCCGTGCCGGATGATGGGTGCGGTCCAGATCGTCGAGCCGGGCGAGCGGCACCCCACCGCCCAGCAAACTGCGAAGCGCCGCGCCGATCGGCACCGGCGGCCGCCCTGCGACCAGCCGAAGCCGATCGCGCCACGTCGATCGTCCGGCATAGAACCGTTCGATCAAACCGGCATCAAGGCGGTAAAAGCGCTCAAAAACCTTGTATCGCGCCTGGGGGGTGCTCGCGCCAAACAGCATCCGCGTCAACAGGCGATAATAGGCCCCGCCGCGCCAATGCCGCCGCGCCCGTTCCGCACAGGCCACCGCGATGGCCGCCCCTGCAAGATCCGGCAGGTCGGCAATCATCGCCGCCATCCGCACCGCCATCGGCAGCGAATAGCCGGTCAAGGGGTGAAACAACCCGGCCCCCACGCCAATCCGCGCCACGCCCGCCGGGCCAGCCCATAGCGCGGCGGGATCGCCACCTGCCACCACCGGCAACACGCCCTGCTCTTCACCCAGCACCTCGGCGATGGTCCAGTGCTGGGCCGCGGCATAATCGGCGATCCGCCCAACCAACACATCGCGGTCGATCACCGGCGAGGCTGCGTAATAGGTATCCTCGACAAACACCCTGTCCGGCCCAAACGGCAGGACATAGACAAAGCGGAACCCCTCGTGCTGGCGCAGATTGGCGTCCATCACCACCGGCTGGGTCAACCCATGCGGCTGTTCAAGCCGCAGCATTTGCCCGACAAATTTCTGCCACCCACCGACCAGCCCCGGAAAACTCGCCGCACCGCGCGCATCAATCACCGCGCCGGCCCGAAACTCGCGCCCATCGGCCAGCGTGAACCCATGCGCCTTTACCGCCGTCACCCGCGCGTCTGTCAGGATCGCCTCGGCAGGCAAGGCCTCGCGCAGTGCCGCATCGAGCCGGTCGCTGGTGATCGAGCGATAGGACGAGGCCAATTGCCGCCGGAATGCGGGAAACCGCACGCCATAACCGCGCCACTTCGCCGCCGCCAAAGGTTTGACCAGCCAAGCGGCAGAGGCGGGAATGTCGCTGGCGAAATAGGACCAGACATGGTTGCCGCCCAAACGCGGGCCGGCCTCCACCAACAGGATGCGCGCGTCGGGTCGCCGGGCGGCGAGTGCCAGCGCGGTCAACCCGCCGGCCAATCCACCACCAAGGATGGCAACGTCTATTTCGCGCCCTGTCATATATCCGGCGTTCTACGGGACCGCGCCCGATCCCGCAACTGGCCAAGGGGGCAAAGGCCCATGCCGCATATTTTGGCACCGGGTCATTGGCCGAATCTTAAACCCTTGGCCGGTATCGCCGTCCCATCGCAAACAGGGGCGACACAGGCGATGGCGATCATCCTATTGGGCCAAGGCAGCATTTTCCCGGCCGGCGCCGTGCGGAGCCGGCTGCAAGCCGACCTGCCCGATTGGCGCTGGATCTGTGGCGAGGACGATGACGGCGCCAGGGACCGCATTATCCCGTGGCGGGCCAGCCAGTTGATTTGCGGCAGGGGCAACGCCCTCAACCATAGGCCGCCGCTGTTTATCGAGATCTGCTGGATCGACGGACCATGGGCGGCGCCGGGGGCGCCCGGACACCGCGCGCGGGTCAAAATCGGCGTGCCGACCACCGATGATCGCCGGCTGTCCGATCACTTGATCGCGCTCATCGCCAGCAGCATTCTCGACGCGCAACCGGGCCATGGTTGGGCCCAGATGATGCCCGGTGGCAATTGGCTCGACGCGGCGGAGGCCACCCGGCTGGCGCAGATCATTGCCGGGGGCGAGCCGCTGGCGATGGCCGCCGGCCTTGGCCGGGCGACCATCGATCCCCCGGCGCAGAATAGCGACGCCGCATCACCGGCCACACCTAACCCCCGCGCTATCCCGCCCGCCTCGGAACTGGCCGGCCTGCCGTTTGATGATTGCCTGCCCGCCGAACGTTCACGCCGGCTTGGCGCCGATGTGCTGGCGCTGGCCGAGGCGGAACGGGCCTTTGCCGATGTGCTGCAACACCAACCCGGCCTTGCCGCGCTGCGCGATCTGGCGCCAGAGGCCCGCCCGCCGATCTTTGCCGGCGAGAGTCCGAATGCCGGACGATTGCCGACGCTGGTGGCACTGTGCGACCAGCTGCCCGTGGTCGAATGGGACATCCTGGCCCAAGGTTTGGCGAGGCTCGACCCGGCGGGCGATTGGTCCTGGCGGGGGAACGATGCAGGCGGCATCGCCCAGGGGCGCGATTGCGCCATCCATATCGCGTGCGAACCACAGCCGATTCCCGCCTATCTGGTCGAACCGGCGATCCATCGCGCGCACTGGCTGAAACCTGGCGCGGGTCTGCGGGCTTTGCGGCGGCATCGCGGCCATGTCGCGATCACCTGCGACCTCGATTGCGCCACGGCCGGACCGGATGCCACCCGCCGTGCCGCCAAGGCAATGACGCTGGCCGTGGCTGTCCTGACGAAGACCGGGGCATTGGCCGGGGTGCTGAACGCCGCAACGGCAACGCTGTTTACCGCCGACCAACTCGCCAGGCTGACCGCACCGCTCGCCACCAATGAAGTGCCGATCCAATTGTTCGTCCACACCGTGTTTCACACCTGCCAGACCGACGCGATATCGCTGTCCACCGCCGGCATGATCCCCTTCATCGGGCGGGAGATCGAGGCATGGAACGCGCCTGGCGACCTCGGCTTTGTCGGCGAAAAATTGAGTGGCGTGCTACGCTATTTATTGATCCATGGCCCGGTGGTCGGCCACGGCGATACCATTGGCGTGACCGAGGGGGACCGCACGACCCGCTGTTTTATGGGCAATAGCCGCGCCGAACGACCCTATGCGCGCGGCGCGGTAGTGCCCGCCATCATGCTGGAATTGGCAGGACCGCCGAGCATTGGTGCCCCGCATGGCGAGGCCCACGTCGACGCCAGCGTCGAGGCCCGCGTCGAGGCCCCAACACCACCTCGCCCGGTGCCGTCGCTCGGCCAGCGTCGCCCGCCGCGCGGTTTCGGCCGCAAGGGGGCGTAGCAAACGCAGCCCTTATTCGGCCGGGGTCGCCATCACCCCACGTTGCTGACGCGCCAGCCAGGCATCCTCCATCCGCCGCAACGGATTGCGCAATTTGAGCGCCGGCTTTTCGATATAGGTCCAGGACAGGCCAGCAAACACGCTGGCCAATACCAGCGTCCCCACACTATTGGCGAGCGGATCATGCGCCCAGCCACACATGCGCACCAACGCCTGTTGGATCGGAAAGCCGTACAGATAGAGCCCATAGGAATAATCCGCGCCCCGCGTAATCGACAGCCGGCGCGGGTCCAGCGTGCCGAGGTAGATCGTCAAATAGGCGATCGGCAGCAACGCCAGAAATTGCCCCGCCGGCGATGTCAGCAACGCAAAACTCAGCACCGCCGCGCCAAGGCCAAGCAAAGGATGCGCGGGCAACAGGTCACGATAGAAATACACCGAAACGCCGACCAGAAACGCCACAATCAGCAAAGGTCCAGCCACCGGGCGAGCCACCGCCGGAAACGGATCCTGACCGATGTGCAGGCGAAACGCGATATAGACCAGCGTCAAGACCACGGCCGCAACCGGTGCCAGCACCCGCTTGCGTTGTGCCCCGATCACGCCCAGCGCCGAAATGGCCATATAGCAGCCCAATTCAAACGGGATCGTCCACAGTTGGAAATTGACCAGATCGGGCGCCGGATTGTGCAGAAACAGGCCGGGCAAGCGATATTGCGGCTCCCCCAGCATGTTGATGAAATAATGCACGAACAGCGGGTCTGCGAAATAGCGCGACAGCGGGACTTCGGTCAGCCAAGGCCCAAGGATAAACGCGGATAACAGCACCTCGACCAACAACGCCGGCCAGATCCGGATTACCCGCAGGCCGAGAAACATCCCCAGCGTGCGCGACCGTTCAAAACTGCCCGATACCAGAAACCCGCTGAGCGCAAAGAACATCGGCAGGATCAGACGCACCACTTCGGCCAATGGCGATCCCCAGATCATCGAATTGCCGACATTGCCCTGGGCGACCCACGGCGCATGGCTAATAATCACCCCTGCCGCCAAGGCGAGGCGCATATAATCGAATCCAGCAGGACGCCCCCCAGCCGCATCGAGCGCCCCGCCCAAACTCGCCAATTTCGCCATAGTAGTCCCCGCTATTTTGCCGCAAACGGGTACATTGCGTCGCAACATGAGTCTAGGGGTTAACCATTAGTAAAGTCCCCGCCCGGGACGGTTTATCCGGCTGCGGACAGGCGCTTGCCGGATGATCGGACTTTCGTGCACCCGCGCTTGTCTTTGCGCGCCCATCAGCTTATCCTGCACATCATATCCCCGGGGAGCCGTGTGGCTGAGAGGTGGGTTTCACACCCCACGACCCGCTGAACCTGAACCCGTTAATCCGGGCGGAGGGAGGGAGCGGCGTTTGGCCTCGAGATTGACGGCCCCCGCTCCCCCACTCCCCCAAAAGACATAAGAAGGCGAATAATAACAAAACAGGAGACGGTATGCAGGAAGCTTGGGATCCGACCGCTTGGAGCAGTTTGGTGCTGGGGTTGGCCGCGTTGGCGGCTGGCGTTGGCGCGTTACGCAAGCCGGGCATGTGGCAAACGATGATCAGCGAGGTGGAGGGTTCCCCCGCGCTACAATTCGTCTGCGGGATGCTTGAACTGGTAATGGGTAGCCTGATCTACCTCGCCAACCCTTGGACCCCCAGCGACCTGATGACCTGTATTATGAAATCTGCTGGCGGATTGATGATGTTCGAGGCTCTCGCCATCCTCGCCGCCTGTGACATTTACACCCAGATGTGGCTGCGCTCCCTTGGCAATTTTCACAAGGGGTGGGCTGGCATCACCACCGCTCTCGGGTTTGTGCTGACTGTCCTTGGCATGGCCCGGTTCCACTAGACGTTAAAACTGCGAAAGATCCCCCCAATGGCCGACATCAATTCCCCCCTCGAAATTGGCGTGACAACCGGACCGATCCGTGGATCGAAAAAGATCCATGTGCCGGTGCCCGGAAAGCCCGACATCAAGGTGGCGATGCGTGAAATCACGCTGGAAGCGTCGGCCAAGGAGCCGCCGGTGCGGGTCTATGATACGTCCGGCGCGTACACCGACACCACGGTGGCGATCGACATCGCGGCGGGCCTTGCCCCCCTCCGCCGCGATTGGATCCTGGCCCGCGGCGATGTCGAGGCCTATGACGCCCGCCCCGCCAAGCCCGAGGACAACGGCCAGCTCGGTCCCGACCGCAGCGGTGGTGTGCCACCCTTCCCCAAGCTGGTCACGCACCCGTTGCGCGCCCGCGCCGGCGCCAATGTCAGCCAGATGCACTATGCCCGCAAGGGGATCATCACGGCGGAAATGGAATATGTCGCCGTCCGCGAAAACCTTGGCCGGGCCGCGTTAAAGGAAAAGCTCGCCCGTGATGGACAGGATTGGGGCGCGTCGATCCCCGATTACGTCACCGCCGAATTCGTCCGCGAAGAACTCGCGCGCGGCCGCGCCATCATCCCGAACAACATCAACCACCCCGAATCCGAACCGATGGCCATCGGCCGCAACTTCTTGGTGAAGATCAACGCCAACATCGGCAATTCGGCCGTCGCATCCGACGTCGCCGCCGAAGTCGACAAGATGGTCTGGTCGATCCGCCACGGCGCCGACACCGTGATGGACCTGTCCACCGGGCGCAACATTCACGACACCCGCGAATGGATCATCCGCAACAGCCCCGTGCCAATCGGCACCGTGCCGATCTATCAGGCGCTGGAAAAGGTCGGCGGCATTGCCGAGGATCTGACGTGGGAAATCTTCCGCGACACATTGATCGAACAGGCCGAACAGGGCGTCGATTACTTCACCATCCACGCCGGTGTCCGCCTGCCCTATATCCCGCTGACCGCCAAGCGCGTTACGGGCATCGTGTCGCGCGGCGGCTCGATCATGGCGAAATGGTGCCTGGCGCATCACAAGGAATCGTTCCTCTACGAACATTTCGACGACATCACCGAAATCATGAAAGCCTATGACATCGCCTATTCGCTGGGGGATGGCCTGCGCCCCGGCTCGATCGCCGACGCCAATGACGAGGCGCAATTCGCCGAACTCTACACGCTGGGCGAACTGACCAAGCGCGCGTGGGAGCATGACGTTCAAGTGATGATCGAAGGCCCCGGCCACGTGCCGATGCACAAGATCAAGGAAAACATGGACAAGCAACTCGCCGTCTGTGGCGAAGCGCCGTTCTATACGCTCGGGCCCTTGGTCACCGACATCGCGCCGGGCTATGACCACATCACATCCGGCATCGGCGCCGCGATGATCGGCTGGTTCGGCACCGCGATGCTCTGCTACGTCACGCCCAAGGAACACCTCGGCCTGCCCGACCGCGATGACGTCAAGGTCGGCGTGGTGACCTACAAGCTGGCCGCCCACGCCGCCGATCTTGCCAAGGGCCACCCCGCGGCAAAACTGCGCGATGACGCCCTGTCGCGCGCACGCTTCGACTTCCGCTGGCGCGATCAGTTCAACCTGTCGCTCGACCCCGACACGGCGGAACAATACCACGACCAGACGCTGCCCGCCGAAGGCGCCAAGACCGCGCACTTCTGCTCGATGTGCGGGCCGAAATTCTGCTCGATGAAAATCACGCAGGAAGTCCGCGATTTCGCCGCCAAACAAAACGCCGCGATCGAAACCTTCGTCGCGGCCGAGGATGCGGAAAAAGGCATGGAAGAAATGAGCGCCAAATACCGCGAGGCCGGCGATCTCTATATCCCTGCCGCTGAATAAGGTTTCAGCCGGATTGTGATGACAAAAAGGTCGGGAGCCAGTTGGCCTCCGGCCTTTTTGTTGGCCTCGGCGAAGCGACTTGGCTTTCTTTCGCTTTTCGCCTCTGGCACATCGGATCGCATGACCGCCGCAAACCTCGCCATCCGCCTGCGCCGTGCCGCGTTTAACCGCGCCCTTGCCGACACCGACCTTGCCGCCATCGGCCCAATCCTAGCGCCCAACGCGGTGCTGGTGACAGGAAGCGACAGCGCGGTGCTTGCCGGGCGCAAGGCGCAGCTATTGGCGTGGAAGCGCGAGTTCGCGGTGGCGGATCGCACGATCTACACCCGCACGCCGGACCAGATTGTGGCCAGCACGGTGGAGCCCATCGCGCTGGAACACGGCACCTGGACGGGAACCACGGCATCGGGCCAACCCTTGGCCTCGGGCGCCTACACGGCAAAGTGGCGCAACCTTTCGCCCTTTGCGCCGGCACCCGACTGGGTGATCGAGGCCGAGATTTACCTGACGCTTGGCTAGCGGTTAAAACCGTGGCGATCCAACCCCCAACGCGATCCCATTCAGCCAAGCGACAGGCAAGCGATGGCAAAGCCGCTCAGCGTCTCGGTGGGCTCTCGCGCAGAGGCTACCAATCCCGCCGGGACGCAACCTTGGCTTCAGGCAGGAAAAAGGGCGGCGAAAGGTTGCCCCCTCGCCGCCCCGTTTCGTATCGCGTGACCGGCCCCCGGCGTGGGCGCCAGCGTCATGCCGACACTCAGTTGCCGTCGACAACGGCCTTGCTGTCAATGTGCTGAACTTCGTGCATATCAAAGGTCACAGGCGCGCGGTTGAACGTACCGGTAACGCCATTCTTGGTCACTTTCAGCTCGAAAGGGACCTTGCCGTTGTAGGCCGAACCCTTGAGGACCTTGGTCCCACCCTGCACTTCGGTAGTGTAGGTGTAGGTGACGCCTTGGTACACAAAGGTCTGCTTGGGCGCTTCATCAGCCAAGGCGACGGCGGGCAGAGCGAGAGCAACGGCGGCGAGAACGATCTTGAACATGGCAATATCCCTTGGATTATTGAGGAATGATTGCCTCGGGGCACCTCTTATGTTGTTGGCGACAAGGTAAGGGGGATGCGCCGGATTCTCGCAATTGCAATGAGGTCCGACACAGGTGCATAATTTGCAACTGATGTGGGACATGGCCATCGCGGACTGGCACAGTGGCTTGAAAACACGCGGAAATTCTATTTCGATGCGGAAAAATACGCGAGCTTCCAAAAATGTTGCAATGCAGCATTGAATAGGAATGCAAGCAGCCCCCTCTGCCGGCGTTCAGCCTAACGCCGCCCACATATGCCGCACCGCTTCGGGGTGGCATAGATCGGTGCCGGGGCTGAGCACCGCCGCCGTGCCCGCTGCCATGCCCCAGCGGAATGCGCCCGCCGCGCCCTCGCCGCGCAGGAAGCCATGGACCATGCCGCCGACAAAGCTGTCGCCCGCCCCGGTCGCGCTTTTGACCGGCACGTCGAGCGCGGGGCGGATAATTACCCCATCCGCATAGGCCAAAACGGCCCCGTCGCGGCCCATGCTGACGGCGACATGCGCGGATTTTCCGGCGCGGACCAGTTCCAGCGCCGCGGCCCCCACCGCCTGTGGGCCATCGAGTTTGCGCCCGACCAGCGCCTCGAACTCGCCTTGGCTGGGCTTGACGAGGTACAGGCCGCCCGCCGCGATTGCCGCCGCCAAAGCCGGGCCGGAACTATCAACCACCACCTTGACCCGCCCGTGCAAGGCCGTCGCCAGCCGCGCATAGAAATCCACCGGCACGCCGCGCGGCAACGATCCACTGGCCACCAGCCAGCCATGGTCGAGCGCCGCGCAATGGTCATAGGCCCCCCGCCATTCGGCCTCGGTCACCAGCGGACCGTCGGGTACGAAGCGGAATTCCTTGCCGGTCGCATGTTCAAACACGGCCAGCGATTGGCGGGTGTGATCGTGGATCGTGATGCGGTGGCGGTCGAGGCCGTGCTGATCGAGCAATTCGTCGAGCAGCGCGCCCGTCGCGCCGCCCGCCAGATAGACGACCTCGACCACCTCGCCCAACCGGGCCAGCACGCGGGCGACGTTGATCCCGCCGCCGCCCGGATCATAACGTTCCGCATGAGTGCGGATCTTGTG
The DNA here is from genome assembly GCA_903858875.1 of uncultured Sphingomonadales bacterium. Taxonomy (GTDB): domain Bacteria; phylum Pseudomonadota; class Alphaproteobacteria; order Sphingomonadales; family Sphingomonadaceae; genus Novosphingobium. The sequence continues at coordinate 13,706 of CAIOKP010000087.1, forward strand.
CGTGGGGAACACCGCCTCTGCCTCGCACGAACCGTCGATGGCGGGGTTGAGGGTCAACGTGGCGACGCGGTGCATAAGGCCCCCGGTGGTTCAGCGTTTCTTGACGAACTCGGCACGCAATACGAGGCCCTTGATGCCGTCGAACCGGCAATCAATTTCCTGTGCATCGCCGGTCAGGCGGATCGATTTGATCAATGTACCACGCTTCAACGTCTGGCCCGCGCCCTTGACCTCGAGATCCTTGATCAACGTCACCTGATCGCCGTCGGCCAGCAGGTTGCCGACCGAATCGCGCACTTCAACCACGCCTGCCGCGGCCTGCTTGGCCGCCAGTTCAGAGGCAGCCATCCATTCACCGCTCTCTTCGTCATACACATAGTCTTCGTCGCCAGCGCTCATCCGATTATCCTTTCACGGGTTTGGTCCGCCATGCCACGAACAGCCCAAATATGCCACACCAGCCGGGCGCATGGCGCCAGTGTAACAAATTGTGATCTTTGCGGTCTGTCAGCGATTGTTCACCCAACCCGTGCAACAAGGGCTTCAATTGATATTGCGAGGAGAAAATTGATGTCTCGTTCGATCTTGTCACGCACGGTGTTGGCCGCCACGGGTTTGGTTGCGGCAGCCACGCCACTGCTGACCACCGCGGCCATGGCCCAAGACGGGCCGCCCGTCCGTCAGGACTATTATCAGCAACAACCGCAGCCCCCCGCCGGACCGGGCGGCGATTACCGCAACCCAACGCCGCCGAGCGAACCGCAAGCCCCCGCTGGCTATGACGGGCGCGACTTGCCGCCGCCACCGGCCGGCTATGCGCCCACCAACGATAGCGAGGCGCAACGCGCCGCCGATGCCCGCTATGCCGCCGAGGCCGAACGCTGGTCGCGCGACAATTGCGTAAAGTCACGCGGCGATGCCGGCGCGGGCGCCGTGGTTGGCGGCATTCTGGGCGCGATCATCGGTGGCGGCCTGTCGGGTCGCCATGATCATGGCGCCGGCATGGCGGCCGGTGCGGCCATTGGCGCCGTCGGCGGCACGGCGGTCGGCAGCGCCAGCGGCGGCGACACCAGCCCCGGTTGCCCCCCCGGCTATGTCGTGCGCAATGGCGCACCCGGCTATGCCTATGCGCCAGGCGGCTATTACTATGCCGCGCCCGATTGGTATCGCCCATGGGTATTTATGGACGGGATTTGGGTCTATCGCCCCTATCCGTATCATGACTGGTATTACCGCAACTATCGTGGGCCCCGTGGTGGTTATGGCCGCGGTGGCTATGGCCGCGGCGGTCATGACCACGGCGGCGGCGACCACCGCCATTAATTTGCGGTAAGGGCAAAAGCCGCCGCGACCTGCCGTCGCCCCATTATCTGGGCGGCGGCGGGTTGCGGTGATCCATGCGCCCTATTTTGGTTCACCCTATGACCGAACACTGGACAAGCTGCGCGATTTGGCCATGACACGCCGTGCATAATTTTTGGTGGGTCATGAAACTCGAACAACCATCGCGTCTTCTTTTTCTGGTGGCATCGGCCTTTACGCTGTTCATGGCTTTGTCGCCCAAGCCGCCCCACATGCCGACCGACCGCTTTGGGGACAAATTCGAGCATGTGCTGGCCTTCGCCACACTCACTTTTCTGGCGCGATTGGCCTTTCCCCGTGCATCGGCAGGCCGGATCCTCGAACGCCTGTCCTTTTTTGGCGCGTTGATCGAAGTGTTCCAGAACATCCCCGCGTTGCATCGCGACTGCGATTGGCACGATTGGCTGGCCGACACGCTCGCCATCGCGGTGACACTGGCACTGTGCGAACTGGGTCACCGATGGGCCCTATCGCGCAAGGGCTTGAACCTGCGCTGACAAGGGCCGCACGGGGCATCAACAGGGCACCCAATCCGCCCACGCCGTGCGTTTTCGCGTCCCGAGACGCCAGAGGAGAGGGCTTTGACGCACTCTCCATCTACCCATTTCTAGCGAAAAATTGGTGAGCCCTGCTGGGTTTTGCATAATAGTTTCCGTTAGTTAGTATACTTGGCTGATTTGCCTTGAGGCAGTGATCAGGCAGACAGATTGAACTCGATAGCGTCTTGGTTGACGATATCCCGACATTTAGCGGCAAGAATCTCAAGTTCTCTGCCGATGTGCTGATATCGCGGGCTAGACGCTAACTGACAACTGGCAGCCTGTAGTCGGCTTTGACAGACGGCATAAACACCCAAATGCGGATCACGGCGTTGATGTCGTAATGTTCGTAAGAAGCATTCGCTCTTTCCAAGGAAGAGTTGGCTGAATTCCGACTCGCCAGATACAATCCCATATCTAATAAGTGTTTCACACGCTTCGTGAAGTAGGTTTAATCTCAAAATGTTTCTCCGTTGATAAATAGCATTACGGTAAATTGGTTTGCAATAAACGCCAATGCCCATGTTTATTTATCGGAGTTAATAATTTGAATTACGCATATTATGTTAGAGGTGCTTGGGCGGATTGGATTGCATCAGGTGAATGGAATATATTCGGAACCTTGAATTTTGCGGTTGATCGCAAACCCAGCCTTCAGGTGGCGGAGCAGTTATGGCGTGCTTACTGGCAACTGATTGATCGGCATTGTTATGGGCGAGCTTATGGTGCGCAATGCCGCCTGCCTCGGGTTGTTTTTGTTCATAGTGGCAGTGGGGGTGATAACCCGCACATTCACTTCCTGACGGCGACAACAACGGATGTTGCGGAATTCTGCGTACTACTCAATGCGATATGGGCTGGTCTGGATACCGCGACAGCGGATGCGAGCCAGAACGAGATCCTGCCACTGCTCAATAAGAAGGCTTCGGCTTTTTATCTGATGCACGAGGATCAGACCTACCAGATGAACAGTTTCAGTGAGGCACTGACGCAACCATTCGATGGTAGTTTGGTATTCCGAGCTGATGCCCTGACCAAGTTGGGATCGGTGGCGAATAAAGCCCATCATTTGGATGAAGCTGCTTGGGCATATGAGGGGCAGTTAGCAGCACAAAAAAAGTCTGACGCTCGTATGGACGAAATGCGCAAGATATGTGCCACATTGACGCGTTCCTAATTAGTTAGACAGCTATGCTGCGATGAACAGGATGTGTCTTCTAGACATTGCAATGCACCTGATTGATTTGGGTGCAAGTCTTTGACATGCAAATGATCTGTAAGATAATGACAATATTTAATAAATTACAAACTTCAGTCATCTAGAGATATTGACCAGTCAGAATGAAGATCAATCAAATCTAATGATCATCCATATCCATTAGACTACGCCCATAGGAACACTTCAGTTTGTTACAGATATTGTATGGAATTGAGCTTGTTTTCCATTATGAATATAGATAGGTAATAAGCATTATAGATTTAAATGGATACAGGCATGGCTGTTATCGGATATATTCGGGTAAGCTCAATTGACCAGAACACAGATCGTCAGTTGGACGGTATGGTTCTGCTGACATCATGGCAGTAGGCTTTTGCCACCTGACGCAGCCGCTTCTCATCATCCATTTGTCCATAGGTTTGTCGGTGATCTTCCTGACCA
>CAIOKP010000088.1 GCA_903858875.1 uncultured Sphingomonadales bacterium
CCCACCGCGTCATCCAGCTTGCGCGCATCATCCAGCACCGGCTGGATAAAGCGTTCGCCCGCGCCCGCGCTGCCCGCCAAAACAATGCCGGTAGCGATCGCGGGGATCAGATCATGCGCGGTTTCCTTCGCGCCGCTCGCGGCCTTGGCGACCATCGCGGCGTCGCGCGTCGCGGCCTTGGCGGGGTCCAGTTCGCAGATATAGCGCCCGGCCGCCACCGCCGCGCCGATGACGCCGCGCACATGGGGATCGCGCTCGGGCTGATAGGTGGCGAGGATTGCAGGATCGGCACCATCATTGACAATCGCCGCCATTTTCCACGCGAGGTTCGCCACATCGCGCAATCCGTGGCACATACCCTGCCCAAAAAACGGTGGTGTCTGGTGCGCGGCATCGCCCGCCAGAAACACCGCACCCTGTTGCCAGCGTTCGGCCACCAGCCCATGGAAACGATAGGTTGCGGCGCGCACGATCCGGTGCGGCACTTGTCCCATCCATGCGGCGACCAACTCGCCCACCCGGGCGGGCGCCATCATCGCGGCATCGTCCTCGCCCGGCAGCAGCATGAATTCCCAGCGACGATGGTTGCCACGCCCCGGCACGATCGTCGCGGGGCGGCGCGGATCGCACATCATCACCGACAGGCGTTGCAGATCCGCGCCCGCCGGAACGCCAGTCAATGGCGGAAACGCGACCGGCCCTTCGACCTCGGCATCGACCACCAACCACGGCTCCTCGAAATCGAGATCGTCGAGGTCGATGCCCAATGCCTTGCGCACCGGGCTGCGCGATCCGTCGCAGGCAATTGCCCAGCGGGCCGTCACCTCATGCGCCGCGCCATCCTGAACATAGGCGATGCGCACCGGGCCATCGTCCTGATCCAGCCCGGTGCATTCCGCCCCAAGCCGCAGATCGACATTGGCCAACCCCGCAAAACCGGCGCGCAAATGCGCTTCCAATTCGGGTTGATAGAAAAACCAGTCGTTTGACCAACCGAACGGACGCGGCAAGCCCACCGTGCCCATATAGCGGATCACCTGACCGCCAGCGCCGATGTGCAGGTGCCCATCGGTGTCGATCATGTCCGGCACGACCGCGTCGATCACACCGGCCGATTGGAACAGCCGCATCATCTCGTGATCAAGATGCACCGCGCGCGGCAAAGGATGGAGGTCTACCTCCTTTTCCAGCACGACCACGGACAGGCCGCTGCGCCCGAGCAGACAGGCCGCCAGCGCGCCCACCGGGCCGCAACCGAGTATCGCCACATCAAACATCGGAAATTACGCCGCCCGAGTTTCGGCAGGCGATTTATGAAACGCGCCGCCTTTCATGATCGCCGTGATCCGGCCCGCATCCTGTAGGATCGCGACATCCGCCGTGGGGTCGCCATCGATCAACAACAGATCGGCCAGATACCCCTCGCGGATTTGCCCGACCGGCAACCCCATCAATTCGCCGCCCAGCGACGTCGCCGCCGCCAGTGCCTCGAGCGGGGTATAGCCGAAATATTGCACGAAATGCGCCAGATCGCGGGCGTTGCGGCCATTGGGATTGAACGGAAAGCCGTAATCGCCGCCGATCAGGATACGCATACCCCGGGCCTTCAGCGCCGGGACCAGCTTGGATTCCAGCGCCATCCGCTCGGCGGCCGAGGCCTTCATCGCGCTCATGTCAATATGCGGCGGCGGGCTGGCCTCCAGCGCGGCGACCGAAACGCCGCAGCCGGGGGCGTAGAACAACTCGTCCTTTTTGGCCGCCATCGCGTCAATCGTCGCCGCATCGGCGTAGGAACAATGGTAGAGGATGCGCGCACCCGCCTCCATCGCCAACGCAATCGCGCGCGGCGTGTAGCAATGGGTGGCAATGAACAGACCATGCGCCCGCGCAGCCTCGCCCGCCGCGACCATTTCGGCGTCGGTGTAGAGGATATCCTGCGCGCTGCCGGGCTTGAGCGCGTCCTCGCCCGAAATCACCAGCTTGACCGAGCCGATGCCCTCCTTGGCGCAATAGGCCATGAAGGCGCGGATCGCGTCGGGCCCACGGCCGTTGAACACATCGCCGGTGTCGACACCTTCCGCGCCCTCGGGGCTGCGTTCCAGCGTCGAGGGTATCAGACGCGGGCCGGGGGTCAGGCCGGCCTCAATCGCCTGGGCCAGCCGCACCTCGATACCATCGCCCAAGGCGCCCGCCGAATAGGCGCTGGTAAAGCCATGGTCGAGCAATACGCGGGCATTGCGCGTGGCCGCAACTTCGAGTTCGTCGGGCGGCAGGATAAAGGCGTGATAGATCTTTTCGACCGACGAGCCCCAGGTCAAATGCGCATGCGCCTCGACCATCCCGGGCATCAGCGTGCCGCCATGCCCGTCGATCACCACATCGGCGGTGGCCGGGTCGATGGTGTCGGGCGCATAGGCGATACGGGCGATTGTCTCGCCATCCACCAAAACGCTGCCAGCGCGCGCCGGGTTTGGCGTGCCGTCGAAAATGCGGATATTGGTAAAGAGCGTGGTCACGCTCGGCTCTCCCAGTGGCGGATTATGTCCTTGGCCGACCTTGTGCCAAGGATCACGCATCAGGTAAAATATGCGATTTTTCGAATGGCATAGCCTCAGGCTATGGATTCAGGCTCCAGCCGGGCCAATAATTCCCGCGCCAGCAAGGACAGCCCGCGCGCCTTCAACCAGCGCACCCCGATGGAGCGCTCGAAACCCGCCTCCTCAATTCGCACCGCGCGCAATACGCCCATCGACAGCTCGCTCGCCGCCACCCGCATCGGCAGGATGGTCACGCGGGTGGTATCGCGCAGGATCGCCTTGGTGGTCAGCAACGAATCGCAACGGATCACATCGCGCGGCACTGCCACCCCGGCGGCGGTGAACAGCGCATCGACCTGCCGCCGAAACGCGCCTTGCGCCTCGGGCAGCACCCAGCGCAGCCCCTCGGCGCGGCGCAGCGCGATATCATCCGGCATAGCGGCATTGCCCGCGCCGACGATCAGCGCGAAAGGATCGCGCGCCAAGGTCCGTTCCGCAATGTCGTCGGGCGCCTCGTCCATCGCGGTGGTGACAAAGGCGAGTTCAATATCGCCATCACGCAACATCCCCGCCAGGTCGCGATCCGGCCGTTCGAGCACGTTGAGCGTCAGATGCGGAAACGCCGCTTCCAGCCGGGCGATGGCCAACGGCAACAGGCTGACCAGCGCGCCGGGCGTGCCACCGATCCGCAATGGCCCGGCAACGCCCTCGCGCGCGGCGGCGACCTCGGCCTCGGCGTCGCGCAACAGGTGGTCAAGCATCTGCGCCCGCGCCTGCAACGCCTCGCCCGCCGCCGTCAGTACAATGCCCGACCGCCCCCGCGCAAACAGCACCGTGCCCAGCCGCGCCTCCAGCAAGGCAATCGCGCTCGACACCGACGGTTGCGAGATGTTGAGCGCGCGCGCGGCGGCGCTGATCGACCCGGCCCGGCAAACCTCGTGAAATGTGCGGACGGCTCTGGGGTCGATCATGCGCCTTCTATAGCCTTATTGCCCCTGCCCTTCCAGAGTGACCGGCCCAATCAGCCCCGATGGGCGCAGCGGGGCATCGGCACGATAGGTTGGCAAGGCGGTGAAGGTGACTTTTTGCGCCCCCGGTTGCTGCATCGCGGGCTGCGCATCCCCGATCAGGCGGTTGACCCACAGGTTGGCTAAGACTCGGAGGTTGAGCCTCATGGCTGCTTAACTCAAGCGCGTGCAACTGTTGGAGAAAGTCTTGAGTGAGTTTTGGGTCCCCCAACACTGATCG
>CAIOKP010000089.1 GCA_903858875.1 uncultured Sphingomonadales bacterium
ATAGGCGCCGATGTGCTCAAAATGATCGAGCCGCCAGTTTTCGCGCGGCACCAGCACCGCGCTTGCGACCCGCGCGCCCATCGGCACAGGGTCGAGCGCGGCCAGAACCTGGGCCGTTTGCGCCGAATCGGCCTGCCATGACAGGGTGGTGACGATCAACCGCACGACATATAACGCGGGCGCGGCGACCAGCAGCGAGCGCCGCACCCATCGCGGCCGATCCCAGTCAATCGCCAGGCAACACACCATCAGACCCGAGGTAATCAGCCGGTAATCGGCGTAATCCCCCCCCGAAATCCGCCGCGGCACCGCAAAGGACAGCACCAGCAACAAGCCGCCCGCCCAGCCCAGCCGCCCGTCGATCCGGCGAAACAGCAAAGACCCCACAATCGCCAACCCAACCACCCCCAGCGCGACCATATCCAGCGCGTAGGATGTATCCCGCATCGCCCGCAGCCAGATCGCCTGCTTGTACAGCCAAGGCGCATGGCCATACGAAAACGTCCCCGCCGTGCCAGGGTGCAGCACCATGACGATGATCGGCGCCAACAACGGCCAAGGCGCGACAAACGCCCGCCACCAGCGCCGCTCCACCCCCCGCAACGCCCATTCATAGCCAAAGATCAAAACGCCCAAAAGGCCCCACGCCGACAAATGGCACAGCCACACCACCAGCCCGATCGGCACAAACAGCAAAGCGCGCCCCACCCCGCGCGCGCGCCGCTGATCCAGCCACACCCACAGCGCAAAACCCCATAGCGCCAGCGCCTGCCCCAGCGCGAAATTCAACAGGCCGATCAACATCATCGGCGACCAGACAAACGCCATCGCGAGAAAGCTGGCGACGGTCACCCGGCGGTGCAGGGTATAATCCACCGCGATCAGCGCAAGACCAGTCAGCGGCGGGATCAGCCCGGTAATCACCCGCCCGCCGCCTTCCAACCCGAACAGCGCGGCAAAGGGCCGGATCAGCAAATCCACCCCCAAATTGCCCGTCCACGCCCAGCTAAAGCCATAATAGCGCGCCAGATCCGCGCTGCGTCCGGCATCCAGCATCACCGCATAGCGCGCCAGATGCGCCGGATAATCGCTCATTTGCGGATAGCGCGCGACCAGCACCGGCAGGCACGACGCCAACGCCAGCCCGATCGCCACCGCTAACCGCCACCGATCGCCACGCAATGTCTTCACGGCAAAAACCACGCTCGCCCCCGTCAAACGCCCAAGCCGCGAGTACCTACCGCCCCCGCGCCAATTGGCAAGCGGTCAGGCCCCCGCCCCCCTCGCCAGCCCCGCGCCATAGCGCATCAAACCGGCATCGGTCATCGGCATATCGGCCAACACCCCCGCCCGCAGCGCCATCGGATCGAGCGCATGGGGGAACAACAGAATATCCAGCGTTTCCCGCGCGGCCAACGGCACATCGGGCACCGCCCCGCCGCGCAACAGCGCCGCCAGCGCCGCCGACAGATCGACCCCGATGCGATAGCCCAGGTGGCCGATCTGGATCGGGCGCGGGTTGCATTCGATCAGCACCGGCGCGCCGGTTGCCGCCTCGATCATGAAATCAAACCCGATCCACCCGGTACAGCCCAGCGCCGCGATCATCCGCCCGCTGGCCTCGCTCATCGCCGGGTGCGGCCCGATGCGGACCTCGGTGCTGGGGCCGGTGGCGCTGATGGTGCGCAATGTCTCGCCGGCGAAACTGCCGACCATCCGCCCGCCCCACGCCAGCGCGCAAATCATCGCCGGGCGCCCGACCACGCCGGCCTGCACATCGACCTCGCTGGTGTCGGGATACCAGTCGCGCCCCAACAGGCGGCGGACAGCGGACTTGACCCGGCCAACCGGCGGGTGACAGGCGATAAACGCCGCCGCCGCCGCCTCGGGCGTGTCGCAGCGGGTGACCCCCTGCCCGGCCCAACCGAACGATTGCTTGACATAGGCGGGCATGGGCAACCCCTCTGCCACCGCGCGGGCCTGTGCCGCCGTCGCGACGGTCGCGCCCTCGGGCACCCGCACCCCGATACTGCGCGCCAGCGCCAGCGTGCGCGATTTGAACAACATCGGCGCCAACCGGTCCGCCGGGCCAAGCGATCGCAGCAACAGCGCCCGCACATCCGCCCCGATCACCGCCCCGCAGCCGCCCCCGATAAAGCCGTGCAACAACACCACCGCCTGTTCATCGGCGGGGATCACCAGACGCGGCTGACACTCGGCCACCACCTCTGTCAACGCCCGCGCAAGGCGCGCCGCATTGCGCGTTGGCGGCAGGTGATAGGCGGTCTGGACATGGTCGGTATGGGCCAGCACATTATCCACCGGGCATAGCGTCGCCACGCGCAGCCCGACCGATTCGAGGTTCTGCGGCAAACGCGCCGGGCCATAACGCCCCGCCTCAATCGCAAAGATCAGGATATCGACGGGCCCGCCCATCGCTGTATTCACACGCATGCATCGCCCCGCAGGAAACCTGCGCCCCACAATGCAGCAAGCGTGCCACGCCGCCAAACCCCGCGCTGTTCCGCCGGATCCCGCCGGCACACATGCCGCGCCCTTGCCAATTAGCCGGGCAAATCAACGCGAAACGCGGCACACGACAAAACCCCGTTTGCAAATTGCAACACGGGGGCCATCGTTCAACGAATTTCGTGAGACGAATTTGTTGGAAAACTGGCAGGAGCGGGGGGACTCGAACCCACGACCCTCGGTTTTGGAGACCGATGCTCTACCAACTGAGCTACACTCCTGCGGGTGTGCGGCCTCTAATCGAGCGATGCGGGGATGGCAAGGCGCTTTCGCGCATTTTTACGTGACGATACGCCGATACCTGTGCGCGCCCGCGCCCACCGCTGGCAAACGCCCCCTTTCCGGGTGCCCCGCCGCAATGCTATGGTCCCTGTTGTGGACAGATCCGATCCCGACATTATCGCCCCCGACACCCTGCTGCGGGCCTATCGCAGCGGGATTTTTCCGATGTCGGATGCGCGCGACGATCCCGAAATTTTCTGGGTCGAGCCGAAATGGCGCGGAATTTTGCCGCCACACAGCTTTCATTGTTCGCATTCGCTGGCGCGGACCTTGCGGCGGGGGCGCTTTACGGTCACCTGCAACGCCAGCTTTGCCGAGGTGATCGCGGCCTGCGCCGCCGCCCGCCCCGCCGCCGACGAAACATGGATCAGCGAACGGATCGCCGCGAGCTATCTCGCGCTGCATCAGACGGGCCACGCCCATTCGATCGAATGCTGGCACACCCCACCCAATGGTCAGCGCGAACTGGTCGGCGGCCTGTATGGCGTCGGTTTCGACCGGGTGTTCTGCGGCGAAAGCATGTTCAGCCGGATGACCGACGCATCAAAGGTCGCGCTGTGCTGGCTGGTTGCGGCGTTGAAATGCGCGGGCGTGACGCTGCTCGATTGTCAGTTTCTCACGGGCCACCTTGCCTCGTTGGGCGCGCAGGAAATCAGCCAAAAGGCCTATCTTGCCCTGCTACGCGTCGCGCAATCGCCCGATCAGTCGGGCTGCGGCGGGGCTTCGGGCGCCGGGGCGGGCGCCTCGGTCGACGCGGGGGCGGCGCTGTCGCTGCCCGCCGGTTTCGCGGTCCTCTTGGCGGCGATAAAGTCGGCGGGGCTTTCCTCCTCGCCGGGGAACTTCATCGCGCAATCCTTGACCCACACATCATAGACCGGGTGCGGCACCACGTTCAACGACGGCGAATTCTTGAACAACCAGCCCGAGAACACCTTGTGCCACGCCAGCGGATCGCTGATCTTGGCGCGTTCCTCGACAAACACCTGCACAAAGGCGCCGGTTTCCTGCGGCCGTTCCCACGGCGCGGCCTTTTCACACGTCGCCAGCTTGACCACGATATTGCCGACCCGGCGCGATTCGCCGACCTTCAGCACGAGGTCTTGCTGATCGTTGTTCCGCTTGTTCAACAGGCCAATGGTCGCCACGCGATCCTTGACCGGTGTGCCGAATTCGCTCTCGACCGTGCCGCTTGGCGCACGCGTGCCGCTGCCCACTGCTTGCGGCACATCGGTCGCCTTGGCATCGGGGTCCTCGGCCCGGTGGCACCCGGCCAACAGGCCAAAGGCCAACACCGCCGCGCCAGCGACCAACGGCACCCGAACGCGGGTCATGGCGTCAATCAGCCTTCCGACGAGGCGTCGGGGGACCACGCTTCATAGGACGCCGCGGCACCCGGCGCGCGCAATTCGGCATGCGGCTGATAGGCCTTGGCCGTCCCGGTCGCGTTGGGGGTATATTCCACCTCCCAGATGCGCGCCGGTGGCAGATTGCTCTCGGGCACGCCATCATAGGAATTGTGCAACCAGCCATGCCATTCGGCCGGCACGCGGCTGGCATCATTGGCACCCTTGTACATCACCCAGCGCCGTTCGCGCCCGGCGAACGGACTGTTGCTGCCCGCCGGCACCTTTTTGGCCGAGCGGTAATACGTGTTGCCCTGATGATCGGTGCCGACCAACACGCCATTACGCTTGGTATTGAGCCAGGTGCCGAAAGTGGAGCCGTTCCACCAGGTAAAAATCATCGCTTGGGTGTCCCTCAGATTCTTTGCACCGCCTAGCCCATGCCGCCCCCCGATGGCAAGCGCCCGATGCCACCGGCGTCGCGACTATTCGCCCGCGGATCGGGTTACTCGTCGGCTTCGGCGACCCATGCCTCGGCAGCGGCCTCGTCGGGGGCGTTCAGAATGGCGCGCGCCGCCTCCATCCCGTGGCCGGCGCGCAACATAGCCGCCATCTGCTTTTCGCGCAAAGCGCGCGCGGCGGCATGATCGCCCGCCTTGGCCCCGGCCCGTTGGCGCGTGAATGGCCCCAGCCCCCGCTTGCGCGCGCAGGCCAACGCCGCCCCCCGCGCCGCGCTCTCGCCCGGCGTCACATCGGCGCGGATTGATTCGCCAATCCCCGCCTGCCCCAATTCCTGCGAGATCCGCCGCCCGCCATAGCCCCGGCGCAGCAAGCTGCCGGTCTTCATCCGGGCGAACCCTGCATCGTCGATATAGCCGATCTCGACAAACCGCGCGATCAGCGCCGCGATATGCGCCGCCCCCTCGGCGCGGGCCTGATCGGGATCGCCCTCGTCGTCCGGCCCGCAATCGGCCACCGCCCAGCCCCGCTCGCGCAATTTGCGCTTCAAATAATCGTCCAACTTGCCCGCGCTGGTGGCAAAGCGCGCGACATAGGCCAGTGCCATTTCCTCGATCCGCGCGGCGTCCAACGGCTGTGGCAACGGCTTTGGCAACCGCTTTGACAGCGAGCGATCACGACGCTCGGTCGGCGGCTTGGCGCGTTTCGGGCGGCCACCAAAGCGGCTTGCGGGTTGCGTTGTGTCATCCATCGGCCTTATTCGTGCCACACTCGCGCCACAAAGGGGAGGCCCGCGACCCATACATTCGCGGATTAGGGATTTTAGCGCCCGCACGACGCCCGCCAATCCTTGCGCAGGTGGCCGCGCCGGCGCCCAGAGTGGAACCGTACCAGACATGACCGCCAGCGCCATGACCGCCAGTGCCAACAGCACCGCCCCGCTTGTAGCGACCCCCAATGGCTGCGCCCTGCCGCGCCGGTTGGCCGATTTCGCCACCTTTGGTGATGCGCTGGATTACGCGGCACGGGGCACCCGCGGCCTCAATTTCCACGATCCGCGCGGCGCCCTCGCCCGCGCCTATCCGTTCAGCGAATTGCGCGTCGACGCGTTGGCGATGGCCCGCCGCCTGATCGCGCGCGGCATCAAAAAGGGCGACCGCATCGCGCTGGTCGCCGAAACGGGCGCCGATTTTGCCGCGATTTTCTGCGGCGCGATCTATGCCGGCGCATGGCCAGTGCCGCTGCCGCTGCCCACCAGCTTTGGCGGCAAGGACAATTATATCGACCAATTGTCGGTCCAATTGGGCAGCTCGGACCCGGTGCTGTTCCTCTACCCCGCCGAAATCGCCAAGCTGGGCGAAGGCGCGGCCGCCGCGCATAATGCCAAAACGGGCGCTGCCTGCACCGCGCTCTCGTGGGACATCCTGACAGCGGAACCGGTGGTTGATTGCGCCCTGCCCGCGATCGCCCCGGACGACATTTGCTATCTGCAATATTCCAGCGGCTCGACCCGGTTCCCGCATGGCGTCGCCGTCACCCACGCGGCGCTGCTGAACAACCTGGCCGGCCACGGTCAGGGGATGCATGTCGACCGCTATCCCGACGCCGACCGCTGCATTTCGTGGCTGCCGTGGTATCACGACATGGGGCTGGTCGGCTGCTTCCTGTCGGTCATCGCCAACCAAGTGTCCGCCGACTACCTCAAAACCGAGGATTTCGCGCGGCGCCCGCTGGCATGGCTCGACATGATCAGCCGCAATCCCGGCAACACGCTGTCCTATTCACCGACCTTTGGCTACGACATCTGCGCCCGCCGCATTTCCAGCCAGACCAACGTTGCCGAACGCTTTGACCTGTCGCGCTGGCGGATCGCCGGCAATGGCGCGGACATGATCCGCCCCGACGTGATGCAGGGCTTCGTCAACGCCTTTGCCGACGCCGGGTTCAAGGCCTCCGCCTTCCTGCCCTCCTACGGCCTGGCCGAAGCGACGCTGGCGGTCACCATCATGCCGCCAGGTGAAGGCATCCGCGTCGAACTGGTCGAGGAAGAGCGCCTGTCCGGCACGCCGCGCGACCTGTCGCGCCCCGCCCGCTATCGCGCCATCGTCAATTGCGGCAAGGCTGTGCTCGACATGGCCATCGAAATCCGCGACGGCGCCGGCCGCGCCCAAACCGACCACCACATCGGCAAAGTGTGGTGCAAAGGCCCATCGGTCATGCACTCCTACTACCGCGACCCCGAAGCGACCGCCGACTGCCTTGTCGATGGCTGGCTCGACACCGGCGACATGGGCTACATGGTCGACGGCTATCTGTTCATCGTCGGCCGCGCCAAGGACATGATCATCATCAACGGCAAAAACCACTGGCCCCAAGACATCGAATGGGCCGTGGAACAACTGCCCGGCTTCCATCAGGGCGACATCGCCGCGTTCAGCCTGCAAACCGAAACCGGCGAGGAAACCGCCGCCGTGCTCGTCCATTGCCGCGTGTCCGACCCTGACGAACGCCGCAAACTCCACGAAGCCGTCCGCGACAAGGTCCGCTCGATCCTCGGCCACAACGCCGTCGTCGAACTCGTGCCACCACGCACCCTGCCCCGCACCTCGTCGGGCAAACTCTCGCGCGCCAAGGCCAAGACACTGTACCTGTCGGGCGAGATTGAGCCGTTTGAATTGGCAGCTTGATCGTTTGAAGCGTTTGAAAGGGTAGATGCGAGGGTGGTGTGGATTTCAGCATTGCGCCCTGCCGGTGTGCATTGCGACGAAGGGCATTTAAGCTGCAACCTGAGTATGTTATGCGTTGGGTGACGAAAACGTATGAAAGATAGTCAATGCGTCACGGTTTGATTTTCGCCGCCGTCTCGGTTTTTACGATACTTTCGTCATCCGCTGACGCGGAACAGCAATATGTCGTGACGGTAAAGCCTATCGACGTACCCAAGGGGTTTCAAAAGGTTAAAATTTCAAAAGC
>CAIOKP010000090.1 GCA_903858875.1 uncultured Sphingomonadales bacterium
AAGGTCACCGCTGCCGCGTTGACCGAACTGGGCGCGCTCAACCACGTAACGTATGAGCAGCTGGCCAATCTGACGTCGTCGCACATCATCGGCTAGTCTAATTGGAAATAGAATGCAGCGTTTCGGCTGGCTACCTCTTGGAGGTAGCCAGCCGCAGCCGGCAAAATGTTAAATATGTGAAACACAGCCAATTGGTGCCCCATGATCCGCTTTGATCGTTTCACCACCGACTATGATCCGGTAGAGGATCGGATGCGTTTGGCGGGGGAGGCGGCCAACGGGGATTGCGCTACGCTTTGGATCAATTTGCGCATGCTGCGTTTGTTGATGCCGGCGCTTGGCCAATGGATCGAGCGGCAGCCGCTATCACCCGGGGTCACCGAAGCGCCTGCCATGCAGCAGTTTCGTCAGGCTGCCGCGGATTTCGCACGAGACCACGCATTGGCGCCGGTGTCGCCCACACGAAGCACCAGCCTGGTCACCAGCATTGATTATGCCGACCTGGGGCAGGCCATCCGACTGACCTTCAAGGACCTTGATGGTTCGGCCGTGGCGTTGCTCGACTTCACCGAATCCGCGTTGCGCCAATGGCTGAGCATCGTCCGCGAGGTTCACCTTGTTGCTGATTGGCCGACCGAGGCACTGCCCGCTTGGCTGCGAACGGCGATAGACGCACCGGCCCGCCTGCATTGACGGGCCGTCCCGCGCCCATCGGCCATTCCGTCGGCGGAGAAGCGATTTTCCCCTTTGTGCATCCGATGTTGCAAAGCCACGGTTGCCCCTTTGCCAAGCAGCCGGCGGCGTTGTATGGCTCCATTTTGGCTGGCCACGAGGTCTAGTGGCAGGGGTGATTTTGCACCTTGCCGGCGTGTGGAGTGGTGAATGCTGGATATCGTCAAGGTCGCGCTGCATCGCCCGCTGACCTTTATCGTCATGGCGATCCTGATCGCGATCCTGGGCGGGCTGGCGGTGTTTCGCGCGCCGGTCGACATGTTCCCCGAAATCCGCATTCCCGTGGTGGCCGTGGCGTGGAGCTATGCCGGCTTGAACCCACAGGACATGTCCGATCGCATTGTTACCCCCTATGAGCGGACGCTGACCACCACCGTCAATGATATCGAGCATATCGAGAGCCAGTCGATGACCGGCATCGGCGTGGTGAAGATCTATTTCCAGCCGGGCACCAATATCGCCGTCGCCAATGCGCAGGTCACCGCCATTTCGCAAAGCGTGCTGCGGCAATTGCCGCCGGGGACAACCCCGCCACTGGTGCTGAATTACAACGCCTCGACGGTGCCGATCCTGCAATTGGCCATGTCGGGCGCGGGGTTGAGCGAGCAGCAATTGTTCGACATTGGCCAAAATCAGGTCCGTCCGCAATTGGTGACCGTGCCCGGATTGGCCATGCCCTATCCGTCGGGCGGCAAACAGCGCCAGGTGCAGGTCGATATCGACCCTGGCGCGCTGCAATCCAAGGGGCTGGCGGCGCAGGATGTGTCCGATGCCATTGCCGCGCAAAACCAGATCAACCCGGCCGGCTTCGTCAAGATTGGTCCGACGCAATATAGTGTGCGGTTGAACAATGCGCCGGAATCGGTGGCGGCGTTGAACGATCTGCCGGTCAAGGTGGTGAATGGTGCCACGATTTACATGCGCGACGTCGCTCATGTGCGCGATGGCAGCCCGCCACAGACCAATGTGGTGCATGTCAATGCACGGCGGTCGGTGCTGCTGACGGTGCTGAAAAATGGCGGGACGTCGACGTTGGCGATCATCGCCGGGGTAAAGGCCAAGCTGCCGCAGATCGCGCTGGGGCTGCCCGCTTCGTTGCGGGTGCTGACGGTCGGGGATCAGTCGATCTTTGTCCGGGCGGCGGTGTCGGGCGTTGTGCGCGAAGGGTTGATCGCGGCGGGCCTGACCAGCGTGATGATTCTGTTGTTCCTAGGTTCTGTGCGCTCGACAGTGATTATCGTTACCTCGATCCCGCTGGCGGTGCTGGCGGCGATCGCGACGCTCTATGCGTTTGGTCAGACGTTGAACGTGATGACGCTGGGCGGTTTGGCGCTGGCGGTAGGCTTGCTGGTCGATGAGGCCACGGTGACGATTGAGAATATCAACTGGCATCTGGAACAGGGCAAGGCGGTGATCCCGGCGAT
>CAIOKP010000091.1 GCA_903858875.1 uncultured Sphingomonadales bacterium
CGTTTGCGCCCGGCCATTCCGCCCACCACGCGCGAATAACGTCGGGGTCAGTACTGGCGGACTGGAGCCCGTTGGGCAGCAGATCAATATGGTGCTTGGGGTGCTTGCCAGCCGCCCCGCAAATTTCGCCGTTGCGACCTCGCGAGCACGAGCAGAATGACCCGCGAATAAGCCCCTGCCCGGATACCGCCATTAGCAACGGCTCCATCGTGTGGAGCGGCAGCACGGGCCAGCCGAGCGCGGCGTACTCTAATGCCGCGTCAAGCGGCGTGGTTGCTATGAATGATGTGCCGGCGGCGCCTGCCGCCGGCACGGTGGGGGTTGTTGTTGTCTTGCGATAACTCATCATTTGTCATCCAGTCGATACCCATTGCTTCGCGACGTTGCGCTGTGCTGAATTGTTGCGTGCGGTCGCGATGGCTACTGCCTCCAGCGTGGCCAGTAACGGTTACTATCCTGCGGCGATCACGTCCATGACCGCCATAGACACCACATACAGCCGATAGTTGACGATGGTTGCACGCCGGCGTTATCAGATAACCCATTGATGTTTCAAATAGCCGATGCCGCCAGAGTTCCGCCGTGCCGTCTGCCGTTTGCAATCCAAACATCGTTCCACAGAGCATCACCGGATCGATGAGCGGTGCACCGACGACGTTTTCAGTAATAAAAGGCAAGCCAATCGCGTGCAGCATTTCGCGGGTATCCGGTATCATATCAATATGCGGCTTGGCGTTCGGCATGTATTTCAGAGCGCTATGCGCCTGACATGGCGGGCTTGCATGAATCGCGTCAAACTCCCGCCAGTGTTCCGCCGCATACTCCAGCGCGTCGGCCTGATGAAATTCGAATGGATACCTTTTCTGCGCTTCGATATCCACGCCCACCACGTCAAAGCCTGCACGGTAATAGCCGGTTCCCGCCCCTCCAGCTTTACAAAATAGGTCAAGAAGTCGCGGGCGTGTCATTCCTGGCCACCCTTCCACACACTTAACCACGTGCGCCGCTGCGCACATTTATCCGTATTTGCGGCCCTGTGCATCGCGACCGAATCACCAATGATGATGCACGTGCGGCGCGCGCGCGTCACAGCGGTATAGAGCAGGCTGCGGTGCAGCATGTAGCTGTGACTTTTAGAGCAGATGACGATGCTGCACGGGTACTCGGAGCCTTGCGCTTTGTGCACAGTGCTGGCATAAGCCAGCGTCAAGTCCTTCTGGTCGTTTTTTGGAAACACGACGACTTCTGGTTCGTCGGCGGTGCCAAAGTTAATGGCGATGCCGGATGCGCCGTCGTCGCCCTGGTCGCTCTGGGCGTCATCCTTGGCGGTGCATGGCGCGTCGAGAGCCGTAACAATGCCGGTAGCCCCGTTCATCACGTTCAATTTGTAATTGTTTCGCACATTCATCACGCGGTCGCCGACGTAGTAGGCGCTGCGCGCGTTTTCAATTTCGCCAAACGGCACTTCCGGCAATTCCATATTATATCGCAGCCGTTGCCATAACCGCTGGATATGAAGGTTCAGCGCTTTCACGCCAATAGGTGTGTTGTGCTGCGGCACGAGAATTGTGAAACATTCCAGTTCGCCCATGCCGATTTTTGGCAGTTCAAATTCCACCACTTGCAATACTGCGGCAAGCACGTCTTCTGGACATTTCGTCTTGATTACGTACCACGGGCGCGGCGTTCCCGGTTTTCCCGGCGCCGTGTCCGGCAGATCGCCGTGCAGCACCTGTTGACAATTACTTTTTAATAATCCAGCTTGTCTAACAACTTCATTCAGTATTGTCACAGGTATTAA
>CAIOKP010000092.1 GCA_903858875.1 uncultured Sphingomonadales bacterium
CATCCAACCCATCGCGGTTGCCGAAATTGCCGACCTCGATTTCGGCAATGTCGCCAGCGACGGCGACGGCCTGATCGGCGCAGGATCCGTGAACGTCGCGACGACCCCACCGGGGGCCACCTATGCCGGGGCCAGCCGCAACGCTTGCGATACGGGACTCGATTGCCCGTTGCCCCACGCAGCCCGCTTCGTCGTCTCTGGCGAGGCCAACCGCGCCTATGTCATCACCGTCCCTAGCGAAATCGCCATCACGCCGCACCCCATCGCTGGCGACCTCACCACCGGCAATGCCACGCTGGTTATCGACGGTATCGTGGTGCGCACCACCAGTCGCGCCAATGACGGACCTGCCGGCCAACTGGACGCCAATGGCGCCGACAGTTTCGACATCGGCGGCCGTTTGCAATTGCCAGCCGGCCTGGCCCCTGCCCGCTACAGCACGGTCATCCGGGTTGTCGTCGCCTATTCCTGATACGGCATTTTTTCGCACCCCGGCGCTCGATTTTTCCCTTAGTCTCCAAATATAAGTGTTAGCCCTAAGGAAGATATTAAGCATTTAACCCTATTTCGAGTTGGGCACCCCACCGCGATCCGGTCGGTGTGTGAGACGGGCGCTTCAAGAAAGAGGTGCCTTTGGGGAAAACTTTCGAGACGGGTCTTTGGTCATGAAAAAGATTATTTTTAGCGCTGCTCTGCTCGCTCTTTCCGTGGGCACCGCTCACGCCGCCACCGGTAGCACCGCGACGGCAACGGGGTCGGCCACCGCCACGGTCGTGGCTCCACTCAAGATCACCCACAATTCGGGCGCAGCCCTGAGCTTTGGCACGTTCACCGCCGGCACGGGCGGTACGGTTGTCGTGACCGCACTGGGCGCGGGTTCGGTGACAGGTGACGTCGGCGTCGTTGGCGCCGCTGGCAACACCGCCGACGCATTTACGGTGACGGGCGACACCGCGCGCGCCTTTACGGTGTCCGCATCGACCGGCAACACCGTGACCACCGGCGGCACAACCCCGTCGACCATGCCCTTTGCCGTGACGACCCCTGCCACCGCCTCGCTGGTTGCCGGCAGCTACACGCTGAATGTCGGCGGTACGCTGACCGTGGCGGGCGCGCAGGCCGCTGGTAGCTATACCGGCACCTACACCGTGACTGTTACCTACCAGTAAGCGGATCCGTTCGACCAACGCCGCTGTCCGGGCGTTGTGGCAGATCGCTGGCCGGGGCTCTGCGCCCCGGCTATCCCTCCCCCCATCGGTGGTGAGCAGAATGAAGCTCATAATCAGTTTATGCGCTGCAATGGCGTTTACCACCGGTTCGGCGCGCGCGGCCAGCAGTGGCAACGCCGCCCAAGTCGGGGGGGCGGCACAAGCGCTCGTGATCGCTCCGGCGGCGATGACCAACACAGGCACGTTGCGCTTTGGCCAATTTGTACAGCCCACCGCGGCCGGCACACTCGTGCTCACGCCGGCGGGGGGGCTGTCGGCGACAGGCGGCATGGCCGGCAATCAGTTGATCGCGCAAACCAGCGGCGGACCTGCCCCCGGCACGTTCCAGATCACATCAAACGCCAATCAGGCCTTTACGGTCTATGCGCCAACGTCGCTGACGCTGGTCAATGGTGGCAGCACGATGACGCTGAACAATATGACGGGGGCGCTAACCCAGATCTCGGGGTCGAGCACGACGACAATCTATACGCTCGCGGTTGGCGGCACGCTCAATGTCGGCGCCAATCAAGCGCTCGGCACATATGCTGGAACCTATACGCTTACCACGTTGTATCAATGAATTCGCATCGTTAATTCGCTCACAAAGCGCAACTTGGCACCTACCACGCTTGCCAAAAAATCAGGGATTCTACATACGCCCTAGCATGGCCTCCTTTGGGGTCGGCAATTCAGGCTGGGGTGATCGTCGATGCAATCTGTGGTCCGATGGACAGACGCGCTTTCAAAACGCGGGCGCTGGGGCCTAGCGTCGGTGGTGGGCATGACGCTCTGCTCTGTTCTGCCGGCTGTGGCGCAAATCGCACCGCTGGCGATGCCGGCGCCGGGCGTGCCTGCGCAACCTGCTGCACCGCCACCGGTGCAGGCGCCCGAAGGGGCCGTGGGCGGCATGGGCGATGTCAATATCTATCCCAAACGCGTCGTGCTGGACGATCATCAGCGTATCGGCAGCATCGGTCTGTTCAACCGCACCATCGCGGCTGGCGAATATGAAATCACCCTGTCCGACTTGATGATGACCACTGCGGGCCGTTTGGTTGACCTCGCCAGTATCACCGATCCTGCGGTGCGGGCGCGGGCGCATCCAGCGGGCGAGATCCTGCGCTGGTCACCACACCGCGTCACACTGCCCGGTAATGAGGCGCAAACGGTACGGGTCATGTTGAACGCCAGGCCCAACACACCACCGGGTGAATATCGTTCGCACTTCATGATCCTGTCGGTGCCGCCCAGCACCGACGGGTTGAGCATCGACGATGCCGCGGGGCAAAAGCCAAACGGCATCGGGGTGCGGATCATCCCGCGTTTCGGCATTTCGATCCCGGTCATCGTGCGGATCGGCGACACCACGCTGGATGTCGGCTTACGCGACCCCGCAGTGGTCCCGGCACAGTCCGGCGGCGCGGCGGATGGCAAGGTCGTATCGCTGACCATCCTGCGATCCGGCACACGCTCGGCGTTTGGCGATATCACCATCACCGCGCCCGGATCGCGCGCGCCCATTGCCCAGATGAAAGGCGTCGGCGTCTACACCGAAGTTGACGAACGACAGGTGCAGGTGCCGATCGACCCCAAGGCCGACCCGAAATTCACCACGCATGGCGCGCACCTGACCATAACCTATACCGATGACGACGTGACGCCCGGCAAGACGCTCGCCCGGCAGGAGTTTGTCGTGCCGTGATATCGCGGCGGTGGCACCGTGTCACCCGGGCGACTGGCGTTGGCATGGTGGCCATGTCGGTCGCCTTGGCGCTGAGGGGAGAAAAGGCCGAAAAGCCCCAACCCTCGGCGCCCGCAGACGTGCCCCCGGAACAGGATCCCGACCGCCGCATCGCCCTGCCGCAACCAGACTTTGGTGAAGTGGCGCAAGTGGTGCCAGCGCGGTTGGCACCACCGCTGAAGCGAGCCGCGCACAGCATCAAGCCTGCTGAAAGCGAGCCGACGGTGGATGACGACGCCCCCATCGCCCCTAGCGCCCCCATCGCCCCTGCCGCCCCTGCCGCCCCTGCCGCCCCTGCCGCCGAGATCATTCCCACCAGCGCGCCAATCGCGCCACTCCCGGTCGCAGAAGCCAACCCCAACGAAGCGCCCGCCAGCGCACTGGTCGGCAATCCGACAGCCCCGCCGCCCGCACCCGCCGGCGACACGCCGCAAGCCGCTGCGCAGGATGCCACCGATTCCTCCGCAATCGGCGCAACGCTTCCTGTGCCACCGGCCACAGCCCTTGTTTTTGTGGCAATACCGAAGACGGCGGCTGCCCCCTCGTCGCCTGCTATTGCTGTTTCGCCGGCCACCCCGGCTCGGCCCGTCGATATCGCCCCGTCCACGACATTTGGGAGCAACGACGGGCTGAGAACGCCCCAACCCCCAGCGATGCGGGTTACCCCCGCCCCCTTGGCATCGGTCAACCTGCCCAAACCGATGTTTGGACAGACGGCGGCCGAACATGTTTCCAATTTCGACAAGGAACTGATCGGTCCACCGCCGTCGCTGCAATTGCCGGAACCGCAATTCGGCTTTGCCGTAGCGCCGCCCGCTCCTGCTCTATCACCCGGCCATCTGGCCGCTGCGATGCCGCATTCCGGTCGCGTGGCCAATCCGCTTGGCCCCGTCGAGCCAACAACCACCCCGGCCAGCTTTGCCCGCCCGGCCGCCGCTCTGGCGATCACCGGGGCCGCCCCCCCCGCCGGGCCGACCCAGCCCGCGCTCAGCCCCACGCCAGCCCGAGCGCCCGCTGGCACGATGGGTGTTGCACCGCGCTTTTCCGCCGATGATGAATTGATTTTTCAGATCGAGACAGTGCGCCATGAATTGGCCGACACCCTCATCGGCTATCAATGGCGGGGGCAAACCTACCTGCCGCTCGGCACCATCGCGCGTTTTCTCGACCTCGCGATCTCGATCAGCGACGATGGACATTACGCCAGCGGTTGGGTGCTCGATCCCAAGCATACTTTGGCGATCAACCTGCGCGATGGCACGATGACCATCGACGGCCAGACGCGAAAGATCGCCCCCGGCGACGCGGCGGGCTTCGATGGAGAACTGTTCCTGCGAACAGACCGCTTTGCCGACATCCTCCCGCTCAGCCTCACAACCAGCTTGCGCGCCCAAACGGTGACGGTCAAAACCCGCGTCCCGTTTCCGTTCGAGGATCGGGCGCAGCGCGAGGATGCACGCGAACACCTCGCAGCGCGGCGCGGCAACGAGGGCGCCCACCACTGGCCGCGCGAGGACACGCCGTATCAGGCCCTCAGCTTTCCTCTGGCTGACCTTGAAACCCGCGCCATGTCGGATCAAACACGCGGGCCAAGGGTCGAAAACGACCTGCGTCTGGCAGGTGACCTCGCCTTTCTGACTGCACGGGCCTATATCAGCACATCGACGCGCGATGGCCTGACCGCCGCCCATATCGAGATGGGCCGCCGCGATGCCGATGCCAATTTGCTCGGGCCCCTAAACGCCACCGATTTCAGTTTCGGCGATGTGTCGAGCATTGCCATGCCATTGGGCTTGGGCGCGGCAACCGGGCGCGGCGCGGCGGTCGGCAATGCGCCGCTGGAACATGCATCGGTGTTCGACACCATCGATTTCAAGGGCGACCTGCCCGATGGTTATGAGGTTGAGCTCTATCGTAACGGTTTGCTGATCGATTCCACCCGGGCGCAGGTCGGCGGTCAATATCAGTTCCTCAGGGTGCCGGTCGATTTCGGCCTCAACCTGTTCCGGCTGGTATTCTACGGCCCGCAAGGGCAACGGCGCGAAGTCATCCGCCAAATCAGCGTTGGCGATGGGCGGCTGTCCAAGGGAGAGTTCATCTATACCGCTGGTGTGCTGCAAAAGAGCGTCAATGTTCTGGATGTGCAGGGCCCGAATTTCATCCCTGGCCAGGATTATGGCGCCTGGCGTAGCGCGGCGCAGGTCCAATATGGCCTGTCCTCGGCCGTGACCGCGACGGCGGCATTGGCGGCGTATCAAAGCCTTGGCACCTGGCACTGGCTGACAAGCGCGGGCGCGCGGTACGACATCGGCGGCGTGGCGATGAAGCTGGACATCGCCGCCGCCGATCATGGTGGCAAGGCCGTCGAGGCCGCCATCGGCGGGCGTTTGGCCGGGTTCAGTTACAAGCTGACCCATGTCGAATATTTCGGGCAATTCGTCGACGAAGTGCGGTCCTACTCCAACGATTATCTGCACCGCGCGACCGAGGGATCGCTCAATGGCGCATTGCGGTTGGGGGGTGGGGACCATCCGATTATCATCCCGATCTATGCCTTTGCCCGGCAAATCGACTATGCCGACGGGCGGCAATTGACCGACCTGACCTTTCACCAGTCGATGTCGGCCACATCGCACCTGATGCTTTCGAACACGCTTGGCTATAATCGTACAGTCAGCACCAACGGCACCAGCACCGCCCAGACGACCGGCGCCTTTGATCTGGCCACGATGTCGGGATCGCGCACGCAATATCGTGTCACACTGGACTATGCCCTGACGCCCAGCCCCCAGGTCACCACCGCGATGGTAGAGGTCGATCATTCGATCGGCGATCACACGCTGCTGCGCGGCGGGGTGAGCCATTTGATTACTGCCGGTCAGACCCAGATCGGCCTGTCGGCGGTGCGGCGGTATGACCGCTTTACGGTGGCGATGGATGGCAGTTATACCACCGGGTCGGGGCAATATTCCGCCATGCTGCGGATGGGGTTCAGCTTTGGCCGCAATCCGTTCACCGGATCGCTGTTTATCGCACCGCCAGGCCTGTCGACCGGCGGCGCGGCGGCGATCCGCGCCTATCGCGACAATAATGGCAACCATGTCTTTGACGACGGCGACACCGTGATCCCAGGCGTCGCCTTTAACACCGGCACCGAACACGCAGCCACGGATTCCTCAGGTGTCGCCTTCCTCGGCAAGCTGGGCGATGGCCAGCGGACCAATATTCAGGTCGATGCCGATGCCTTGCCCGATGTATCCTTGGCCCCGGCAACCAAGGGCATTGAAATCGCCCCACGCGCTGGACGCATCCACGTGAGCAATTTCGCCATCGTCTCGATGAGCGAGATCGACGGCACGGCCTTCTTTGTTGAAAGCGGCCGCGACAAGGCGGTATCGGGCCTCGTGCTCTTGCTGATCGACGCCAAGGGCAAACGCGTCGCCCGCACCCGGACGACCAGCGACGGCGGATTCTGGTTCGAGGCAGTCCGTGCGGGCGACTACGCCATCACGCTCGACCCCGGCCAAGCCGCGAACCTCAAAATCCGGATGCAGGACGCAGCGCATCTGACCATTGGCAATGCCGGTGCCACGATCCGCCAGATTATCCGTGTCGGCGGGACTGGGGGATAGGGCTAAGCACAAGCCTACCACCGCCGCCTCAAACACGATAAGGCGGCATTGCCCCTGCCAAGAGAGCCAAACCGATGACCGAAAAGCGTTACCTGTCCGCAAATGACCTGCTGGCCGATTCCTTTCGTCTGGCCAACCGCGTTCTCGAAGACGGCTTTCGCCCGAC
Source organism: uncultured Sphingomonadales bacterium (assembly GCA_903858875.1). Lineage (GTDB taxonomy): Bacteria > Pseudomonadota > Alphaproteobacteria > Sphingomonadales > Sphingomonadaceae > Novosphingobium. Next base: position 6,751 of record CAIOKP010000092.1, read on the forward strand.
CCATATCGTCGGCATCTGGCGCGGCGGCGCGCCGGTCGGCATCGCGGTGCAGGAATTGCTGGAATATCACGGTGTCGTGGCCGACCACATCGCGATCCGCACCGCGTCCTATACCGGCATCGATCAACAACAACCCGAAGTCCGCGTCTATTCGCTGGGCTATCTGATCGACACGCTGGAGCCGGATGACCGGTTGCTGGTGATCGATGATGTTTTCGATTCCGGCCGGTCGATCGTTGCCTTTCTGCGTGAATTGCGCGTGCGGTGTCGGCACAATACGCCAAACACCATCCGCGTCGCCACGGTCTATTACAAGCCCCGCCGGACAATGGTCGATCTGCGGCCGGATTACTATGTGTATGAAACCGACGAATGGTTGGTATTCCCCCACGAAATCAATGGTCTGACGCCGGAGGAAATACGCATTCACAAGCCAGAGGCCGAGATTATTCTACAAGCTGGCCTGTTGAAGGAGGGCTCATGACCGATCTCGACGCGTTCATTGTCGGCCTGCCCAAGGCGGAGTTGCACCTGCATATCGAGGGCAGCCTCGAACCGGAATTGATGTTCGAACTCGCCCGGCGCAACCGCGTCGCGATCCCGTTCGCCAGTGTCGAGGCGATCCGCGCCGCCTATGCCTTTTCCAACTTGCAGGATTTCCTCGACATCTATTACGCCGGGGCCAATGTCCTGCGTACCGAGGAAGATTTTCGCGATCTGGCGCTGGCCTATTTCACGCGGGCCGCCGCCGATGGTGTTGCTCATGCGGAAATCTTTTTCGACCCCCAAACGCATACCGATCGGGGCATTCCGTTTGATGTGGTGATGCGCGGGTTGCTGGCCGGGATGGCCGACGCGGAGGCGCGCTTTGGCCTGACATCGAAGTTGATCCTGTGTTTTTTGCGCCACCTTGACGAGGACGCCGCGTTTGCGACCCTGGCGCAAGCGGAAAAGTGGTTTGGCCAGATTGCTGGCGTCGGCCTCGATTCGTCGGAGGTCGGCCATCCGCCCGCAAAATTCGCGCGCGTGTTCGCGGCGGCGGGGGCAGCGGGGCTGAAACGCGTCGCGCATGCTGGCGAGGAAGGCCCGCCTGCCTATATCTACGAGGCGCTCGACCTGCTGCATATCGACCGGCTGGACCACGGCAACCGCGCGTTGGAAGATGCAGCGTTGGTGGAACGGTTGGCGCGTGAGGGGATGACGCTGACCGTCTGTCCGCTGTCGAACCTCAAGCTGTGCGTGGTCAAGGATCTGGCAGATCACCCGATTGACCGGATGCTGGCGCTGGGACTGGCGGCGACGATCAATTCGGACGATCCGGCCTATTTCGGCGGCTATATCGCGGAAAATTATCGAGCGGTGGCGCAGGCACGCGGCTTGTCGCGGGCCGCACTGCTGCGCCTTGCCCGCAACAGCTTTACCGGATCGTTCCTGACCGAGGCCGAAAAGGCCCATCACCTCGCCTCTATCGATGTCTATGCGGCGACGCAGGGGTGAGCCGATTACAGGCCATCGTCGACGATATCGTCGAAGAAATGCGCGCCATGCCCGACAAGGGCAAGGTCGCCGACTATATCGCCCCGCTGGCCCGGGTATCGCCGGAGAAGTTCGGCATGGCGATCATTCTGGCCAGTGGCGAGGTCATCTGCGGCGGCGATGCAGAGGAAGCCTTCTCGATCCAGAGCATTTCCAAAGTGTTCACGCTAACGCAAGCCTTGGGGCTGGCAGGGGACCAGTTATGGGACCGCGTGGGCAAGGAGCCATCAGGCAGCCCGTTCAATTCCATCGTCCAGTTGGAAAACGAAAAGGGCATTCCGCGTAATCCCTTTATCAATGCCGGCGCGATCGTGGTGTGCGACATCCTGTTGTCCGGCTATGAACCGCGCGAGGTCATCGGCAACACCTTGCGTTTTGTGCGCGATCTGGCGGGCGATAACAGCATCGTGGTGGACGTGAATGTCGCGCGCGCGGAGTTGGAAACCGGTTTCCGCAACACGGCGCTGGCCGCCTATGCGCGGGCGTTCGGCAATCTGAAAAACACTGTTGAGCGGACGCTCGGCGTCTATTCGCACGCCTGCTCGATCGCGATGGACTGTCGCCAATTGGCGCTGGCCGGGCGGTATTTGATGTTGGGAGGCCGCAACCCGGCGACGGGATGCTCTGTGCTGTCGCATAGGCGGACACGACGCATCAATGCGCTGATGCTGACTTGCGGTCATTACGACAATTCGGGCGAATTTGCCTTTCGGGTTGGGTTGCCCGGCAAATCAGGCGTTGGCGGCGGCATTCTGGCCATCGCGCCCGGGGTGGCGTCAATCGCGGTCTGGGCGCCGGGGTTGAATGCGCAGGGCAACTCGCTGCTGGGCTCGCTAGCGCTGGAGCGGCTCGCCCATCGCGCCGGCTGGTCGGTGTTCGACCCGCG
>CAIOKP010000093.1 GCA_903858875.1 uncultured Sphingomonadales bacterium
ATAGGTCGCCATCACCGGTCGGTCCGACAAGCGGAGCGGTGCATCGCTTCCCGTGCCATGATCCACCCGCCCGCCGGGGAATGTCGCCCATGTGCCCTTGCGGTCCCAATCGGCCTTGCCGGTCCAATATTGCACTTCGTACGCCGTCGCATAGGGCGCGGCCCAGCGGATTTCGGCGGTATCGACCGGCGTCGGCCGGTCAAAGCGCAAGATCAGCCATTGCGGATGGGCGATACCATCGCGCAGGAAGGCAGGATCAAGATAGGGATTGGATTTCCAGAAACTGGCTGGATCGCCGTCGGTCAGCCGCGAATAATCGTTGTTATTGGCATTGTCGTCGGTGTCGCCGCGCCGGGGCAGGCGATAGCCCCACGACAGGCGGATCGGCTTGCTGAGCGTGTCGCTCGACGTCCAATAACCTTGCGCGTGGTCGGCGTCGCTCCATGTGCCGTGCGGGTTCCAATGCCACGCTTCGATGCCAAGCTCTGTGCGCAGGCGATAGGTCAGCGGGCGCAGGTCAGCGCTGCGCATGGCGGCGATGTTGTAGGGCGTCAGTTGCTTGTTGACCGCCCCTTTGCGGGTGCCATCATAACCAGCGCCAAAGGCCGCATCGGGGCGAAAGGCAGGGCCAAGCGTCGCAGGGTCGATGAGGATTGCCGTGGATCGTGCCGTGGGCGGCGTATCGGCGGACAACGCGGCGGGTTGGGTCGCCAGAACCGCGCCGGCCATGAGGCTGAACCTGCAAAGAGTATTTTTGCGACCACGCATGAGTGACATATCAGCCTGAAATTCAGCGCCCGGCGCGCGAGGCCAGAACGCTACAATTTGCCAGCGATCCCGGCGCAGCCATGCCTGATCCGACAGGCCGACGCAACCAGTGCATGTATTGTGGAATGATCGAGCGGTAGCCAGGGACGCGTGGTATTCGTCCCTGGCACTGCGCTTATTCCACAGGGAAACCCTTGGCCGAAACGTGCCAGCCTGACGCCTTGCACAACGTGCATTCGGCGCCAACGAACGTCGCTGCGGCCGATGTGCGGTGTTTCAATTGCCAGTCGAGCCAAGCTGTCACCACCGGGGTGAATAGGCCGCCGTGTGGGTCGCGCCAGTGGGCAGAATGGCCCGTGCCTTCGTGCCATGCCCATACGGCGGGGGCGTGGTTATAGGCGGCAAAATCGCTACCGGCGTTTTTATGGGCGATGTCGCTGTCATCGCCGCTGATCCAGATGACCGGATGATGGATACGCTTCAAGCTGGCCTTGATGGCATCGCCGGTGCCGGCCAGTGGCTTGCTGCCATCGGGAAAGGTGCCGCTGTTGAGAACCAGCGCGGTTTTGACGCGGGGGTCGGCCGCCGCGGCTATGGCTTGCAGGCCGCCGCAGGACTGGCCCATGACCGCGACCTTACTTGGGTCAAGTTTGCCGAAATAGGCGCTGCCCTTTCGGGCGTTCTCGGCGATGGCCCAATCGATGCCGTCGGTCAGTTGTGCGGCATAGCTTTGCGGCGCGCGGTCCGGTGGGGGCGGGGCGTTGTCGGGCGTCAGGGTGACTTTCCATTCAACGCTGTGTGGTCCCATTGGCCCGGTGGCGACGACAACATAGCCATGGCTGGCGATTTCGGTCAGGAAATAGCGGAAACGATTGCCAATATTGACGCAAGCGCCATTGCCCCATGCGATGATGGGCAGCTTTCCCTTGGCGGCGGCGGCGCGCAGGTTTTTCGGGCGATAGATCGTGTGGGTCGGCAAGCCGGGATCGCCGACCATCTCGGCCTTGAACGGGCCTGCGCCGCCAGCGTCAGCGGCAGCGGTTGCGGCCTGTACCTTGGCGGCAAGGTCGGCCGGTGGGGTGTCATCGGTCGCGGTTTGGGCAAGGGCGAGCCCGCTGATGCCGAAAGCCAATGCGAACGCTATCATTCGCAGGCCCGTTTTACGTCGCATATGATCGCCTCTCGCTGGGATGGGTATGGGTGGGGATTACAGTCCCTCGGGTGCGCGATATTTCGCTTGGGCGTTCAGGCGAATGGTCGCGTTGACCGCGCCATAACCTTCATAGCCGCGCCTTTCGACCACTTCGAAAAACACCCGTTTGGCAACTGCGCGCGAATAGAACTGGAAATATTCCGCACCGCCTTCTTCCGGGCCATCGCGGTCGTAGAGGATGCCCAATCGTGCCATGCGGGCGACCAGATCGGGGTCGAGGCCAAAGCGCGCCTCCAGATCATCGTAATAATTCGGGCCGATTTCGAGGAATGCGAGGCCACTGGCTTGTGCATGTTCGGCCGCTGCAAAAATATCATTGGTGGCAAAGGCGACATGTTGCACGCCGGCGCCAAAGTAGCTCTGAATGAAGCGCGAGGTCAGCGATTGCGCCGCCATCGACCCATTGAGCGTAAAGCGCACGGCGCCATCCAGCGTCTCGACTGCCTGACTATAAACCAGCCCCATAGGGTCGGCGATTTCGAGCTGCGGCGTCTTTTTTACTTCCAATAGCGCGTGATAATAGAGCAGCCAGCTTAACATTTCCTCGTATTGCATCGATTGGGCGATGTGATCGATGCGGGTGAGGTCGGCGCGTGGCGTGCTGTCGGCTATGGCGTGGGGGAACTCCTCCGCCCACATCGCGTCCCGCGTCGCGGCATCCACCAGATAGAGCAAGCTGCCACCAACGCCGCGCAAGGACGGGATTTCCCATTCGTCCGGCCCGACGGCGGCGACGAATTTGGGGATGTCGAGCGCTGCGGCACGGGCGAGGGCGGCCTGTTGATCCGGCACGGCAAGGCCGATCGCACAGACAGAGCCGCCATGGACGATGTCAAAGCTATGGGCGAGGCCCTCGGGTTCGGAATTGACGATCAGGTTGATGTCGCCCTGACACCACCGCTCGACATTCTTGTGGCGGTGGCGCGCGACGGGGGCAAAGCCGAGCGCAGTGAAGACCTTGCCGAAATCCTCGGCTTCTTCGTGGCTGGCGGTGAATTCGATGAATTCGACGCCCTTTGGCGTAATGCGCGGCGGCATTGGGCTTTCCACGCGCAGTGCGCGGGCGGACAAGTCCTCCATCAATCGCAACGAGCGGTGACCGTCGCGCGCCACCTGATGCGCGGACCCGGCGCGGAACCGGTCGTTAAAGATTTCGAGGCTCCACCATCCCTCATAGCCGATCCGGCGGATCGCGGCGGCCCATTCGGTCAGCGCAAAATCGCCTTGGCCCGGCATACAACGGAAATGGCGTGACCAGTTGAGGTAGTCCATTTCGATGTAGGGCGCATCGGCGACCTGCACGATGAACAATTTGTCGGCGCGGATGTCGCCGATGCTGGCGCTCGGCACGCGG
>CAIOKP010000094.1 GCA_903858875.1 uncultured Sphingomonadales bacterium
ATATTCTCGACGAGGAGGGCAACCTCGTCATGTGGAGCGATTCGTTTCTGCGCATGTTGGGGTACACCGCGGCGGAAGCGCCAAGGTTGAATGTCGTGGATTGGGATGCCGCCATCCCCCCCGATGAACTCCGCAGCCGCGTTCGACACGTCATGAGGTCTTCGGCGGTATTCGAGACCAGACACCGCCGCCGCGATGGCTCGGAGTTCGACGTGGAGATCAATGCCTCCGGCCTGGAAGAGAACGGCAAGCTCTACCTCTATGCCTCATCGCGCGACATCAGCGAGCGCAAAGAGGCGGAGCAGAAGCTGCAAGCCGCCCAACGCCAACTCAAGGATCTGGCCGAGCGCTTGACGCTCGCCACCCGTTCCGGCGGGATCGGCGTTTTCGAATGGGAGGTGGACACCGGGCGGATGATCACCGACGCGCGCATCTCGCAGATATACGACCTCACCGACGACCAGGCCATCGTGAATTTCGACATGTGGTGGGAGCGCTGCCATCCCGACGACAGAGCCCACCTCAAGAGCGAGATCGAGGCGGCCCTGGCGGGGGGGAAGCCGTTCGAGGGCGAGTTTCGCATCCGAACGGGAGAGGGCGAACTGCGCTACATCAGAGCGGCGGCCATCACGGAATTTACCGAGGAGGGCCGCCCGCTTCGGATGGTCGGCGTAAACTGGGACATCACCGCGGCCCGCCGCAGCGAAATGGCGCTGGCCGAGCGTGAGCGGCTGCTCAGCATGATCGCCGACGCCATTCCCGGTCCCATCGGCTATTGGACCAGTGCCTGGCGCTGCGTGTTCGCCAATCCGGCCTATCTCTCGTGGTTCGGCAAGCGGCCCGACGAGATGGTCGGCATCCATGTGCGGGACTTTCTGAATGAGGAGATGCTCCGCCTCAACGAACCTTATCTGCGGGGCGTCATGGCCGGAGTCCGGCAGGGGTTCGAACGCACCCTCCCCATGGCCGATGGGTCGTTGCGTCACGCGTTGTTTCAATATCTGCCCAATGTGGTCGATCATCAGGTGGTGGGATTCATGTCTGTGGTCACGGACGTGACCGAGTTGAAGCAAGCGGAATTGGATGCGACCAGGGCAAGCAATGGGGTGGAGGATCTTTATAATAATGCCCCCTGCGGCTATCACTCCTTGGACGGCGATGGGCTGTTCACCAAAATCAACCAAACGGAGTTGCGCTGGCTCGGCTACGAACCGGATGAGATTGTTGGGAAATTGCGGGCTTCAGACGTGCTGACGCCGGAGAGTCTCGCGACGTTCAAAATTAGGTTCCCACAATTTAAGGCAACGGGGTCTCTCCGTGATCTCGAACTCGATTTCGTGCGCAAGGACGGCACGATTTTGCACGGGTTGGTCAGCGCCACGGCGATTTTTGATGACGCGGGTAACTTGATCAGGAGTCGCTCGGCCCTGACCGATATTGGGCCGCGCAAACAGGCCGAGGCGGCGCTGATTGAGAGTGAGGTCCGATTCCGGGGGGCGTTTGAAACCGCGGCCCACGGGATGGCGCTGGTATCGACCTTAGGGCGTTTCATAAAGGTCAACCCCGCGCTCTGCGCGATGCTTGGATACCGTGAAATCGAGCTATTGGCCACCGACTTCCAGACGATCACCCACCCTGATGATCTGGCGGCCAATCTGGCCTGTATGCAAGATTTGCTCGAGGGCCGGATCGCAAGCCATCAAATGGAGAAACGGTATTTCCATAAACAGGGAAATGTCATCTGGGTCTTGGTGAGTGTATCGCTGGTCCGGACCAGCACCGGCGCGCCGGTTCACTTCGTTGCTCATATCCAAGACATCACCGCAAGTAAGATCGCTCAGGATCAGGTGGCGCGATTGGCCACCATCGTCGAGAGTTCGAGCGACGCCATCATGAGCGAGGACTTGAACGGCGTCATAACCAGTTGGAACGCGGCGGCCGAACGGCTGTTCGGGTACGCCGCCGCCGAAGTCGTCGGCCATCCGATCACGCGCTTGCTGCCGGCCGATCGCGCGATGGAGGAGCAACACCTCCTCGCCATCATCATGAGCGGCAGCGCGGTGACGCAGCATGAAAGCCAGCGCCTCACCAAGGCCGGAACAAGGGTCGAGGTCGCGGTCACGCTGTCTCCCATCCGGGATGGGCGGGGCGTCGTGATCGGCGCCTCGAAGATCGTCAGAGACATTACCCAGCGCAAACAGACGGAAGCCGCCCTCATCGAGGCAAAAAAGCTGGCCGAAGCCGCCGACCGCGCCAAGAGCCAATTTCTAGCCAACATGAGCCATGAGATTCGCACCCCGATGAACGCGATTTTGGGGCTGTCGCATCTGATCGCTCGGACCGGGCTGACGCCGGAACAGCTTGATTATGCCGCCAAGATTTCGACGGCGGGCCGGTCGCTGCTGGGCATTCTCAATGATATCCTGGATTTTTCGAAGATCGAAGCCAATCGGCTGGAT
>CAIOKP010000095.1 GCA_903858875.1 uncultured Sphingomonadales bacterium
AATTGAGCTGGTGAGAGCCGACCGCCTGCATACAGTCGAGCATCCAGTACGCGGTGTCGGTCGTGTCCGCCTCATGCCGGCGCTCGGGCGGCAGCACCACGGGGCCGAACCGGTGCATGGCAATTTCTTTGGCCAATCCTCGTTTGCGACCCATGCGCTGGCCACCGCGCGCAATGTGGTGAAGGTGCCCGATAGCGCCGACGCGATCCCGCTCGAAATGCTGTCGCCGCTGGGCTGTGGCCTGATGACTGGCGCGGGCGCGGTGTTGCGCAGCATGCAGGTGGCCACAGGGATGCCGATCGCCATTTTCGGTGCGGGCGCGGTTGGGTTGGCGGCGGTGATGGCCGCCCGGATTGCCGGGGCGAACCCGATCATTGCCGTCGATCTGCACGAAAACCGCCGGGCGCTGGCGCTGGAATTGGGCGCGACCCATGCGTTGGATGGGCGCGATGATCCGCTGGGGCGGATTGCGGCGCTGTGTCCGGCCGGGCTGGCCTATGCGTTTGATACGACGGGGTTGGCCACCATCATCGAGGGGGTGTTCGCCTTGCTCGCCCCGCGCGGTGTGCTGGGGATTGTCGGTGCGTCCGATCCCACCGCGACGCTGCAATTCAACGAGACGTCGTTCATGGGCGGCGGGCGCACGGTGAAGGGCATCCTTGGCGGGGATAGCGATCTGTTTGGCTTTCTGCCCGAATTGATCGCGCATCATCTGGCCGGGCGGTTCCCCTACGACCGGCTGATCAAGACCTTCCCCTTTGCCGAGATCAACGCGGCGATCCATGCGGGCGAAAGCGGCGCCGTGGTGAAGCCTGTGGTGGTGATGCCGGTGTGATGCGCGGCGTCGTCATGCCCAAAGGAGCGCAGTAATGCGCGCCGTCGTGATGCAGGGCTTGCACAAGCCATTGGCCGTTGAAACCCTGCCCGATCCGACCCCCGGGAGCGGCGAGGTGGTCGTCAAGGTCGGGCGTTGCGGCATTTGCGGGTCGGACCTGCATATGACCGAGGATCCGGCCTATGGTCAGGGTGCGGGCAGCGTGCTGGGGCACGAATTCGCGGGCGAAGTGGTGGCATTGGGGCGCGGCGCCGAAGGTTTGGCAGTCGGCGATCTGGTCGCGGTCAGCCCGCTGGCGTCCTGTGGCCATTGCCCGGCGTGCCGGCGCGGTGAAGTGCAATGGTGCGCGCATTTTGGCCTGCAAAGCGGCGGTTATGCCGAATATGCCGTCACCCGGCCCAACCAATGTGTGCGGCTGCCGGCCAGTGCAAGTCTGGCCGATGGCGCGATTATCGAGCCTTTGGCGGTGGCGTTGCATGGCGTCAATCTGTCGGGAATGCGAACGGGCGACCGGGTGTTGGTGCTGGGCGCGGGGCCGATTGGTCTGGCGGTGGCGTTTTGGGCGCGGCGGCGCGGCGCGGCGGCGGTGGTGGTACAGGACCTGTCCGAGTATCAGCGCGACCGGGCGTTGCGCATGGGGGCGACGGGCTTTGTCGCGGATCCTGCTGATCCAGTGGGCGCGGCGCTGCGGGAATTGGGCGGGCCGGCCGATGTGGTGTTTGAATGCGTCGGCGTGCCGGGCCTGATCCAGCAAGCGGTCGCGCAGGTTGGCAATCGCGGCAAGATCGTGCTGCTGGGCCTATGCACAAGGCCCGATAGTCTCAACACCTTTGCCATGCTGCAAAAGGAGGTCACGCTGATCACCTCGGCGTTTTTCCTCCGGCAGGACTATGAGGCGGCGCTCGATGCGCTGGCGTCCGGGGCGGCGGAACCGCGGTTTTTGGTGTCGGACACGATCACGCTGGAGGCGACACCTGACCGGTTCGAGGCGCTGCGCCGTCGGACACAGGATTGCAAAGTGTTGATCGCCCCGCAGGAGTAGGCGCCGCCGGGGTGAGGGCGCGAACCAGCACCCCGGCACCTGTCAGTATTGCACGTCGGCGTGCGGTGTGCGGGCCATCATCGCGGCGTGGCGGGCGTTCATCCGGTCGGTGAATTCGCCATGGGTGATAACATATAATTCATTGGCGAGGATGGCATCGGCCACCATGTCGCCCACGACTTCGGGTTCCAGCCAATTGTCGCCATGCTGACGCTCGGACAGGGTCTGTTCCGAGGCGGCCCAGCCGGATCCTTCGCGCAGGTGCGCCGGGCGATTTTGCGCCGCCTCGTGGATGTTCGACTTCACAAAGCCTGGGCACAGCACCGACATGCCGATGCCCTTGTCCGCCAGCGTCACGCGCATGTTTTCCGACAGGTTGAGCACCGCCGCCTTGCCCGCGGCATAGATCACATAGGCCTCGGGCATGACGATGCAGGCGGCCAACGAGGCGGTGTTGACGATATGCCCGCCGCGGCCATGCGCGATCATCTGGGGCAAAAAGCTCTGGATGCCGTTGACCACGCCGCCGACATTGACGCCCAGGCCAAAGTCCCAATCGGCATAGCCCGCTGCCAGAATTGGCCCTTCACAGCCGACGCCCGCGTTGTTGATCAGGATGTCGATGCCGCCATATTCGCGCTGCATCTGTTCGGCGACTTCGGCATAGCGGGCGCGCTGGGTCACGTCGATTTCGACGGCGGCGACGCTGTTCGACTGGCCAGCGCCCGAAAACTGCGCCAGCGCGGCAGCGATATGGTCGGGGCGCAAATCCGCGATGACGATACGTGCGCCGCGCGCGGCCAGCACCTTGGCGATGCCAAGGCCGATGCCGCTGGCGCCGCCAGTGATGAAGGCGGTCTTGCCGTGAAAATCGGTGATGGGCATGGGTATCCTCTTTCCTGATCGGCGCGGGCGGTTTTCGCCCGTCGTTAGCTTCCTTCACTTATGTGATTTTTTCGGATAGGAGAAGCGAAAGCCGGATCGGCGACAGTATTGCGGGAGAGAAATATGACCCATATCGCCACCACCCACGTGGGTTCGATGCCGCGCGGCGGTGAATTGACCCCGCTGTTGTTGGCACGCGATCATGGCGAGCCGTATGATGCGGTCGATTTTGACACCAAGGTGCAGGCCGCCGTCAAGCAGGCCGTCGCCCATCAGGTCGAATGCGGCGTCGACATCGTGTCCGATGGCGAGATCGGCAAGATTGGCTATTCGACGTATATGATCGAGCGGCTGACCGGCTTTGGGGGCCATGTCGACCGCAAATCGGCCGCTGATTTGGCCGAACATCCTGACCTCGTAAAGAAGCTGTCGGTGATGATGGGCAGCCAGGAATTTACCCGCGCCAGTTGCATCGGGCCGATCCGGCTCGTCAATCTGCAACCGCTGCACGATGATATCCGCCGGTTCAAGGCGGCGTTGGCCGACCATGGCGGGCCGACGACGCAGGGGTTCATGAATGCCGCGTCGCCGGGCCTGATCACCGCATTTCAGGTCAACAAATATTACCCCAGCCACGAAGCCTATCTCGCCGATCTGGCCGACGCGATGCGCGAGGAATATGAGACGATCGTGGCGCAGGGGTTCTTTTTGCAACTCGATTGCCCCGATTTGGCGATGTCGCGCCACACCGGCTATCAGGACATGAGCGAGGCCGATTTCCTGAAAATCGCCGCCGCCAATGTCGAGGCGCTGAATGCCGCCACCGCGAATATTCCGCCGGAAAAGATGCGGATGCACATTTGCTGGGGCAATTATGAGGGGCCGCACGACCACGATATTCCGCTCGAGCGCGTGATCGATATCGTGCTGAAGGCGCGCCCGGCGACCATCCTGTTCGAGGCCGCCAATCCGCGCCACGAACATGAATGGAAAGTCTGGGCCGACGCCAAGATCCCCGACCACAAGGTACTGGCTCCCGGCATGATCGACACGTGTTCAAACTATGTCGAACACCCAGAATTGATCGCCCAGCGGATCGAGCGTTTTGCCGGTATCGTCGGCGCGGATCGCGTGGTGGCCAGCACCGATTGCGGGTTTGGCACTTTTGCCGGCTATGGCAAGATCGACCCCGATGTGACGTGGAAAAAGCTGCGCAGCTTGCGACAGGGGGCGGATATTGCCGCCGCGCGCCTGTGAACCGGGGCTATTTGCGGCGCAGTCGGGCTGGATAGGACACCTATGGCCGACGCTGGATCCATCTCCCAAACGTCATCGCCCAATTCGCCGCATGTGAAATCGGCGTTGCGGACGCTCGACATCATCGAATATGTTGTCGCACGCGGGCATCCGGCGGTAGCGCAGGAAATTGCCTCGGCGCTGCTGATCCCGGTGTCGAGCCTGTCCTACCTTTTGGCGACATTGGTCGAGCGGGGGTATCTGGCGCGTGCCGGGCGCAATTATATGCCCGGCCCGGGCCTGCAACGGCTGCAAGCGCGCTCTGAGCCGAGCGTCGAAGACCGTGTCGCGCCGCTCGTGCGTGCGTTGCGGGTACAGGCGGACGAAACCGCCTCGTTCTTTGTCCGCGATGGCTGGCAATTGCAAACGCTGGTCACCGAAACGAGCGACCACGCGCTGCGCTATGCCATCGCCGTCGGCACTCGCGCACCGCTCCACGGCTTTGCGGCGGGTAAGGCAATCCTGGCCGCCTTGCCGGACAGCGAGATCGAACGCTATCTCGCAGAAACCCACCGCGAGAGCTTTACCGACGCCACCATCGTCGATCCGCAAGCCTTGCGGGCCCAAATCGCCGAGATCCGCAAGTCTGGGTTCGCCCGCACAAGATCGGAATATTCGATAGGGATCGAAGGCATCGCCCGCGCTGTGGTGGTGCGCGGCGAGGTGCTGGGTGCTTTCGCCATTGCGATCCCGGCCGTGCGGTTTGACCCCGATGTGGAACGCCGGGCGGCGCAATTGCTGTTGCGTACGGCGGCCTTGCTGGAAACGGATTGAGCGGCCGGTTCGGAAAGCACCGGTGCGAATAATGCCTTAGCGCAGGCGCGTGTGCCGGGGATCGAACAGCGCGAGCAAGGACGACAGGTCGTGTATATTCCTCCCGTTGAGCACGAGGAGCAGCACGATCGTGCCCGCCAGCGCCCATGTCCCCAGCGGATCAAGCCCCAACCAATTGGTATTCGAGGCCCTGCGCACCCGTGCCAGCGCCCGGGTCGGCGGCAGGCTGTGCGTCAGCGCGGCGGCCTCGGCCTCGTCCAGCGAGTTGCCCGCGCGGCCAAAGATGCGGTGGGGCGAATGCGGTGCGTTGAACACCATCGAACCGGTCGTGCGCGCCAGCGCCGCGATGCGCTGGGCAACGGTGGGGTGGGTCGCCCCTTCACCGTCGCTGTCGCCGGCGATCATCATCGCATCATCCTCTTCCCGGGCGGTCGCGATGCGGTAATCATGCTCGACCTTGACCAGCGCCGAGGCCAGCGCCGCAGGGTTGCGCGTGAGATCCGCCGCTTCGGCATCGGCGATGAATTCGCGTGACGAGGCGATCAACAAGCGCAGCACCTGGCCGGCCCGCAACGCCAGATGGCTGACAAAGCCGGCGACCACGATCACCGGCAAAACCGCCGGTACCGCGACCGCGATAATCATGTGCAGCAGGGTAAAGCGCATGGGATTATACCGCTGCATCGTGGTCAGCCCGCCCAGCAGCACATTGGCCGCCGCCATCAGGCGAATGTCGCCATGCTTGATATGGCTGAGTTCGTGGGCGAGGACGGCGGCCAGTTCGTCCTCGTCGAGTGCGTGGAGCAGGCCGCGGGTCACTACCACCACGGCCTTTTTGTGCCCAACGCCGCAGGCAAAGGCATTCCGCGCGCGGCTCTCGATCACACCGACGAAAGGCACCGGCAGGCCCATCGCGATAATTAGCGGTTCGATCACGCGGCACAGGCGTGCCTCGTCCCGACTGTCCACAAAGTGAAAGCCGACGGCCTTTTTGACCGTCTCGATATGCCACAACATCTGCAGGCCGAACCACAATGCCGACGCGATCAGCACCAACGGCGCATAGCGGGCAAGATAGCCCAACGGGCTGATCAAGGGTGAATGATGGATGTCGAACATCGCCAGCGGCAGCAGCAACAAGACCGCCATCAGTACCTGCACCGTCAACAAAAAGGCGCAAAACAGTCCGATCGAGCGGCCATCATTGCTTTCAATCCAGCCGTAAAGGCCTGTAGGCTGTGCCATCGCCGCTTATCCCTGCAATCCGCCGATCAGAACGCAATGGCAATCGGTTCGTCGAGCAACATGCGCTCCACGCCCAGATCGTAGGGCTGGCGCGTGCTCATGTTGCGGCGCTGGGCGATGACACAGCCCGGATAGGAGCGGATCGCCGTGTTATATTCCTCGATGGCCAGGTTGTAGAAACGGCGCGAGGCAGTGATCCGTTCGGCGCAGCTGACCAGTTCATGGCGCAACTGGCCAAATTCAGGCAGCGAGCGCAATTCGGGATATTGTTCCGCCGCCGACAGCAGCGAACCGATTTGCGTCGTGAGATTACCCTCGGCCTTGAGCCGCATCTGTGGCGCAACGGCCGCCAAGGCATCGGCGCGGGTCTTGGCCAGGCCGAGGATCAAATCGCGCTCTTGCTTGGCGAGCCCCTTGGTCACTTCGACAAGACCGGGAATGAGGTCGTGGCGGTGCTTCAAATGCACGTCGATGTCGGCCAACGCCGTGTCGCACCGCTGATCGAGCGCGACCAGCGTGTTGTTCGCCCCTTGGAGCGAGAGCATATACCACAGGCCGATCAGGCCCGCCCCCACGCCAATGATCAATAGCCCAGCCAGCACACCCGACATAGTCACCCCCAAATAGTTTCGCCTCCGCAGTACTAGGGGTGGAAGTTTATCAAAAAGTTGATTTTTTAAAAAACACTTCGGTATTCACGTATTTTTAAAGCACTGCGGTTTAACCCTCCGTTCAACCGGCCGGATCTGGACTGGTCCTTCCAACGGGGGAATATCATGGGTGAATCCATTTTTTTGCGTGTCCGTCGCCTGCTGTCCGCACGGGTCGAAGATAGCATCGATGCGATGGAACGCGCCGACAGCGATTCTACGATGCGCGAAGCGATCCGTCAGGTCGACCGCGCCATCGATGAGATGCGTACCGATCAGGAAAAGGCGCTGACCCGCCGGCTGCAGGCTGCGCGCCAGCAGCGCCTGTTCGTCGCCAAGATCGAAGAACTGACCGACAAGGCGCGTTTTGCACTGGGCGAAAGCCGTGAGGACCTGGCAGAGGCCGCGCTGTCGCGTCAGGTTGACCTCGAGGCGCAGATCGGCACGCTGGAAACCGCTCAGGTTTCCGCGCGCGAGGAAGAAGATCGCCTCGAAGAAGGCCTGACCGCTCTGCGCGGGCGCAAGAAGCAAATGGAAGAGGCGCTAGCAGCCTTTCTCATCGCTCGTCAGGAAGCGGCAACGGGCGGCGACGCCGGGGTGGAAGCCGCACGCCACATCGAACGTCAGGTGGACAATGCCGAGGCGGCATTTGACCGCGCATTGACCGGTGCGGGCGGCGTGGGCTTCACCCGCGGTGATGCGCAGGCCATCAACCGGGTCGCCGAAATCGACACGCTGCAAAAGCGCGCAACCGTGGCCGAACGCCTCAATGCGCTGAAGGCCAGCAAAGCCGCTTGAAACCAAGTCGGGGTACCAGCCGATGATCGTCAAACCCACCGAAGCGGATTTCCGCGCAGGGGCGACTGAAATCGCCCTGCGCGAAACCGGCAAAATCGCCGCCGAAGGTTCGAAGGGCGTGTTCGCGGGCTTTATCAGCCTGCGCAATATGTACTTCAAATTCATCGGTGGGATTTTGTTGCTGGCGCTCGTGGGCGGCGTCGGGACGGCGATCAATCCGGTGCTGGGTGGCTTTGGCATTCTGGGGATGTTGGGGTGGTTCGGGGTCAGGCTGTTTTCGGGCGAATCCGCGACGCTGGACGTGCGAAACTACGCCGCGCCGGCGGCTGTTGCCGCGCTGGTCGCGCCCGGTAATTTGGCTGTGGTCGAAAACGGCGATTGCGATCTCGACGTGGCAAAACTCATCCAACGCGGCGTGGTTTGCGGCGTTCCCGGTCTGCTGGCTGTCGCAGGTAGCCGGTCCCCGACCATGTTGGCGATTGGCATGGGTTTAATGGTGTTGGCCATCATGGTTTCGGGGCGCGCTTTTTTTGGCCGCCGCGCGATGCATTGGGACCGTGGCGGGATCACCGCCTATGGTCTGATCGGCAACAAGACGCTTGCGTGGCGCGACGTTACCCAGATCAGCCTGGAACGTGCCGGCTTCAACGACATGGGCGCTTTGTTCACGAGCGGGTCGCGGCGTAATCTGGTGCTGGTTGGCCACGGACCGATCGTCAAGGGCATTCCACGCAACCGCCTGTTGGTGCCGCTGGACCTGCTGGCCTTGTCGAAAAGCGAAGTAGATGCGCTCATTGCCCGCCTTATGGCGTGTCAGGCCCGCTTTGGTGCACAAGCTTCGGCTTTCGGGCTGGTGCCCGATGCCAGCCACCGCGTCGATGCACCGATATATTCCTCCATCTCGCGCGCTGTTGCTCCGGCGGCCTATGCCCCAACTGGCGGCCCCTGTGGGGACAGTTTCGATCCGGACGCCATCATGGCTCGCTATCTGGTTGACCGCGAGAAGGTGATCGAGGCGGTCCGCCCCGATTTGCAATCGGCGATGGCAAATCCATCGATTCGTCGTGCCGGGTTTGGCCGCAGGGGCCTGTAGATCCTCTAGATCCTCACCCTTGGCGGTCCGGCGGCCCCAAAACGGCAAAACGCCCCACCGGGGAGGGCAGGGCGTTTCGCTAAAATCCAACTGCGCCTATCGCCGGCGCGTGGCATTTGGGCGCAGGGGGCGCAAGGCCCCCCGCGTTAACCCTTCAGCCCTTCTTGGTGCGCCAAGATTCGGCATATGCATCGCGCGCGACTTCCGAATAGGGCACCGGTGCGACCACGGCCTTGATTTCGGTCTGGACATGGCGTTCGACGGTCGGCTTGCGCGTGCCGCCGTTCGGTTCGCCCCACAACAGGGTGACCTGCGTGCCCGGCGTGGCGAAGGCTTCGTCGACCATGGCGAGCGTCAGGAACTTGCCCTCGTTGGCGGTGTAGCCGATCCAGGTGGATAGGCCGACCGTCTTGCCATCCGACAGCACCGCGTCAAACGGGTGCATGGAATAGACCGCGCTCGGGTATTCCATGTACTTGGCGCGGTCGCCCTTTGACAGCGCGGAGGATTGCACGCGCATGACGTCTTCGTTGTCAAGCGCCAGCGTCACCTTGCGGCGATGCGGGCCAGCTGCCTTGGCTTCGAGGGCTTCGCGGCCGATGAAATCGTGGTCGAACTTGACGAAGGGACCATAGCCCAGATCCCATGGGGTCAGGTAATAGCCTTCGACGGTGTCTGGCACATAGGATCCGCCGATCGAGCACTTGCCTTCATACGAGTTGGCGGTCAGCCATTCGCGATAGGCCTTCATCGATTCGCCGGTGTAGATGGCGGGCAGCGGCGACGGAATCCAGCCCGATTCCAGCGTGTTCGACGAATAGGTGCGACCGCCGCACAGGGTCAGACCATAGTCCTTGCCTGCTTCGATCAGCGCGTTGCGGACGGCATCATAGTCAGCCCAGGGACCGAACAATTCATAGCCCGGCTGACCCGCCATGCCGTGACGCAGCGCGCGCACGTGGCAGCCGCCGAATTCGACAGTGGTCATGTGGAAGAACTTGAGGTCAGGCGCGGGCACGCCCATCGCCTTGGTCAGCACGGCCATCGCGTTGGGGCCCTGCAACTGGAAGCGATAGTTCTTGCGCTTGCCATCGGTGCGCATGGCCCAACGCTCGTCACGCTCGACCTTGACGTCGAACTTGCCGGTGGCGGCGTGGTATTCGACCCATTCGATGGTTGGCGCGCGGCCCACCAGGTTGAACAGGTTTTCCGCCAGATAGAACAGGATCACGTCGCCGATCACATAGCCTTCGGGCGTGACGGGGACGAACTGCTTGGCGCGGTCGGGGACAAAGCCCTTGAAGCTGTTGATGCCGAGATGGTTAAGGAACGCAAACGCATCGGGGCCGGACACTTCGAGGTCGACCATGTGATACGATTGGTTGAACAGCACGGCGGTCTTGGCCCAAGCGTTTTGTTCGTCGCGCCAGTTCGAATATTCGGCCGGGACGCCCGGATAGACGTTGGGGCCGACTTGCTGGTTACGCAGCAGTTCGACGATGTCGCCGCTCGCGTTCAGCAGGGTTTCGAGGCTCTGGTCACTCATTTTCAGATGCTCCTTGCTTGGTATATCGGTTTGGTATGGGGTTAGCGGGTTGAAACGGGGCCTGCCAGCCATCGGGCGATGGCGGCGTTAAGTTCGCCTGCGCGCTCGGCGGGCAGGAAATGGCCAGCGCCGTCGATGATCGACAGCATGGCATGGGGAATGACTGCGGCCATGGCTTGATGCTGGGCGGGGGGACTCCATACATCCAGCGCGCCGCAGGCGACCAACGTCGGGCAAGTGATCGTCGGCAATAGCGTTTCGAGCGCTGGCCGGGTCAGCAAGGCGGTGATCTGTGCCTCGAACGCGGGCAGGCCCTGTTCGACGCACATCGCAAAGAGCGTTTCATATAGCCCGGGCGCGGCACGATTGTCCGGCGCGATCATCGGCGGCAACCAGGCGTCAACCAAGGCCGCCATCCCGTTCGCCCGACCGACATCGCGCAAAGCGTGGCGCTTGTCCGCTTCGCCGGCGGCCAGTGGGTGGGTGCCGGTCGACACCAGCGCGAGACGTGCGACTCGCTCGGGCGCGATGCGGATAATTTCCAACGCGACCCGCGCGCCCATCGAATGGCCGAGCAGCGCGAATCGGTCCGGCGCATCGGCCAGCACCCGCGCCGCCATCGCCGTCAGCCGATCGGTCACACCCCAACCGGGTAAGGCGCGGCTTTGCGCAAACGCCGCGGTTTGGGCCGCAAACACGCGTTCGTCGCAAAGCAGGCCGGGCACCAGCAGGAGGGGTAGGTCAGTCGACATCTCAATCCCAAAAATTCTGTATCGTGAAATTTTCATCTATACGAAATTATTGCCCTGCGCTAGAGGGGGCTGCACCCTGTGACCGACTTATGATAGTATGTGTCACATACATAAAAATGGGATTGAGGATCATGGTGGCACTATCGCAAATCCACCCCAATTGGGAACGTGCGCCGGACGGGGTGACCGACGGCTATTCGTTGGAAATTACGGCCAAAGATGTCGAATCCTTGCGCGCGGCCGCGCATGCCATTCCGCCTGCAACGCCGATCGCCGTGACCTTTCTGCCGGGCGAGGATGCGCCCGCGCGGATCGCCGCGGCAAAGGCTGTGCGCGCGTTGGGCTTTGAGCCGATGCCGCATTTTTCCGCCCGCCGCATCGTGTCGCAGGGCGAGTTTGAGGATTACCTCGCCGCTGTGGTGAATGAAGCGGGCGTGAAGCGCTGCTTTGTGATTGCGGGCGATCCCGATCAATCGGCGGGGCCGTATAATGACAGTTCCGAACTGATCGCCACCGGCCTGTTTGAAAAGGCAGGGATTACGGCGATCGGCGTCGGCGGCCACCCCGAAGGCCACCCCAACATGACCAAGGAGCAGTGCTGGGACGTGCTGGCCGCCAAGTGCGACGACATTGCCGCGCGCGGTATGGCGCCTTTGGTGGTGACGCAATTCGGCTTTGATCCTGATGCGGCGCTGGTGTGGCTCAAGGATTTGCGCGCGCGGGGTATCACCGCGCCGGTGCGGATCGGGGTGCCGGGACCTGCGGGTATCAAGACGCTGATGCGGTTTGCGGCGCGGTGCGGGGTTGGCGCTTCGGCGTCGGTGATGGCCAAATATGGCATTTCGATCACCCAATTGTTGGGCAGCGCCGGACCGGACAAGTTGGTCGACGCGCTGGCCAAGGGCATGACCGAGGCGCATGGGCCGGTGCGGCTGCATTTCTATCCGTTTGGCGGGTTGGAAAAGACGGTCAACTGGATCGCTGGCTATCGCGCCGCCCATTCGAAATAAACCGGAATAACCGGTAGGGACCTAGCCGCAGGCCATAGCGCAAGTCCAAAGCGCGGTGGCCTGTGCAAAATAGAACAAGGGGAATGACTGTGAGCACCGTGTGTACGCTAAGCCTGTCCTGTGCCGATCAACCCGGCCTCGTGGCCAAAGTGGCCGGTTATCTTGCGGGCCGGGGTGGCAATATTCTCGATGCGCAGCAGTTCAATGATCGGCTGACCAACCGCTTTTTCATGCGCGTGGTGTTTGCCCTGCCCGAAGGCGACACGGCGGAAGACTGGCGCGCCCATTTTTCTACCATGGCCGCCGAATATGGCATGCATTGGACTTTGCGCGTCAAGGGTCAGCAGCAGAAGGTCGTCTTGATGGTGTCGAAGTTCGACCACTGTCTGGGTGATCTCTTGTATCGCTGGCGGATTGGCGAGTTGGACATGGACGTGGTCGGCATCATCTGCAACCATGACCGCAAGTTCATCACGACGTCGCTGATGGGCGATGTGCCGTTCCACCACTTGCCCGTCACCAAGGATACCAAGGCCGCGCAGGAAGCGCAGATCAAGGCGATTGTCACCGAAACCGGTGCTGATCTGGTCGTGCTGGCGCGCTATATGCAGATCCTGTCGGATGATATGACAGTGTTCCTGTCGGGGCGCTGTATCAACATCCACCACTCGTTTCTGCCGGGTTTCAAGGGTGCCAAGCCCTATCACCAGGCCTATGAGCGCGGCGTGAAGATGATCGGTGCCACGGCGCATTACGTGACGGCCGACCTCGACGAAGGCCCGATCATCGTACAGGATGTCGGCGCGATCACCCATGCCGACGAGCCGGAAGATCTCGTCCGCAAGGGCCGCGATATCGAGCGCCGGGTGCTGGCCGCCGCCGTGCGGGCGCATCTGGAAGATCGCGTGTTCCTCAATGGCGCACGGACCGTGGTGTTTCCGGGCTGAGGCATTAGGGCGGCCGTTCGAAGGAGTGACGATGGAAAGCGTAGTCCCTTTTCGAACGGCCCCCGTGGCGGCATCGGTTTTGGCCGAAACCATCGTCCGGCTTGACGGGTTCGAGGTGATGGCCGCGGTGGGTGTCAACCATGGCGAGATTGGCCGGCGACAACCCTTGATCCTGTGGGTGGAACTCGGCTTGGGCGTTGGCGCGATCGACCGGCTGGACCAGACGGTCGATTACCGCGCGATTGGCGCCGCCGCGACGGTTTTGGCACGCCACCACATTGATTTGATCGAGAGCTTTGCCCGCCAATTGGGCGAGGCCTGTTTGGCGATGGGCGATGTCCAATGGGCGCGGGTACGGATTGATAAGCCCGAAGCGGTGGACAATGGCCTTGCGTCGGTCACAGTGACGGTCCGCCCGGGCTAGCGTCCTTGCGTTGCGGCGCATCACGATGTTCCATCAGAATACCATTGGAAGGCGTGGATCAGTCAGGCTAGGCTGTCCCACAACATTCATCCGATCAGGTGAGGGAGAGCTATGTCCAGCAAGATTTATCCCAGCGCGGAGGCCGCATTAGACGGCTTGCTGCGCGATGGGCTGTTGATCGCCAGCGGGGGCTTTGGCCTGTGCGGTATTCCAGAGCGGTTGCTCGACGCGATCCAGGCGAGCGGGGTCAAGGGGCTGACCTTTGCGAGCAACAATGCCGGGATCGACAACGAGGGCATCGGCAAGCTGTTGCGCACGCGGCAGGTCAAGAAGATGATCAGCTCGTATGTCGGCGAGAACAAGGAGTTCGAGCGGCAATATCTGGCTGGCGAACTGGAAGTCGAATTCACGCCGCAGGGCACGCTGGCCGAGCGGATGCGGGCGGGTGGCGCGGGTATCCCCGGCTTTTACACCAAGACCGGCGTCGGCACGCTGGTGGCCGAGGGCAAAGAGGTCAAGAACTTCGACGGGCAGGATTACATCCTCGAACGCGGGATCTTTGCTGATTTGGCCATTGTGAAGGGTTGGAAAGCCGATACCACTGGCAATGTCGTGTTTCGCAAGACGGCGCGCAATTTCAATGTCCCGGCCGCGACCTGCGGCAAGGTCTGTGTCGTCGAGGTGGAGGAAATCGTCGAGCCGGGCGCCTTGCCCGCCGATGGTATTCACTTGCCGGGCGTCTATGTGCAACGGCTCGTGCTGGGCGCGCCCTATGACAAGAAGATCGAATTCCGCACTGTGCGTGCAAGGGAGGCTTGAATCATGGCTTGGACCCGCGATGAAATGGCCGCCCGCGCCGCGCGCGAATTGCAGGACGGCTTTTATGTGAACCTTGGCATCGGCATTCCGACGCTGGTTGCCAACAATATCCCGGCCGGGATGACCGTCACCTTGCAGTCGGAAAACGGCATGCTGGGTATCGGGCCGTTTCCCTATGAGGATGAGATCGACGCCGATCTGATCAACGCCGGCAAACAGACGATCAGCGAATTGCCCCAATCGGCTTATTTCGACAGCGCCCAGTCGTTTGCGATGATCCGTGGCGGCCATATCGACCTGACCGTGCTGGGCGCGATGGAAGTGTCCGAGGGCGGCGATATCGCCAATTGGATGATCCCGGGCAAGATGATCAAGGGCATGGGCGGCGCGATGGACCTCGTCGCTGGCGTCAAAAAGATCATCGTGGTGATGGAACATTGCGCCAAGGACGGCAGCCCGAAATTCATTCCGGCCTGCACCTTGCCGCTGACCGGCCGTAATGTTGTGGACATGATCATCACCGATCTCGCGGTGTTTGCGCGGGCCGATCATACAGCGCCGTTCCGGTTGGTGGAACTGGCGCCGGGGGTGACGGCGCAGGATGTGCGGGCGAAGACCAGCGCCGCTTATGTAGAATAAAGGGGGAGGGCAGGGGGCCATCGCCCCCTGCACCCCGATGGACTGCGCTTTAATCCGCCGCGACGGGTGGGCCCTGCGGCAATAATGGCTTGCGCGTCATCCACACCACCATCAACATCACCAGCGAACCGATGCCGGCAAACCAGAAGATGTCGATCGACGACATCAGATAGGCTTGGTTGACGATCGTATGGTCGATTGTCGCATTGGCCGCCTGCGTGGTCAGGCCCAACCCGCGCAGATGGTCGATGACGCCGGTGTAGGCAGGGTTGGCCGGGGTGGCGAGTTCGACCATCCGGCTTTGGTGCAGCGCCTCGCGCCGGTCCCAGAACGTCGTGGTGATCGACGCGGCAAAGGCGCCGCCGGTGATGCGGGCGAAATTCGATATGCCCGCCGCGGACGGGGTGCGGCGCGGGTCCAGCCGGTCGAAAGACAGCGTCGTCATCGACATAAAGAACGTGCCCATCGCCGTCCCCTGCACGATCGAGGGGATGATAAAGTGCCACACATCGGTATCCGGCGCGAACCGGGTGCGGATCATATACGAAGCCGCAAAGGCGCAAAGCGCATAGGAGGCGATCAGGCGAAGGTCGACCTTGCCCATTGCCCGCGCCATAAACGGGGCCAGGATAAAGGCCATCATCCCGGCCGGCGCCGACACGAGGCCAGCCCATGTCGCGGTATAGCCTTGCTGCGTTTGCAGCCATAGCGGCATCAACAGGTTGCTGGCAAAGAACAGGCCATAGCCGATCGAAAAACACGCGGTGCCCAGCGCGAAATTGCGGCTTTTGAATAGCGAGAGATCGACAACGGGATGTTCCTCGGTCAATTCCCAGATTAGCCAGGCGATGAAAGTCACCGCCGAAATGCCCGCCAAGACACAGATCTTGGTCGAATTGAACCAGTCGGCATCCTTGCCAAGGTCGAGGACGATCTGCAACGCGCCGACCCAAACGATCAGCATGATCACCCCACCCCAATCGAGCGGGATCTTGACCGGCGGGGTATTATACGGCCGCATCTTCATCAACAGCGCGCCAACAGTCAGAATACCGACCGGCACATTGATCAGGAAAATCCAGCCCCAGTGGTAATGGTCGGAGATATAGCCACCCATAATCGGCCCCAACACCGGCCCAATCAGCGCCGTCATCGACCAGATAGACAACGCCACCGTGCGCTTTTCCGGCGGGAAAATGGCGATCAGCAACGTCTGGCTGCCCGGAATCATCGGGCCCGACACCGCGCCTTGCAACAGGCGGAAGACAATCAACGACGGCAGGCTCCACGCGATGCCGCACAGGAACGAGGCCACCGTAAACAGCGCCACCGAGGCGGTAAATGTCGTCACCACGCCATAGCGCCGCATCAACCAGCCGGTCAGCGGTACCGTCACACCATTGGCCACCGCAAAGGCGGTGATGACCCATGTCGCCGTGCCGGCGGCCTCGCCCAGATTACCGGAAATCGTGCTGAGCGCGACGTTGGCGATGGTGGAATCCAGCACCTGCATAAAGGTGCCGAGCGCCAACGCGATCGCGACAAAGATCAGCGCGGCGCCTTTGAGCGGGACGGGGGTGGCTGGCGCCTTGCTGCTGCTGGCCCCCGCGCTGGGACTGCTCACCTTGCGGCACCACCGGTGTTGGCGGCGATGATCTGCTGGATGCGGGCGGTGATAGCGGGACTGATCGTGTCGGGCGCGACGCTCGATTGTCCGGTAGCTGGCAGAGCAGTAACCGGCGGGCCATCATGCTTGGACGTATCGACATCCACCGCGACCGACAGGCCGAGGCGCAGCGGGTGCGCATCGAGATCCTTGGGATCGAGCGCTACACGCACGGTCAACCGTTGCACGATCTTGATCCAGTTGCCGCTGGCATTTTGCGGCGGCAACAGGGCAAAGGCGCTGCCCGACCCGGCCGACAGGCCGATGACCTTGCCGTGGAAGGCGACATTGCTGCCATAGGCGTCGGAATGCACGGTCACCGGCTGGCCAATGCGCAATTTGGCCAACTGGGTTTCGCGGAAATTGGCGTCGATCCATACCGCTTTCAACGGGACGACCGCCATCAACGGTGTGCCGGGACCGACCTGTTGGCCCAATTGCACGCTGCGTTGGGCGACAATGCCATCGACAGGGGCGGTGATGCGCAGGTGGTCTTGTGCGATGGCGGCGCGTTGCACAGCGGCGATCGCGGCCATGACGGCTGGATTGGTGGTGACGCTGGCGCCGCCGACGGCGCTTTCGGCATCGACGCGATGGCTCTGCGCCAATTGCAGCGCGGCGGTGGCGGCGCGGATGGCGTCACCGGCATGGGCAACTTCCTCGCCCGATACAGCGCCGGCGGCGACCGCCTTGTCGCGGCGGGCCAGATCGTTCTTGGCCCCGGCCAACCGTGCCTCGGCCTCGGCGATTTCCGCCTCGGCGGTGGTCACGCGGCTGAACCCGGACCGCACCTGGCGTACCGCCTTGGCGAGATCCGCCTCGGCGCTGGCCATTTGCGCATTGACCAGCGCGGGGTCAAAATCGACCAACACTTGACCCGCCTTGACGCTCTGCGTGCTTTCGGCGTGAACAGCCAGCACGGTGCCGGCATCGCGCGCGTTGACCGCCACGATATTGCCCGAAACATAGGCGTCGTCGGTCGTCTCATGTTCCCCCGTCAACCAGCCATACAGGCCCCAGCCGGCCAACCCCAGCACCACGGCGGTGCCAAGCAGCAGCAGGCCCTTGCGCCGTGCATTGTGGGCCGGCGTCGGGGTATAGCTGGATGTGTTCTTCTCGGCGTCCACGGCGGTGGCCCCTTCGCGGTCGATGGTGCGGGTCTGTTCGTTCATTTTGAGATTACCTTTGCGTGGACGCGGCTGGCTTGTCGCCTGCCTTTTGGTCCGCAATCGGGGAAAAACCGCCGCCCAACGCGACCAGCAATTGAATGCGGCGCAGCGCGCCATCGGCGGCCAGATCAAGCCCGGCCTGGCGCGCGGACAACAGCCGTTCGCCAGCGTTCAGTACGTCGAACCGGGTCGAAAGCCCGCTATCGAGCCGCACCTTGTCGAGCGCCACGATCTTTTGCAGTCCGGCGACGACGTCGGCCTGTTGGGCCGCATCGGCGCGATTGGTGTCGAGCGCGGACAGCGCATCGGCCGCCTCGCGCACGGCCCGCACGACCGCGCCATTATATTGCGCGATGGCGACATCCGCCCCGGCCACTGCCGATGTGTACCGCGCGGTAATCGCCCCACCCGAAAAGATCGGCAGATGCAGCGCGGGGCCAACCCCGCCATCCATCGCCGCGCCCGTCAGCAACGAGCCAAGCCCCAGCGCTTGCGCCCCAACAAAGGCGCGCAGATCGACGTTGGGATAGAAATCGGCCTTGGCTATCTGTTGCCCGGCGATGGCCAGATCGACCTGGGTCCGCGCCGCTAGCAGATCGGCGCGGCGGCCCAGCACATCGGCAGGCAAGGCGCGCGGCACCGGCAATGCCGCATCGAAATGCAGCGCGGGCGCGCCAATCGTTGCGTAATAGTCCGGCCCGCGTCCGGCCAGAGCGGCCAGCGCATGGACCATCAACACTTGCGCGCCCTGTGCGCGAACGACCGCTTGGCGCGCCTCGGCCAGCAGGGTGCGGGCGGCGGCCACGTCGATGTCGGTGCCAAGGTTGGCGGCCCGACGGGCCTCGACGAGCTTCAACGACGCCTCGCGCGAGGTGACGAATTCGCGGGCAAGGCGGGCCTGCGCGTCGGCGCGGGCGAGGTTGACATAGGCCTGTGCCACGCTGCCCGACAGGGTGACGCGCGCTGCGGCGGCGTTCAAGGCCGCGGCATGGGTAAAGGCGCGGGCGGCGACGACCAACTCCTTTTGCCGGCCGGCCAGATCGAGCGACCAATGGAGATCGACCTCGGCATTGCTGATCCAGCTGGTCGATCCGCCGAGCGGTGCGGGATAGATATAGCGGTTGGAAAAACGTTCATCCGTGGCCGACACATCGCCCGACACTTGCGGCATCAGGCCCGCCTTGGCCCCCGCGATCATCGTTTGGGCCACCCGCAGGCGCGCGGCCGCCTCGTCGAGCGTCGGGCTGTTCGACAGGGCATCAGCCATGATCCGGTCCAATTGCGGATCGCCCATTGCCTGCCACCAATCGGGCGCTACCGGCACACTTGGCACGACGTCAGGCGTCGAACCAAGGCCCATTTCGCTGCCCGTGCGGGGGTGCAACAGCCGCTGATCCTTGGGCACCATGACACAGCCCGCCAACAGGGCGCTGGTCACAACGGCCGTCGCAATCAGCCGGGCCATCGGCGCTGTTGCCAGCCGCCGCTTGGGCGAGAGGTCGGTCATCACAGAATGTTGTTCCGTTTCGTTTTCGGGCCGTTTGCCCGGGTTGCGGGTCGCGCGGCCGCATCGATCCTGTGTTCAATAGCCACAGGATGGTTCCAGGATTATCCCCCAGCGAGGCATAATTGTAGTGGCAATAAGGGCATAATTTGGCAGATGTCAAAAAAACGTACCGGATTCACCGGCGCGTTGTATTCCTCCAATCCTGCGCGGTCATCTGCTGGCGGAGGAATTCGAGCAGAACCCGCACTCGCGCGGGGCGCGCCCGCCCGGGCGGCGTGATCAGATAGAGCGGCCCCGGGGGCGCGCTCCATTCGGGCAGGAGTTCGATCAGGCGCCCGGCGCGCAAATGGTGCCAGACGAAATATTCCGCCATCAACCCGATGCCGACGCCGCCCAATAGCGCCGGCACCAGCGCATCGGCATGGTTTGCGCGATAGCGGCCAGTGACGCGGATGGTGATCGGTTCCTCGTCCCCGCGCGCGAATTGCCATTCGTTGGCATGGGGAATGTGGCTGGGCAACACGGCGGGATAACGGGCGAGGTCCTCTGGGCCGGCGGGTAGGCCGAATTGCGCGATCAAGTCGGGCGAGGCGACCAAGGGGCGGCGCAAGGACGACAGGCGAATCGAGCGTAACGTCGTGGAATCGCCGCCATGCCCGACCTGTATCGCCGCATCGAACCCTTCGGCCACCACATCGACCTGATTTTCGGTCAGCACGAGGTCGATCTCGATATCGGGATAGGCGCGCAAAAATTCGGGCAGGATCGGGGCGATCGCCTCCACGCCGACCGCGGTGATCGCGGCAATGCGGACAAGACCGCGCGGGCTGACGGCTTCTTCCAGAATATCCGCCTCGATCGCCGCGCCATCGGCCAGAATACGCGCCGCGCGTTCGAGCGATTGCCGCCCGCTTTCGGTCAGTGACAATTTGCGGGTGGTGCGGTGGAACAGGCTGACCCGCATCCGCGATTCGAGCCGGGTGACGGCCTTGGACACGGTGGTCTTGGCAAGGCCCAATTCGTCGGCAGCACGGCTAAAACTGCCGCATTCGGCGACCTTGGCAAAGATCGCCCAAGCTTCGAGGTCTGGCAGATGCGGCATGGCGCCTATCCTGCCGCATCTGGTGTCAGAAGGAAAGCGCGGCGCTGGGGCGATGTACCCCGGCGCCGTGCCTCGATCACAATTCCTCGGGCCAATACAGCCGCATCGGGTTGGTCACGAGCAGCTTTTGCTGCAACGCGGCCGTCGGCGCGATGCGCGGGATCATATCGACGATATGGCCATCATCGGGGATCGCCTTGTCCATATTCGGGTGCGGCCAATCGGTGCCCCAGATCACGCGGTCCTGATAATCGGCGACCAAGGGGGCAACCGCCTCGGCAAAGGCGTTCCACGGATCGCCACCAGTGCCATCGGGGCGGGCCATGTCCAGCCGATCAGGGCAGGTCGGCTTGAACCAGATGTCATCGCGCGATTGCAGCAGGCTGCGGAATGCCCGCATGTCGGTGCCGTCGGGCCCCTGCGTCACATCGGGGCGGCCCATGTGGTCGATGACGACCGGCACCGGGATCGCGTCGATGAAGGGGCGCATTTCGTCCAGAATGTCGGCCTCGAAATAGATCACCACATGCCATCCGGCGGGCAGGCGACCGGCGACTTCGAGAAACTTGTCCTTGGGCGCGTCGTCGACGAGGCGCTTGAGGAAATTGAACCGGATGCCGCGCATCCCGCCATCATGCAACGCGGCCAATTCGGCCTCGCTGATCGCCGGATCGACCACGGCGACGCCGCGCGCCTTGCCGCCCGATTTGGCGATGCCGTTCAATGTCGCTGCATTGTTCGTGCCGTGGCACGATGCCTGCACGATGACATTGCGGGCAAACCCCAGATGATCGCGCAGGGCGAACAGCTTGTCCGGGCCGGCGTCCTCGGGCAGGTACTTTGCCTTGGGGCTGAACGGGAAATCGGCCATCGGGCCAAACACATGGCAATGCGCGTCAATCGCGCCCGGCGGCGGGGTATAGCTCGGCTTTGACGGGGCGCTGTGCCAGCTGATTATGCGGTTTTGGGTGTCGGCAGTCATCCGAATACAACTCCATCCATCAATTTGCGCGCGGTGCGCAGCAAGGCAGCGGTCACGACCGCGCCGGTGTCATCACATTCCAGGACGCAGGACATCTCGCCGGTCGGATGTTCGACCGACAGCGTCTTGCGCGGGCCAGCAGGGATTTGCGCAACCTCGGCCGCAGGCGACCCGGCGATCAGGCAGGCGGTCGCGACGCTGACCGCGCCCAATACGCCGATCGTGGCATGCGCGCGATGCGGGATGAACGAGCGCACACAGACCGCGCCGCCATCCTTGGGCGGTGCGACCAGCATCATCTTGGGCACCGACTTGTCGGTCACATCGTCCAGGTTCATCATCGGGCCAACGATCAGTCGGATGGCCTCGATCCGCGCCTTCAATTCACTGTTGGCGTCAAGACTTTCGCGGTCCTCATAGCCGGTGACGCCGACATCCGCCGCCTTCATCACGACGCAGGGCATGCCATTGTCGATCAGCGTCACCGCGACGCCATTGATCACATCAACCGCATTGCCCGTCGGCAGCAGCGCGCCACACGACGATCCCGCCGTATCGCGAAATTCCAGCGGCACCGGCGCATGGGCACCCGGTACGCCATCAATGCGCCCGTCACCTGCATAGGTCACCCGTCCACCCGGCGTCTGCACCGTGGCAACCGCGACCTGGCCGGTGTTTTCCATGAAGATCGCGACGCGCGTTTCGTCGCCCGTTGCCGCGACCAGCCCGCGCTCCAGCGCAAAGGGGCCGACGCCAGCGAGGATGTTGCCGCAATTCTGCGCGTCCGTCACAATCGCCTGATCGACGAAGACCTGCAGGAACAGGTAATCGACATCGATGCCGGGGCGGGTGGATTTGGCGACCACCGCGACCTTGCTGGTCAGCGGATCGGCGCCGCCCAGCCCGTCAATCTGACGCGGGTCGGGCGATCCCATCACGCCCAGCAGAAACGCATCGCGTGTGGCGATATCGGCGGGCAGGTCGTCGCGCAGGAAATAGCCGCCCTTTGATGTGCCGCCGCGCATCCACATGCATTTGGCTGAAAGGTTGGTGGTCATTGCGTTGGGTCCCTTTTCAAGGTGCGAGAGGCACCCCCCTCGCGCTCCCCTTGACTGTGGTGTGGCGTGTCAGGTCGGGCGATAGAGCGATGCCGCGATAAAAGCCTGCGACGTGCCTCAAACGTACTTCAAACCTTCCTTCTCCAACCGCTCGCGCATCTTGTACATGTCGAGGCCCAGCACACCCTCGGCCAATTTCTGACGCTTCTCGCCCTCGTTGGCCTCGCGTGCCTGTGCCGCCTTCAACACTTCGGCGGCCTTTTCGCGCGGCACGACGCAGACGCCGTCGTCATCGGCGACGATCACATCACCCGGATTGACCAGAGCATTGGCACAAACGATCGGGATGTTGACGCTGCCCAGGGTATTCTTGACGGTGCCCTGCGCACAGACGGCCTTGGACCACACGGGAAAGCCCATTTCGGTCAGGTCGCGCACATCGCGGACGCCGGCATCAATGACGAGGCCGCGACAGGCGCGTGCCTGTGCGCTGGTGGCCAGCAGGTCGCCGAAATAGCCGTCTTCGCAAGGGGATGTGGGGGCGAGGACGAGGATGTCGCCGGCCTGCAATTGTTCGATGGCGACGTGGACCATCCAATTGTCGCCGGGGGCGGCGCTGATCGTCACCGCGCTGCCGGCGATACGGGCACCGGCGTAGATCGGGCGCATATAGCTGGCCATCAAACCGGTGCGGTTTTGCGATTCATGCACGGTAGCCACGCCGCAGGCGGCCAGTCCGTCGATGATGTCGG
>CAIOKP010000096.1 GCA_903858875.1 uncultured Sphingomonadales bacterium
CACCTTGCGTGTGTGATGCCCAGCGTGGAGTTTGCGCGGCCTGATTTGGGCCGAGGGCGCTACTCCTCTGATAATCCCGTGTGATGATCCTGTGAGCAAGGGCGCGCAGCGGTTCGAGATATTCACGGGCAAAGGCAAGCGGCGGGAATGGCCGCCGGAGCTCAAGGCCTCGATTGTCGCGGAATGCTATACTGGCGGCGAGCGTGTCGGCGCTGTCGCGCGGCGATATGGGCTTGATCCTTCGCAGGTCTATGCCTGGCGGAAGGATTTGCGCAAAGAACTTGAGGGTCAGGGATTGGCGCCTCCCCTGACAGAGCCGGTCAGCACGATGTTCGTGCCAGCAGTGGTCGAGCCGTCCACGCGACCGGAACCGGTAGCTGCGCGCCGAACACGGCGCAGGCGGCGTGCCACAGCGGCTGCTGTCGAACTGGAGATTGATGGCGTGGCGGTGAAGATCGCGCGCGGCGCCGATGCCGGCGTGATTGCCGCGGTAATCGAAGCGCTCAAGGGCCCACGATGATCGGGCCCGGTGCCGGCGCGCGCGTGATGGTCGCAACGCGTCCGGTAGATTTCCGCAAAGGGCCTGACGCGTTGGCTGCGCTGGTCGGTGCCGAGTACGGCGGCGATCCCTTTTCCGGAGTGATCTACGTGTTCCGGGCCAAGCGCGCAGACCGGATCAAGCTGGTCTGGTGGGATGGCACCGGCCTGTGTCTGATGGCCAAGAAACTTGAGCAGGGCGGCTTCAAGTGGCCGGGCATTCAGGACGGTGTGATGCGGCTGACAGCGGCGCAATTGGGCGCACTTCTCGAAGGGCTGGACTGGCGCAGGGTGCATGGCGGACGCAAGCCCATCGCCCCGCAAATTGCCGGTTGACGGGGCTTTCTCCTGCTGATTCACTGCGCCCATGCTGATGGAAGCGGACCTTCCCGAAGACGTTGCAGCGCTGCGTGCGTTCGCCCTTGAGCAGTCCCGCAAGCTCGCCGAAGTGACGGCGGCCAAGGGCGAGGCGGACGCCGAGATCGAGCGGCTGCAGTCGATTGTCGATGCCTTCATGCGCCACCGGTTCGGTGCGCGTTCCGAGCAACTTGACCCTGATCAGTTGCAGCTTGGCCTTGAAGATGTCGAGACGGCGCTGGGTCAGGCTCGTGCGGCACGCGACGCGGCAACTGGCCAGTCCAGGTCCGACCGACCACGCAAGGCCAACCGCGGTTCGCTGCCTGCGCATCTCGAGCGGATCGAGCAGGTTGTCGATATCGAAGATAAAGCCTGCCCTTGCTGCGGCGGGGCGCTCCATCAGATCGGCGAGGACGTTGCCGAACGCCTTGATGTGGTGCCAATCACCTTCCGGGTGCTGGTCACGCGCCGGCCTCGCTACGGCTGCCGCGCATGTGAGGGTGCGGTCGTGCAAGCTCCGGCACCGGCGCGGATCGTCGAGGGCGGCATTCCGACCGAAGCACTGATCGCACAGGTCCTGGTCGCAAAATACGCCGATCACCTGCCATTGTACCGGCAAGCCCAGATCTACGCGCGGCAAGGTATCCAGCTTGATCGCTCGACACTGGCGGATTGGGTTGGCAGAGCAGCCTGGTATCTGCGCCCCTTGCGCGACCACATCCTGGAACGATTGCGACGATCCGAACGATTGTTCGCCGACGAAACAACAGCGCCGGTGCTCGATCCCGGGCGTGGTCGGACCAAGACCGGGCAACTGTGGGCCTATGCGCGCGACGATCGCCCATGGGGCGGCGATACCCCGCCAATGGTCGCTTATGTCTATGCCGCTGACCGCAAGGGGGAGCGGGCGGAAGCGCATCTCGGCAATTTTGCCGGAATCCTGCAGGTCGATGGCTATGGCGGCTACACCGCGCTGGCCAAGCGCCGGCAACAGATCGTGCTCGCGTTCTGCTGGGCGCACGTCAGGCGCAAGTTTTACGAGTTGGCGGACAATTCCCCGGTCGCCGTCGAAGTGCTGCAGCGGATCGCAGCGCTCTACAAGATCGAGGACGAGGTGCGTGGCGCCCCTGCAGAACAGCGCCAGCAAATCCGACATGAGCGCAGCCGCGTCATTGTCGATGACCTCCGGATCTTTCTCGAGGCCAAAAACCGCCAGGTCAGCGCAAAGGCCAAGCTCGGCGAAGCCATCCGCTATGCGCTGACACGCTGGGATGGTCTGTCACGGTTCCTCGATGACGGCCGTGTCGATCTCGACAGCAACACCGTCGAACGCAGCATCAGGCCGCTCGCCCTGAATCGCAAAAATGCCCTGTTCGCTGGGTCTGACGAAGGCGGAGACAACTGGGCGGTGATCGCCACGCTCATCGAAAACTGCAAGCTGAGCTGCATCAATCCACATACATGGCTGACGCAGACGCTCGAAAAATTGGCCAACGGTCATCCGGCGAACAGCGTCGGCGAACTCATGCCGTGGACTGCCGTGGTCTGAGAACACCGCTTACGTATCACGGCAAGCGAAAGCGAGTTCAGCGAACATTGGCTTGGCTGCTGCGAAGGCTATGTGCGGAAGCTGCGTTCGACCCGCTCCGAACCCAGTTTGGGCACAATCGCAATATGTGCGAGTAGATTGCAAAACGCGGCCGAACAGCTCGCACCCCTGCCCCGCTATCGTGAGCTTGGTGAGCAACTCTCTGCCATGAGCGGGAAATGTCGTGCTCTGGTGGATGCTGACAGCGTGGAGTTCGATCTGGCTGCGTGAAACAGTCTTGCACCAGACACCTTTGCCCACGCGAATGGTAGGCACAAAAAAGCCGCCCCGAAAAGCGGCTTTTCCTTGTTCTCAGTCTGCTACGCTTCCAATTGGAATTTGAACCGTGCCATTCGAGCTGATCATCGAGTGGCCGATATTCAGCATGTCATTGAAAACGCGCATCTGGTTAAGCTCCTTGATCACGTATCCCCAGCACTCGTCATCAGAATTGTCAGAAAGATAAATGCCGTAGTCAGACGCGTAGATGTGCGAGATGCCGCCTGCGCCAACGTAAACATGAAATTCCTCGAATTCATCCTCTCCGTTGTCATTGAAATTATAGCGATAAATCAGAATAGCGAACGGGAAATCTGGGTTATTAATGATCCTTTCGAATTTAAAAAATCCTACGTCGGACATTGTGCATTCCTTTCAAAAAAAGGCAAAGCCGCCCCGTCGCCCAAAGAGGCGGCTTTGATTTTGAGAAAATTGTTCTGATTTACGGCTTGGATTTGCGCTTCTCGTCCAGGATCATGTCCTGCGTGGCCGAAAGAGCGTCACGCCAGCTGCCATAGTTGGGCGCGAGAACATCACGGATCGTCTCATCCGCGATCTGCACCCCTTCGTTAGCGAGCATCTCACGCACACGCGGTTCAAAGGCTTCACCAGGCAGAGCAGGCATTTCAATGATATCAAAGCGATCCCTATGCGAATAGCTAAGCCGGTACTCGTGGTTCGTCGTGCCGATGATCTGCCCCTGATGTCCGCACTGATCCATGAACGCCTTCAGCTTTTCCAGCATAGCAGGCGGCAGCAGATCAATCTCGTTGATGACCGAGACGGGAAACTTTGCCCCCTCGAGACGCTGCCAATTCCAGTCATTCAGGATCTTATCCAGATCAGATTCCTTGAACGACGCCCCTTCATACGCTTGCGTAGACAAGCCATTCTGCACACCAACACGAGCTTCAGCGATCACACGGGCAGTAGACGACTTACCAGTCCCCATTGGCCCATGCAGCAGAGCATGGTCCGTGCGTTCCCCGTTTGCGTAATCTTCCACACGCTGCCGCGTGTCCTCATCAGCGAACACCAGATCGGCAACAGTTTGCGGCTCATATTTTTTCCGATTGAACATATTGAATTCCTTTTGAAATGTAGGGATTTAGGGGGACAACTAGGATGCCCCCAAGATGTGTGAGATTACGCAGCTGCCTTGAGACGCGGCTTCGCAAGGGCAGCAATGCGCTGCTCACGGCGCGCCTTGTGATCAGCGTTCACCATATTCACTGCGGCCTGCTGCGAAGCGACCACACCACCCTCAGCGAGCAGCACCTTGACCACCGTCGCCTTGTTGCAACCGTAGACAATGCTGAACGAACCATCGTCGTTCTTGCGAAGCAGCGCAGCGGTGAACTGATGCGACGCATCCTTGCCAGGATGCACTTCCGGCGCCGTGCAAGCGAAGTCCTGCACCAGAGAGTCAGCGGTGACAAAGTGCACCTCAGCAAGCTTGATGTTCAGCTTTGCCTGCTCCGCCTTCGTGAGAACGCCGGCGACCTTCCGCTTGCAGACCTCTTCGACACCACCAGCACGAGTGATAAAATCCGCGACGCTCTGATTTTCCGCCTTTTCGGCGGCCACAATGCGAAGATTGCGCGCATACAGAGTGATGCGCTTGCTATCGCCATTGAAGACGAACCGCGCAATCTTCGTTTCAAGCGAGGTGCCGTCGTTGAACTTAATACCGCTAGCCGTGAGCAGATTGTTCAACTGAGCGATGAGCTTGCGCTGCCCCGTCATCTGCTCCAGCAAAGTGAAGCAGCGATCCAGCAGAGCGTACAGCTCAGAATTGCTGGTCTTGTAAGCCCCATTGTTCCACGCAGCGTGATCCTTTGCGAGATCGTTGAGACGCGTCGCGACATCGTGCGGGGCGAGTTTATTCGAGATATTTGCCATTGATATTGCCTTTCCATTTGATCAGCGACCGACTGGATTGTCAGTTGCTACGGCAGAGCGTTTTTGCGCCGCCGATGGAGGTCGACTATCAGACGTTACCTCGTTAGAAGATTATCCAGATGTTTGCAGCTTAACGAGATAACCCCGTGCACGATTTATCCGGCCAGCAGGATCCACCTGTCAGTGCCCTTTTCAAAAATGATGGTATCTGGGCGACCCGCGTCGCGTTTTACCTGCTTTGGTTCGAATATCTCGCCATCAGCCCAAGCTATGAATTGGCTCGAAAATTACGGTCAAATGAACTCAGCGATAGTGAGAAGGCTCAGCTACCAAAAGATTTTTCAAGTGTTTTGGAGGTCTATGACGATCTCGGCGATGTGCGGCAGCAGCGTTTCAAAACATGGTGGCTGGCGCGCGGCATCAATGTCTTTGGGTATCTGGGACAAAAGCCCCAAGTCAGGAGCATAGCAGCGATCAGTCGCAAGCCCGATCGACATGCCCGCCTGGCTGCGGCTGCCAGCGATTATCTGGACAGGCATTGGGAAAATGAAGGGAGGCAAAACACGCTGGCCATTGCAGTCCCAATCCATTTGACGAAAAGTCAGATTACTCGCCAAATCGAGAAGCTCCTCAGCAGATATACGCCTGAGCAACGAGGTCTTAAAACAAAGCCTGCTAAATACCCGCTTGCCAAAAAGCGGATCGATAAAAAGAGCTTGTTTCGTTACCTTAAGCTCGTGTGGATCAGAGCTAAGTTCCCTGAATTTACAAACTGGCGCGTTGGCGCATTGGCGAATCTCAGCGCAACTTATAGCCGTCGACTCGACGGGACATCTCTCATAGGCGATAGCGATGATCGCGAGAGATTAAAGATCCTCACCAGTCGAGCGTTATACCGAGCTCGTATGATCGCCGAGAATGCCGCTCGGGGAACTTTCCCCAGCTACGAAAACTGCCCGCATGCTTTGGAATTTGATCTCGCCACTCTCTACCCCCGCATTGAAGAACGCTGGAAATGGCAGGAGCAGAACAAGTAGGAAATATGCCACCGAATCTGCCCCGCCATGAAGCAATCGGATATTTTTGGTAGGAATATCATAAGGATGGATTCAGAATCGCATTCTCAGACAAGGAGATTGCGAATGTCCCACCTTTCAAAGCTGACCATCAAAAGTGTCTCGCGACAAGACACTTTGAATCCCGTTGAAGCCCGCCGGAACAAGCTGCTTGCGGCCATTGAGGAACAATTGAAGGCAGCTGAAGCTACGCTGCTAGGAAAGCAGCATACGGTCACTGTTTCGCGCTGGTCCAAGAATGAGCAGGGTGAGCGCGTTCAGGTTCAGCACCAGCGTGTCACGCGCGCTTGGTTCTTCGCTCAGGACGGTGGGCACTATGTGCAGTGCAAGTACGGTGCGCGTCCTCTGCCGCTGAGCAAGGATGGCAACGCCGTGTTCGTGAAGCAGCTCGCCGATGTGCCCATCGTCCTGCAAGCGTTCTACGCTGCTGCTGCCGCTGGCGAGCTTGACAGCGCGATTGCGAGCGCAGCGAAGCGCGCTCCAAAGCCCTGAAATCACATCACAATCACGTCACAATGGGCAGCGCTTCCAGCACCACGTGACACAATTCAAAACGGTCAAAAATCAGTTGGGATTTTGAGATTTCCAGTCACAATTCCAGTGTGATACGCATGACAAATGGTAGCGTTATCAGAGTGTTAGACACTATTGACATCGTAGGGGTCGCAAGTTCAATCCTTGCTACGCCCACCATCGCCGAAAGACCCGCCAGCCCCCACCGGGCCAGGCGGGTTTTTTCTATGTCCGAAGCCTTACGATCCGGACCTGCGTAGAAACCGCAGGCGCGCGCCGCGGACCAAAGGGCAAGCCCGTGAAAATCGGCAGGAAATTCTGCTGCACCGCGTCATTTTCGCGCAAATTGTCG
>CAIOKP010000097.1 GCA_903858875.1 uncultured Sphingomonadales bacterium
ACCGTGTCGGCCTTGAAGGTTCGGTCGTGGTGATGTTGAGCCACGGTTTGGTGGCCGGCGCCTTGTTCCTGTGCGTTGGCGTGATCTATGACCGCCTGCACACCCGGGAAATCGACCGTTACGGCGGTTTGGCGATCAATATGCCAAAATATGCCTTGTTCTTCATGCTGTTCACCATGGCGTCGGTCGGTCTGCCTGGTACCAGCGGCTTCGTCGGGGAATTCCTGTCGATGGCCGGTATCTACAAGGTGTCGAGCTGGGTCGCCCTGGTGTCTGGCACCGGGATCATCCTTGGCGCGGCTTATATGTTGTATCTCTATCGCCGCGTGGTGTTCGGTGTGCAGAAGAACGCTGATGCCGCGGCAATGCCTGATCTGAGCGCGCGTGAGGTGGTGATGCTTGGTGCGCTCGGGGCTGCGACCTTGTGGATGGGCGTCTATCCCGAAACCTTTATCGCGCCGATCCGGGCTGATATCGCGCATCTCGATGCCCGGTTGGCGCAAGCGCGCCCGTTGGGCGACGCCCAGGTGACACCTGGCCATGCGGGTCCCGCCGCCGAGGGCGATACTGTAGAACAACATGCGGCCGTAACGGCCAGCGAAGGGAGTGAGAAGTAATGAGCTGGGCTGTTTCCCTTCGCCTGCTCGCGGCAGAGGATATCCTGAGCGTCGCTGGCCTCTTGCTGCTGTTGATTGCCGGCTGGGCAGGGGACAAGGCAGCGCGCGCCATCACGTATATCGCTGCAGCGGTACTGTTGGTTGCGGCCTTCTTTGTCGCTCCCGCATTGGCTAATGGCGCCATGGGGCCCGAGGCCAGTGCGTTCTTTGGTCAATACGCAGGTGATAGCTTTGCCGCTTTTGCCAAGCTGCTGATTTATGGTTCAGCGGGTATCGCGCTGCTGATTGCTCCCGATTTTTTCGAACGTCATGGCAAGTATCGCGCTGAATACCCAATTCTTGCGCTCTTTGCGGTACTCGGCATGGGTCTGATGGTGTCGGCGACGAATTTGTTGACCCTGTACCTCGGGCTTGAGATGAACTCGTTGGCGGCTTACGTGATGGCAGCGATGCTGCGCACGGATGACCGCTCGGCGGAGGCTGGCCTCAAGTATTTCGTACTGGGTTCGCTTGCGAGTGGTATTCTGCTGTTTGGCATGAGCTTGACTTACGGCTTTGCCGGTACAACCAGCTTTGAGGGCATTCGCTTGGCCCTGCATGTTGGTCTGTCGCATGGTGCGCTGTTCGGTATCGTGTTTATGCTGGCAGGCCTTGCCTTCAAGATCAGCGCGGTGCCGTTCCACATGTGGACCCCCGACGTTTATGAAGGCGCTCCGACGCCTGTGACGACGTTCTTCGCCACAGCGCCCAAGGTTGCCGCGTTGGCTTTGACCATGCGTGTTGCGTTGTTTGCCTTTGGCACACAGGTTGCCGCTTGGCAGCAGGTCGTCGTGTTCATTGCGCTTGCATCGATCGTGGTGGGTGCGCTTGGCGCAATCGGTCAGGGCAACATCAAGCGGCTGATGGCCTATTCGTCGATCAACAACGTGGGCTTCATGCTCATCGGTCTGGCCGCGGCAACGCCGGGCGGCGCTTCGTCCATGCTGGTCTATCTGTTCATCTATGTTGTGATGTCGCTGGGTGGCTTTGTGGCCATTTTGATGCTGCGCGATGCGGACGGTAACGCGGTTGAGGCGATTGCAGACCTAGGCGGCCTGTCGCGGACTCGTCCGTTGATCGGTTTTGTGCTGGCGATGGTGATGTTTAGTCTTGCCGGTATTCCGCCGCTCTTCGGGTTCTGGGGCAAGTTCGTGGTGTTTCAGGCGGCGGTTGCTGCAGGTCTCGTGCCCTTGGCGGCGATCGGTATCGCTGCGAGCGTCATCGGCGCCTTCTATTACCTGAAGGTCGTCAAGGTGATGTATTTTGACGAACCGGTGGACAAGGTCGCCAGCAAGGGTGATTTTCTACACAATGGTTTGTTGATCGCGTCGGCGGTGGTGATTTCTCCGCTGGGGTATCTCCTTACCGGGTGGCTGGGCGGCATTACCCGGACGGCTGCTGCTGCGCTGTTTCACACGGTTTGATGCGCGGGTATTGCCCCCTTTGATCGAAGTTCTTAGCCTTACCGGCTCCACCAACGCTGATCTTGCCGCAAGGCTGACGGCGTGTGAGCCGGTAAGGGAGGGCTGTTGGCTCATTGCTGACCGCCAGAACGCCGGGCGAGGGCGCCTCGGTCGGGTTTGGAACGACGGCCTGGGCAATTTCATGGGTTCGACCCAGGTGGCGATTGATTCCCATCAACCACATGCCGGGTCGCTCGCGCTGGTCGCGGGGCTTGCGGTGCAGGCAGCGGTTGCGCCTTTGGTGCCACCGCCGCATCTGCCTGTGCTCAAATGGCCGAACGATGTTTTGATCGGTGGCGCGAAACTCGCCGGCATTTTGCTGGAGCGCGTTGGTGACGCGGTGGTTGTCGGGGTTGGCGTCAATCTGGCCCATGCGCCCGATTTGCCCGACCGCGATACTGTTGCCCTCACCCGTTTTGGCCCTGCGCCCCATCGGGATAATTTTGCCGTCAATTTGGCGAAACATTTCGCCGAGGAATTACGGCATTGGCGGACATTCGGGCTCGAAGCGCTGGTCCGTCGGTGGCAATTGGTCGCGCATCCAGTCGGTACGTCATTGCTGGTGCAAGACGGAACGAGGGCGCAGCTATCGGGCCGTTTCGCGGGGCTTGATGCGCAAGGAGCCTTGCGGCTGACGCTTGCGGACGGCACGTGCCGCACAATTCATGCAGGCGACGTGCATCTCGCCTGTGTCCCACACGCCTGAGGGAAAGGGAGAGCCGCGATGTTGCTCGCCATCGATGTCGGGAATACCAATGTTGTCTTTGCCCTGTTCGACGGGCGCGAGATCCGCGCGCGGTGGCGTATCGCCACCGATCCGCGACGGACAGCGGACGAATATGCAGTGTGGCTGGTGCAATTGCTGGGTATCGAAGGGGTCGAGCGCGACGCCATTCACCAAATTATCGTCAGTACTGTGGTGCCCCGCGCGTTGCATAATCTCGATGTGCTGGCCCGGCAATATTTTGGCGCGACGCTATTGGTGGCGGGTGAGGGCAAGGCGTCCTATGCCATCGATATCGATGTCGATCAGCCCAAATCGCTGGGCGCGGACCGCGCCGTGAACGCGATTGCCGCCCACGCGGCCTATGCCGGCGACTTGATCGTGGTGGATTTCGGCACGGCGACAACGATTGATGCTATCGACTTCAATGGCGCGTATAAGGGTGGAATCATCGCGCCGGGCCTGAACCTGTCGCTCGACGCGCTGGTCGGCAATACTGCAAAATTGCCGCGCATCGCGATTGCCGAGCCGGCCACCCACAGCGTGATCGGCACCAACACCGAAGATCAGATGTTGATCGGGGTCTATTGGGGCTATGTCGCGATGATCGAAGGTTTGATTGCCCGGATGCGCGCCGAAATCGGCCGCCCGGCGACGGTGGTGGCGACGGGTGGCTTGGCGGTGTTGTTTCACCGACAGGCTGGGTTGTTCGACGCGATCGATCCGGATTTGACACTGAATGGACTGGCATTGCTCGCTGAACGCGCGGCCAGGCGATAGAATGGGAGAGAGATCATAGCAGGTTCCAATCGAGTACCCCGCGCGGGCAAGGCCCGTGATTTCAGCCCGGGCAAGGAACTGTTGTTCTGCGCGCTGGGCGGGTCGGGGGAGATTGGCATGAACGTCAATCTCTATGGCTGTAATGGCAAATGGCTGATGGTCGACCTCGGTATGACCTTCAGCGGCAATGAGTATCCCGGTGTCGAACTGGTGTTCGCCGATCTCGATTTCATCGAGGAACGGCGAGCCGACCTGTTGGGCATTGTGCTGACCCATGCGCATGAGGATCACATCGGCGCGGTGCCCTATTTTGCCGCAGACCTTGATGTGCCACTGTATGCCACGCCGTTTACAGCCAAGCTGGTGGCGTCCAAACTCGCGGAAGCCGGGATTTCGCGCGATGTCGAATTGCGGGTAATCGACCATTTGGACCAGTTTGACATCGGCCCGTTTGGCATTCGCTATGTCCCGCTGGCGCACTCGATTGCCGAAGGCAATGCGCTGGTGATCGAGACGCCCTATGGCCGGGTGTTCCACACTGGCGACTGGAAGCTCGACAAGGAACCGCTGGTCGGTGTGCCGGCGACGCCTGAAGAATTGACGAAGATTGGTGACGAGGGCGTGTTGGCGCTGGTGTGTGACAGCACCAATGTGTTCAATCAGGAGGCGTCCGGGTCCGAGGGCGAGGTGGCCCGCGCGATGCAGGCCGAGGTTGCCCGGCACAAGGGCAAGCGCGTGCTGGTCACGACCTTTGCGTCCAACGTCGCACGTTTGCAGACGCTGGGGCGGGTTGCCAAGGCAACCCATCGGCAATTATGCGTGCAAGGGCGATCACTCGACCGAATTATCGAGGCGGCCAAAAGCTGCGGCTATCTCAAGGATCTGCCCGACCTGATCAGTGTCGACACGGCGATGGGGCTGCCACGCGGCGAAGTGCTGATCGTGGCGACCGGCGGTCAGGGCGAGTCCCGTGCGGCGCTGGCCCGGATTGCCGACGGTAATCACC
Organism: uncultured Sphingomonadales bacterium; assembly: GCA_903858875.1. Lineage (GTDB taxonomy): Bacteria > Pseudomonadota > Alphaproteobacteria > Sphingomonadales > Sphingomonadaceae > Novosphingobium. The sequence goes on from CAIOKP010000097.1 coordinate 4,630, forward strand.
CGGTCAAGCTGGGCGCCGGCGACGTGGTGCTGTTTTCCAGCCGCCAGATCCCTGGCAATGAAATCGCCATCGGCCGCATCCAGAACCAACTGGCCGCGCAAGGTATCACCGTGGTTACCGACCGGCAGGCCGAAATCCACGTTTCCGGCCACCCCGGTCGACCAGAGTTGGAAGAGCTGTATAGCTGGATCCGGCCCGATGTATTGATGCCTGTGCATGGCGAAATGCGCCATATGCGCGAACAGGCGCGGGTCGGCAAACTGGCCGGTATTCCTCATCAGGTGGTCCAGAAAAACGGCGATGTGAGCCGTCTGGCCCCCGGCAAAGCCAGCACATTGGGCGAAGTGCGCGCAGGGCGCCTGCTGCTGGACGGCGACATCATTTCGCCGGCCAATGGCGAGGCGATCATGATGCGTCGCCGGATCGCGTTGCAGGGCGTGGTGATGGTCGCGATAGCAGGGCATGTGAAGCACCACGATTACCGCGCGCAAGTGTCGGGTCTGGGCCTTCCGCTGGTCGAAGATTACGAGGCCTTTGCGACCGAGGCCGCAGCCGATGTGGTCGAGGCGCTGAGCAAATTGAAGGGGGGCGACAAACGCGACGCCGGGGCCATTGCCGAGGCCGCCCGTTTGGCAACCCGCCGGGCCGCCGCCCGCTGGTGCGGGAAAAAGCCGCAGGTCAAGGTGATGCTGATGATCGAAGGGCTCGTGCCGTGAAACCAGTATCGATGCTGGCGATCTATCTGTTGTTTTGGGTGATCACTGCGTTTCTTGTCATGCCCTTTGGCCTGCGCACGCCGGATGAAACCGGCGAGGCGTTGATCAAAGGGCAGGCGACGAGTGCGCCCAGCAATTTCAGGCCGGGCCGGGTCGCTATCCGGACGACGGTCATCAGCGCCATTTTATTTGCGCTGTTTTACGCTAATTTCGTCAAGGGCTGGGTGACCATCGAGGACATCGCGCCGTTCCATCCACCAGCATCGGTGGTGGTTAAGTAAGCCGCTGGGCAGGGGGCTGCCACCCCCTGCCAGTTTACGTCCGCAGCCGCTCGATGGCCTGCGCCAGCGCGACATACAACTTGCCCATGTCCGACGAGAGCAATGTGACGCTGATCGCATGTCCATCGCGTGTGGCCAATAAATGCCGCAGCATTCCCTCGAAATCATGGATGTACCGGTTGACGTGCGCTTGAAAGGCGCTGTCATTTTCGTACAGTTGCAACACCTGCCGCGCATCGCCCGCGTCCAGCAACTTGACGGCCCGGCGGCTGAAAATGCCTCGATCGCCGCGCAAATAGGCGGCCCAAGCGGTATCGGCGACGTCTTCATTCAACGCCCGCGTAATGTCGACTGCGGATGAATTCAACGTATCTGTAATGACCGCCATGCGACGGGTGAAATCGCTATCCACTTGCTCTTCGGCCCTGTCGCGCGCTTCGGCTATGCGCCGTTCGAGGTTCACAGCCAATTCTTCGACCGCGGCCAATTGGTCGCGCAATTGCTGTGCTGCTTCGCGGCTGACGCCGGTGGTATGGGCGGCGGCCTGCTCCAATTGGCCGGATATTTCGCTGCCCTTCAACCGCATCGCGCGTTCAAGTGCGGCGCCGCTCTGATTGCTCAATTGCTCGGCCAGCGAACTGACCCGAGCGGCGCCATCGACCTCGATCACATGGACAGCAGACCGCACAGCATCGGTCAGAGCCGATATCGCATGATCCAACTCGCCCTGCGCGTGATCGGCAAGACGGGTTGTATCTTGCTCCACCGCGTTCAAACCTTCGCGCAAGGTCCCCAATGTGGTGGCATGGGCGGCCATTCGCGCGTCGACGCCATCATGCAAAGCGCCCAATTCGTTGGTGGTTGCGATCAAAATGTCCTGTGCCGTACTCACTTGGCCTGACAGCGCCAAGCCGGTATCCCGCGCCGCCTCCACCGTGTCACGCAACAGGGTTACGCGCTCTTCATAGCTGACCAACTGCGCCTCGCCAGCGGTCAGAGCAACTGGCAAATCCTCGCGGGCTTGGCGGGCGGACGATTGAATGAGTTCGAGCAGGCGAACGCTGCTGTCGGTCAGTTTTTCGAGCGCGCTGTCAGTCTCCGACAGGCGTCGTTGCAGCGTCTCGAGCCTCGTTTCCATACCGCTGGCGACGGCATTGTCAGCGATGGTCAAAGCCTCAATCCGGGCCTCGGCCTGTGCCAGACGCAGCGTGGTGGCCTCGGTCATGGCGCCCAGCCGACCCGCATGGTCTATTGCTGTCGCGTGGCGGCCGTTCACCTCATTGTCAAAGTGGGTCATGTCGCCCGACAGTCGGATAATGCTCGACTGCCATTCGGCCAGCGCGCCAGTCTCGCCTTCGCGTAGCGCGCGCGAGATGGTCGCAGCCTCGTCACGCAGCGCCGACAGGCGGGCCCGCAGCGATGTCAGTGCATCGGCCTCATCGCGGTCCAGCCGACTGCGCGTGGCGGCAATTTCGTCGCCCAGCACGGCGGCGCGCTGGCGCAGAGATTCGCGTGCATCGCTTTCATGCCGCTCCAGGTCGAGCGCAAAACCGGTAGAACGTTCTTCCAAAGCCTCGAACCGCCCGGTGATCACGCGATCGAGATGCTGCGTTCGTGTCTCGAGTGCTGTCAACGTCGCCTCGATCCGGTCGCGCAGTGAGGCCACTTGTCGTTCGCTCGCCTGCCCAAATTCGTTCAGACGGTTGAGGCCCTTGACCATATCTTGCAAATGCGCGTGCGCAACGCGTCCGGCATTGCCGATATTGCTGGTGACATCCTTGGCAGCCGTGGCGATGACCGGCAGATGGTCGCGCAACTGTTCCATGTTGCCAAGTGCGGCAGAGCTGACGCTGCCCAAGGTTTCGACCCGCGCCGAATTATCCTGAACCAGTTCGGCAAGCCGGCCGCTGTGTTGCGAAATGCGCTCGACCGCAACGCGACCCATGGATTCGATATCGCGGGTCTGGGCGGCGAGAAAGTCACGCGCGAGACTGATTTCGCGGTTCACAGAGGTCAGACGTTCCTCGAGCAATTGCGATTCTGCGCGAAGCAACCGGGCCGCATCGGCAAAACGCCCGGCTTCGCGCCGGCTGAATCGCATGGACACCACGTACCCCATACCGATCACCACCACCGGGCCCGACCATTGCGCGGCAAGGCCCGCCCATTGCGCAGGGGTCGCGCCCGCCGGCATCGCCCAAGCGAACAGGCCCGTCCATGCCGCTACCATCAGCCCGGCCAATGCCGGCGCGATCCAATCCGCAAGCGCGCTTTGTGCCGCCGCCGGATCACTCATTTCGTCCGCCCAATCACTGTCCACAGCCAGCGCAGGCGCCGACGCAAGGTCCGGTTCCGCAAAAGGGGGCGCGCCGACCGGACTATCGGGGGCCTGATTAATCGCTGAAAAAGGAGTGCTGACAGTCATCTCTCATTGATAGCACAGCCGGGGCAAGAAGAAAGACTGTGTTAACCTATACATGCTATCCCGCGGCATGGCCTATGAAGCAGGAGCCCTAGATGCGACTCTTTCCGCTGCCGCTGGTGATGATCCGGCGCTATTTGCGGAATTGCGCGCGGCATTTGGCGATAGTCTTGCCCGACAGATTGATCTGTTGCGTCGCGCCCGTTGCGACGGAAATTGGCACGTTGCCGCAATGCGGCTCAAGGGGCTCGCAGCGAGTTTTCAGGTCTGGCCGTTAATGTCTCTGGCCGAACAGGCTTTAGATTCCGCGCCGGGGGATCCATCCATAATTCGCAAAATTCAGGCTTTTGTTGACGATTTTTCAAAGACCTGATCGCATCTCGTCGTTAACGATTGGAAAGTGATCAAATTGGGTATGCCGGCATGACGCTTGGCAGGGCCCCTGTGCTTCTCTACAAGCGGGGCCTTGTTCGGAGAAGTCTTTGCGCGTCGCCCTGTTATCCATGCTCGATCCTGCCGGTGCCACCGGTGATACCCCGCGCGCATTTCTGCGCGTTGGGGGCTATTCGCTTGCTCGGCATCAATTGGGTTTGGCGCTGGCGGTTGGGTGCGAGCGGATTGTTTGCCTGGCATCTGGCCATGATCCTGAAATTGTCGCGCTGCAACACGCCGCCGAGCAGGCTGGGGCGATGTTCCATCGTGTGCCCGGATTGCATGGCGTCTTGGCGTTGGTTTCGGCGCATGACGAGGTCATCGCGCTGGGCGACGGGCTGCTGGCTTGGCCGGAATTGGCGATTACCATGCTGGATGCAGGTGGCGTCGTGCTGACGCAACCGGTTGAGATCGGCCTTTTGGCGGGTTTCGAACGGCTCGACATAAATTCCGCCTCGGCCAGCGCGATGCGGGTGCCGGGGCGATTGCTCGACCGGATGGGCGATATGCCCGCCGACATTGACGTTTTTGCCACGCTACAACGTGTTGCCTTGCAAGCGGGCATTCCGCAACGCCCTTTGCCGCAGGAGGCGCTCGACGGGGGGCGCTGGACCTTGGTACGGACCGAGGCCGAGGCGCACGCGATCGAGCCGACGTGGATACGGTTGCACACTTCTGCCGGGGGCAGGGGATCACCGGCCATGTGGGTTGCCGGGTGGGGCGTACGCCACCTTGGCCCCGCGCTGCTGCACGCCGGGTCGAGCGGCACGGTGGTGGCGATTGCAGCCAGCGTTCTTGCCGCGCTGGGGTTGGTTTTGGGATGGTTTGGGTTTGTTGCGGTGGGGCTGGCGTTTTGCGCGATGGCGTGGATCTGGTTCGAGAGCGCCGCGCTGTTTGGCCGGTTTGAGCGGCGTTCACTACGTCTGGCCCGCCCGAATATTGCGCCGGTGGTTATCTATGGCTGGGGGATGGACGGCGTGTTGCTGGTGCTGCTGGCTTTGGGGCAGGCGCCAGCGCAGGCGCAGGGGGGGGCAAATGCCTTTGCGCCGTTAATGTTGCTGGGCCTTGCGCGGTTGGTGCCGCCGATGTTGGCCTCGCGTTGGGCGCCGTGGATGAAGGACCGCACGATTTTGGCTTCGGTACTGGCGACCGCTGGATTTGCGGGCATGCTGGGCGTGGTGATTGGTGGGCTGGCGATCGGATATTTGATTACCGGGATCGTCGCAGTCAGTCGGCAAAATCGGCTAACACAGGTTTAACCTCATATCTGCTATATTCCGCGCATGAGCGATACGCGCGCAGATTCTCATGGTGGTGATTCGGCCGAGGCAGGCCTGCGCCTGCAATTGGCGCGGGGTGATGCGGTGATTGGTTCTGTGTCGCCGGTGCTGCGGCACCTGCTGGTTCATCACGATCAGGCATTGTTTGGCGATGATATTCTGGCGCGGTTGCGGGCCATGCTGGGTGATCTGGCTCGTCAGATTGATGATGTACTGGTTGCCGCAGGGGCGCCGCGTGGCGGGCGGGGCGATGCGCTGGCTATGGCGTTGCCTGATGTGCCGGGATTGTTGGCGCATCTTCACGCGTTATCGCTCGAATGGCAACTGACCCAGCGATTGCAGGACCGCATGGGCCTGGACCCGGTGCTGTCGCCCCTATTGCAAGCGTTGATCGCATCGAGCGACGCTGACATTTCCGCCAGAGCGATGAAGCTCCTGGCGGCGCAAGCGCGCTTCGCCCAAGCGCAGCGGCGGATGCAATTGCCCTTGGCCGAATTGCCGGCCGAATTGCTGCATGGTGTGTTGATCACGCTACACGATCACGCGCGGGACGATGCGACCGTCGGCGATGCGGCGCGTCGGGCCGAGGCGGCGCTGTGTGCTCGCTATGATGAGGCCACGACCCGGCTCGGGCTGCTTGCCCGTCTGGTGTCGGGCATGGGTGCTGGCGTTGTGGCGGCGCTGGCGCTGGGCCATGCCGGATGTGCGATTTTTGTGACGGGCGCGGCGTTCTCGGGTGATCTCAACCGCGATCATGCGATGCTGACGCTACAGGATGGGCAAGAGGTCCGGCTGGTTTTGGCTCTGCGGGCGGCGGGGGTGAAGCTGTCCGTTATCGAGGAAAACCTGCTGGCGCTGCATCCCCATGCTGCTATGCCCGACGGACTGGCGCGGTTGAGCGTCGACCGGGCTGGCGAACTGCTGATGCAGGCGGGGCCCGGTATGGAAAATTGGGGGGGATTGCCACGATGACCGCCCCCGACCGTATTCCTGTCGAGGCGCGTAGCGATGGGGACGACCGGCTGGTGTCGGTCGACGAACCACTGGCCTCGTTGCAGATCCGTTGTGGTGGCACCATTCCCGGCGCGATCGCCATTCCCGAATTGCACGCGCTGGTCGTCAAGGCGCGGAGTTTTGGCCTGAAATTGGCCCGCCCGATCGTGGCGCAGGACGGGCAGGACACGATCCGCGCGTGGATCGAGGTGACCCCGTCGGGTGATGGGAAAGGCGGCTGCATCATCGCGCTGCGTAATTGGCAATCGACGCCATTACCGCCAGAACCCGCCGATCTGGCCAGTCGCCGCCGCGCCGAAATCGACCGGGCGATGGCCGAATTGTCAGCCCGGCTCGATGCGCGCCAATGCTTGCTTGCGGTGGAGAGTGATGCTGCTGATTTGAGCCAGGTCGCCATGGCGATGCGCGGCGGGATCGGTCGACCGTGGACCGATTTCGTACAATTGCCGGGCAGCAGTCATCACCAACCGCTGCATTGGCGGTTGCTCGACGGCGCGCATGTGACAGTGCCGGGATCGCAGCGCCCATGGCGGGCGACTCTGATCATGCAGCCGGGGCCGCTTGGCGAAGTGCAGGGCTTCGACCTTTGCCTGACCAGCGATGTTCCTTTGCCGCGCGTCGCCGCGCTCGTCGCGACCGCGCCGGGAACCACGGCACCCGCACCTGTACGATCTTCGGTGATCGGGCGTGAACTGGCGCCGATCCTGCGTCAGCCGATTGCGCGGATCATCGCCAATGCCGAAACTATACGCACCCGTCGGGCCGGACCGCTGCCCGAAGAATACAGCGCCTATGCTGGTGATATTGCGGCGGCGGGCCAGCATCTTCTCGGGTTGATCGAGGATCTGGCCGATATTGAGGTGATCGAGGCGAACGGATTTGTGCCCGCGGCGGATCACATCGATCTGGCGGATGTAGCCCGGCGTGCGGCGGGCATCCTGGGCATGCGGGCCCGCGAAAAAAGCATCAAGATCGCTGCGCCCAGCGAAAATGCCCACGTTCCTGCCATCGGTGAATTTCGCCGGGTGTTGCAGGTGTTGCTCAACCTGATCGGCAATGCCATCCGCTACAGTCCGGAACACTCGGTCATTTCTGTGCTGCTAACGCATTCCGGTGATCGGGCCTGTATCGCCATCGCTGACCAAGGTCCGGGCCTGTCGTCCGATGACGCCGTGCGGGTGTTCGACAAATTCGAGCGGCTGGGGCGCAGCGGCGACGGTGGTTCGGGTCTCGGCCTGTATATCTCGCGCCGGTTGGCCCGCGCGATGCATGGCGACCTGACCGTGGAGAGCAACCCCGGACAGGGCGCGTGTTTCACGCTCGAGTTGCCGGCGGATTTGTAAGGGCGCAAGATCCCCCCAGCGCGCCATTTGTGCGGTGCCGAGCTAACGCGTTCAATGCCATGGATGAATATGCGCAGGGGTGGCGCTGTGGACCTACCGTGTCTCGGCTTGACCTCGTCCAAAAACAAAAGGCGCGAGGTTTCCCCCGCGCCCCTGTTTGTCTCAACTTTGCGTTCAGCGCTTGTCGATCGGGATGTAATCGCGCTGCGTCGGGCCAGTATACAGCTGACGCGGGCGGCCGATCTTCTGGCCGGGATCGGAGATCATTTCGTTCCATTGCGCGACCCAGCCGACGGTCCGAGCCAGTGCAAAGAGCACAGTGAACATCTCGGTTGGGAAGCCGATTGCCGACAGGATG
>CAIOKP010000098.1 GCA_903858875.1 uncultured Sphingomonadales bacterium
CTCAGCCTGACCGGCCCGGACCAGCGCCAAAGCCGCATGATAGAATAGAAAGCTTTTGACTTCCGAGGGCATGCGCACCTCGGCAAAATCGCGAAATACGCTCTCAACCACGCCCGCGACACCGGCCGGATTGAGAATGCCGGTTTCATAAATCTTGTGCGAAGCCCGGATCACATCAGGATGGTCGAGCAGCGCCCCTTCATTGGCGCCATCCAAACAATACATCCGGTTGCGCAGGCCCGACTGAACGAATTCAGGCACCCCATACCGCGTGTGCAAATAATTTGGTAGCGTATGCAGCAATCCTCGAACCGAATAGTTTGAAAAATTGCCGTTTACGCATTTTGATTCGGCGGTAATGGCGCAGAAGGCATCGGTGATCGAGCCTTCACCGAAATAATTGAAAACCTTGGTTTTTGATTTGTTGATATAGGAATAGATGTCGATTCGATTAGGCTCGGTGCCAGCAAGCGCTCCCTCGCTCGCACCGCCCGGAATGCCCAGAATAAATTCCGTGCCCTGGCCGATTGCAGCATCCGCCCCGATCGCGCAGCCGTAAAGAATGGCGCCGTAACCGCCCATCGATCCGCCAAATGCGACGACTTTCCCGCCCGGCCCACGCAGCGATTGAACGATATCGGCCAGCGCACTGACGGATTTTCCAAAATCCCCAATCCCGGTAATGCCATCAAGATACCATTGGTCATTGGCGCAATTGACAAAAATCCGATGCGCGTCAAAAGCTGCAAGAACGCCCCTGCCGATATAGACCCCTGCGGGAACTCCGACCGGCGCAAAATAGAGGACGACATCCTTGGCTCCGTTGATCTTTTCGGCCAACAGGTAGTCAGATTTAAAATAGATCTCTTTATCCATAAAAATTCTGCTCACGCCGCACAAATAACAAGATAAACTTCACAAATCGTTATAAATCCGCAAAGCTTCCTCAACATCAGAATAGACTGTGGCATGGCCGCCGTCGAGAACCATGGCGCGGTTGCAATACTCAAGGATCGTACCGGGGTTGTGCGAGGCCAGCACCAATGCGCGGTCGGCCCGTTTTTCAAATAGCTCGGTATGGCATTTGCGCTGAAAATTCTGATCGCCCACAAGGATAATCTCGTCGATCAGATAGCAGTCAAACTCGATTGCCAGGCTCAGCGCAAAGGCCAGACGCGCCTTCATCCCGGAGGAATAGGTCTTAACCGGCATCGAGAGCTGGCGCCCCAATTCGGAAAAATCCTCGACGAAATCGCGCAGCTCGCGATATTCGCGCCCATAGATCCGCGCGATAAAGCGGGCGTTGTCATAGCCCGTCAGGCTGCCCTGAAAACCGCCGCCAAAGCCCAGCGGCCAGGACACCGACATATGCCGATGGATCGAACCGCTCGTCGGCATTTCCACCCCGCCGATCAGCTTGATCAACGTGGTCTTACCCGCGCCATTGCGCCCGAGGATACCAAAGCGTTCGCCAGGACGGATCACCAGATCAACGCCCCGGATGATCTCGCGCTGGCCATGGCCCATCGGATAGGATTTGCGGACCCCCGCGCAAACGATCATTCGACCACCAAGGTGCGGCGCACCCGCCGGCACATTGCCAGACCCAGCAGCAGCAGCACCATCGACATCGCCAGCGGGATTCCCACGCTGTAAAACACGACAACATCATCGCCATACAATCCGCCGCGCATCATCTCCATCGCCATGGCCGGGGGCGACCACACCATCGCCTCCTGTATCGAGGGGGTGAGCCATGACAGCATGGTAAAGGTGCCCGAAAAGGGGATCATCAGATAGACCGTCACCGGCACCAGCTTTTCCAGCACGCTCGACATTTCCGAGAGCGGGGCCAGCACAAAGCACAACGACAGCGTGAAGAAGGCATAGATCCCCCAGCCGCCCAGAAACAGCCCGATATCAGCGGGAACCGGAAACTCGCCAAATGCGAAAAGGACAAGGCCAATGATGATATAGGCCGCCATATGGCTGATCATCTCCAGCAGGAAGCGCACCAGCACAAAATCCGCGATCTTGATCTGGCGGTGATACATCAGGCTGCCGTTCGCGGAGAACAGACCCACTGAACGCGACACCGCGCTGCGGAACAGCACGAGCGGGATATAGCCGCTGGCGACAAAGGAGATTATGCCCACGCCATGCTCTTCGGCGCCCTTGGTAAGGCGCCAGATCACGCCCACCAGCGAGGCGAACAGCAGAGGCTCGGCCACCACCCAGAGAAAGCCGATGTTTTCCCGGCCAAAACGCGTTGCCAGCTCGCGGATCATCAGGGCGCTGATGACCCGCCGCTGGATCCGCAGGCCTGCGCTGAAAAGCGATTCCATCGCCTAATCCTCCGGCGCGTGCTCAAGCACGCCGACCACCAGCATCCACCCCACCAGATAAATGCTCAACAGCGCGGCGATCACCGTCACAATGCTGCGCAAACGCTTGGGATAGAGCGCGAGGTCGGGCGTGTTTGGCTCGACCAGCCGTTCGAGGTAATATTGCTGATTCTGGGCCTCGGTGCGCGCCTGCTCGGCCGTCAGCGTGGCCGCCGACAGACTTTGCGCCGCCAGTTCCTTGTCCAGCGCGACCTTGTCATAGCCGGTGATCTTGCTGGCGATGGTGTCAGGCCCGCCCATCACGCGCCCGTTCTGCTCGCCCAACTGACGGCTCATCGCGGCCAGCCTGCCCTCCAGCGCGGGGATAAGCGGGCTGCGCGGGGCCATGGCGCGCGTCTGTTCGATCTGCGCCTGCAAGGCGGCCTGTTCGGCACGCAGCTTGTATGACACATCGAGTTCGCCGGTCGCCTGCTTGGCCGGATCGATCAAAACGCTGCTGTTGCGATATTGCGCCAGAGCTTCGCTGGCCGCGCGCAGCTGGGCCTTGGCGGCCAGCACGCGCTGCTCGCTCTCGGTGATCGCTTTTTGATGGGCGCGCGTGTTGAGCTTGTTGACCAGGTCTTCGCTCAGCAACAGCAGTTCCGCATTCATCCGGTGCGCGTCAGCGGCGGTGAAGCCGCGCACTTCCAGCACCGCGACATTGCCGTCCTTATCTAGCCGCGCCGAGACCATATCGTTGTAATAACGATACAGATTTTCAAAGCGATCCTCGCCAAACGCCGGATAGGCTGACAGCGGATCGGCCCCGCGATTATGGAAATAGCTGCGCACATCCACGCGCTTTTGCAAATCGGCCAGCGCATCGCGCGACTTGATATAGCTAAGCACCTCACGCGAGGAATCAGACCCGCCGGCCCCCGTGGTGGTCTGCACCAGATTGGCAAAGACCGAGCTGGAGGAGGGCTTTTGGGTCGGGGTCTTGATAACGAAGCGCGATTCCGAAACATACTGATCGCTGGCAATCAGCCCGAAATACAGGATCGCGAGCAGGCTTGGCAAAACCACGATAAGCAGGATGGGCAGTTTGCGCCGGACCCAGCCAGACAATTCCGAGCCTGTGGCCAGTGTCATTCTCACATCAAACCTCGTCATCATTTCACCCGGCCATGTGCCCGAGGTCAGCAGTCTCTAGGCGGCGCAGGGAGGCGATGCAAGCAACGCCTCGCCCCGCCCTTCGGGTCGCCCTTTAAAATTGGGACGATAGTCCCGCCAGCGCGGCCTGATGCGCGAGCGAACGGCGCACTGGCCCGGTCTCCCACTCCTTGGCCACCACGGGCGCGTCGGTATAGCTGGCCACGCTGCGCTCGATCTTGTCGAAATCAAAGCCCGCCAGGCCCATGCCCAATGCATTGACCGCCACATCCATTTCCCAGCTCAACGTCCGGTCGCGCACGCTCTCGATGCCCTTTGCCGCTCGTTCGGCGCAACCATCGGGATCGCGCAGCAGTTGCAACAGCGCCGCGGCAATGGATTCGGGTGCATCGTGCGATAGCACGCCGGTCCCCGCGTCATAATCGAACAGATTGTTGGCGCGATAGATGTCCACCGGCACACAGCCCGAGGCCATCATTTCGAACGGAATGCGCGAGGGGTTGGTCGAGCTGATGCACAGGCCAACAGCGGATTGATTATAGAGATCGTTGATGCGGTTTACATCGGCAATCAGCCCCAGATGCTCATAGTCGAACGGCAGGTTTGGCAGCGCATCCGAGCCATAGAGTACGATCTTCGTATCGGGCATCTCGGCCTTCACTATGCCCAGGGCATCGGCGCAAAGCTGCGGCGCGCGGCGGTATTTTTCGGGCTGGAACAGCAGCGCGATCTGGTTCTGCCTGCGCTCGCCCTTGTCGCGCGGATGATAGACCTTGTGATCCACCCCTAGCCCGCCGGCCGCCACGCCTACGCCATATTGCGAGCGCAGTTCATGCGCCAGCCAGCGCCCCACGCACATATGCCGCGCCCCCCATGTATAGGACTGCGAAGCGCGCAGAAACGTGTCGCCCATCGGGTTAAACATCGCTTCGTAATCTTGCACAAAATAGAAATGCTTGGCGATGCCCGACCAGAATTCGAGCTGAAAGCGCGCGCTATACCAGATGGTGGCAATCGAGGCCGCAGGCCTGATCTCGCGGTTCCAACTATTATGCTGGGTCAGCGCCACATCGCCCAGCACGGTGCCGATCCATTCCTGCGTCGCATGATCGGCGGGATGCTCGTGCATGAGATGCACATCATAGCCCGCGCGCGCCATGGCCGCGGCCATATTATAAATCGTGCGATGCCCGCCCGACCCACGGATCGGCGTGGGCGAAAGCACGGCTACGCGCGTCTGTCCCAGCGATCCGGGCCGCACCAGCGCGGGCGCCACCGGCAGATGCAAACGCTGCGAAGGCGTCAGCCGCTTGGTCAACTGGCCATAGGCCGGCAATTGACGCACCGCCCCCTGCCAGCGCAGATCCGCCATCCCGCGCGAGAGTTCGCCATGCAGCCTAGCGCCGTGATGCCGCGCTGCCTCTACCAACTCGCTCGCCGCAAAGTGCATCGAGTGGACAGCGCCCACCCCGAAGCTCTCATTGTGCTTTAAGCCAAAAAAAACCTCCGCCACCTCCGCGGGCGGAGCATAGGCGAATTCGGCCAAAATCTCTCGCGAAAAGCTGACCAGATCGATGCTGACCAGCCCATGACGCTTCACAAAATCGCCAACCTTGGCCGAGGCCCTGATCAGCCTGTCCTGCATTTTGGCGACAGGCCCGGTGACGATCGCCTCCTCATCCGGGACGATGTCGCGGATCGCCTTGCCATCGCGATAGCCCAGCGTGGAGCCGCCCGGCGCATTGAACAGAAATTCCAGCCCAGCCACCTCTGGCACATGCAGCGGAAAGCCGCGATGCACATCAAACACATAGCCGGTTTTGCTGACATTGGCGGACTGTGGGTTGAGGTAATTTTCCAGCCCAAAATAGCAGCCGTGGATGCGTCCATCGACGATCTGCGCCAGATTGTCCTGGATGGTTCCGCGCCAGCCAATATCGACGATCAGGCGATCCTTGTCCGCGCTCGGCTCAAAACCGATGGTTTCGAGATAGGTCATCAAGGCGGCGCGCTGCTGCCAGATTGCGTCGCGCGCGATCAGCGCCACGCGCGGGTCGTTGATGAAGCGCAGGAATTTGGCGTCCTGCCACGGATAGCGGATCGGCTCTTGCGGATCGATGCCATATTTATTGGCATAGCGCCCCCAAATCGCGCCATCGATGTTGAGAGTGGTCGCCATCGCGTTGAGCGATTGGGTCGAATACTGGCTCCACAGCCGCATCATCTGAGCGGGGGTGAAATCCTCCAGCGAGGCGGCAAAGGTTGCGCGGCGACTGACCTCCAGCACAGCGCTTTTCGGATAGCTACCCAAATCGAACACATCGCGCTTGCACAGTTGATCATAGATGCGCTTGAAGAACACACCCTCGCGCGTCATGAAAAAGACCTTGTCGATCCGGCGCCGCAGCGCCTCTTCCATCACATGCAGCACAAAGCAGGTGGCCGACACCGCCAGCATATCGAGGCTGGGCACAGCGCCCGGCGTATGGCCAAGCTCGCCCGCCAGCCGCGCTGCATAGACGGTCATGTCGCCATCCATATGCGCCCAGAATTCGCGCTCCAGTCGCTCCAACCGGGGCTGATGCGAGGGCGAGAAATAGTGGAAAGCCTCCAGCCCGCGTTTGCGCGCCTCAACCACATCGGCACCAAACCGGTCGCCCAGATGGAGCACATTTTTCGGCTCCAGCCCTTCCTTGCCGATCGCGACATCATAAAGATCGCCCGCCCGCTTGGTAGCCAGATGGTCGGACGAGGAATAAACCGCGTCAAATTTTGCCAGCCCGGTCGAGGCCAGCAGTTCTTCGAGTGCGGTGGCGGGCATGTAGAAATCAGACAGGACGATCTTACGCCCCTGGTGCCGAGCCAGCAGATCGGAAACCACCGCATCGGCCTTGATCGCCGCGCTTTCGATTCGCACTTCCTGTTGGAGAAAACGGGCCGCATAGCTTTTGCACGCGGCCAAGCTTTTGCCCTCGCCAAACATGGGCGCCAGCGTGGTCGCGACATCGGCGATGCGGTATTCAAAATGCTCGTCGGCCACATGGGCCTCAGCCATGCGGCGCAATTGGACCAGATCGATCGGATGCAGATCAGTATGCGCGCTGCCCATCGCGATCGCGGTCAGCCATTGCGCCCGGGCATGGCGCAGCTTGATCGCGTCCGGCGCGCAGTCGCGGCGCAAGATCGTGTCCCATATGTCAAGCGAGAGCACCTTGCCTTGGGCCGCCTCGGCCATACCCGCGGCAAGCATGGCACCATCGGCCATTTCCTCGATGCGCGCGGGCTCAGCGGCATCGGGCTGGCGGCTGCGCGAGAGCACAGCGGTCATCCCCACCTGCACCGGACGCGGCCCGACAGCGCCCGCGTCAATATTGAGCAGCCTACTGACCTTGCCCACATCAAGCCCGGGCAGCCGCCCGGCCAAGGCGTGGATTATGGCGGGCGGCGGGGCATTCTCTGCCGGCGCCGCCAAAATGGCTGCAACAGGCGGCGGCACCAAGGTCACCGTTTCGGCCGGCCCGCCCGTACGAACCGCGCCTACTGCGCTGGCCACCCGGTTTTCAAAACGGCCAAAGCGCAAATAGTGATAATAAGCATTCATGCCCGAATTCACGACATCGGGATAACGCGCGCGATAGCCAGAGGTGGAAAAATCGCGCGCCGGATCGAGGCCTAAATCATGCCCAGTGTCGAGGTAATGGCGAATGGGATCGACCCCGGCGTCACGCACTTCGGGGTTCGCATCGAGATAAAGCTCGCGGTCGAAAAACTGCTCCAGCAAGGCATAAACTGTGTTACTGGTGGATTTTTTCTTGAGCTTCGACCAAATTGCAAGCTGCATTTTTAAATCCTACTGATTTTTATTGAAGAGAATCCAAAAAACGGGACGGTCCCAAGGCCGGATCGGCCTATCATCCCGCCCGCACCCTGCCAAGCAGAATGCCGAACCACGGTGTCAGCTGTAGGCTCAGGACCTATTAATTTGCTTGCGGAGGGATAAATTGGTTAATTCAATGACAGCGCGAAGAGGCGTTATCATGAGTGACCTGATCTGGTTGTCCGAGGCGCAGATGCGCCGGATCGAGCCGCATTTACCACTTTCGCACGGAGTTCCGCGGGTCGATGATCGGCGGATCATCAGCGGCATTATTTTCGTGATCCGTAATGGTCTGCGGTGGTGTGATGTGCCTGCGGCATACGGTCCGCCCAAGACGATCTACAACCGGTTCATCCGCTGGAGCCGCATGGGCGTGTTCAACAAGATTTTCGCAGCGCTGGCGGCCAAGGGTGGGAAACTGGATCAGTTGATGATCGACGCTACCCATCTCAAGGCGCATCGCACAGCGGCCAGTCTGCTCAAAAAGGGCCTGTTCCTCGACGTATCTGACGCACCAAAGGTGGCCTGAATTCCAAGCTCCATGCTGTCTGCGATGGCAAGGGCCGGCCTCTGATTATGCTGCTCAGCGAAGAACAGATGAGCGACTACAAGGGCGCGTTGCTGACTGATCGGGGCTATGATGCCGACTGGTTCCGCGCCGCCCTGATCGAGCGCGGCATCGTTCCCTGCATCCCATCAAAGATCGACCGCAAGGTCCCGCCGCCCACGACACCGTGATCTACCGCCAGCGACACAGGATCGAGAACATGTTCGGAAAACTCAAGGACTGGCGTCGCATCCACACCTTCATGTCCGCCATCTGCATCGCCGCAACCGTCATCTTCTGGCTCAATCAATGAGTCCTGAGCCTAGGTCGTGAAATGATCAAATTTTTCATCCCTTATCGAGCGTATGATGGTCTCGATCTGTGGCCCTATCCGCTCTATGTCGAAATCCTCCGCGGCGGCCATGGCCGTTTGCCCCGCCGCCCGCCGCCAGTCCGCGTCCTCGATCAACCGCACCACAGCCGCGGCCATCGCCTCCAGATCAAAGGCGGCGACGATTTCGCCTGCCCCTTGCGCGATCCATATCCCCACGCCCCGCACCATCGTATCAAAGCATACCGTGGGCACCCCGCAAGAGGCCGCCTCGATCGTCACTAGCGGAAAGGGATCCTCACGCGAGGGCAGCAGCAAGACTGTCGCCCCAGCCAAAAGCGGCAGCGGGTCGGCCAGTTCCCCCACACATTCCACAAAATCGCCAAGCCCCAGTTCCGCGATCAGTGCGGCCATATCGACATCGCCCATCCCACCAATCCAGCAAAATCGCGCATCATGGCCCGAATCTCGCAAAAGGGCCGCCACGCGGCAGAACAGATCCGCACCCTTGCGCAGGCTCGCCGTGCCGCAACCCACGATCAGGGGCCGATCGCGTCGGCCCGTACGCGTCGCCAGCACCCGCCC
>CAIOKP010000099.1 GCA_903858875.1 uncultured Sphingomonadales bacterium
ACAAGCATCGCACCGTCGATGACACGCCCGCCGGGGGCGGTGCGGGCATGGTGTTGAAAGTTGATGTGCTGGCCCGCGCGATTGATGCGGCGCGTGGTGTGGGCGATACCCGCCCCGTTATCGCCATGACCCCGCGTGGCAAGCCGCTGACGCAGGAGCGCGTGCGCGCGTTGGCTGCGGGCCCCGGTGTCATTGTATTGTGCGGCCGCTTCGAAGGCTTTGACGAGCGGATTTTCGCTGGTCGCGCGGTCGAAGAGGTCTGTGTTGGCGATATCGTGCTGTCGGGCGGGGAGCCTGCGGCGTTGATGCTGCTTGATGCTTGCATTCGGCTGCTGCCCGGCGTAATGGGCGCGGCTGATAGCGGGGCCGAGGAGTCGTTTGAAAACGGCCTCCTCGAATATCCGCAATATACCCGACCCAGTGAATGGGAAGGGGCAGTGATCCCTGAAGTGCTGCGATCGGGGGATCATGCAAAAATCGCTGCCTGGCGAAAACACCAGGCAGAGGATTCAACTCGGTTACGCAGGCCGGACCTTTGGGAGCGTCATCGTGACGCTCGGGGCCAGTCTGCCTCTGGCGCGCGGCATGTGAATAAGGACTTGGGTTAGTGAACCTGATTCAGCAGATTGAAGCCGAGGAAATCGCCAAGGCGGCCAAGGTTATTCCCGAATTCCGCGCTGGCGATACCGTCCGCGTCGGCGTGAAGGTCGTCGAAGGCGAGCGCACCCGTGTGCAGGCCTATGAAGGCGTTGTGATTGCCCGTTCGAACCGTGGCATCAACTCGAACTTCACCGTTCGCAAGATGAGCTTTGGCGAAGGCGTGGAGCGTGTGTTCCCGCTGTATTCGCCCAACACCGAATCGATTACCGTGGTCCGTCGCGGTGTTGTGCGTCGCGCGAAGCTCTATTACCTGCGCGGCCGTACCGGCAAGCGCGCACGTATTGTGGAGCGCAAGGTCGTGAAGACCAGCCCGCAAGGCTAACGCCCGGTCCACGAAGCGGTAAACCGTGAAAGGGGCGTCCTGGCGATAGTAGCCAGGGCGCCCTTTCCATATGTTCGCCCCCCATGTCAGTCCCCCTAGCGATGAGGTCGTCGATCTTGCCATGCGTGCTGTTGTCAGATTGTCCGCCGGCTTGGCTGCCGCAACGATGCTCGCGGGGGGCTTGCCCGCCCATGCCGAGCGACCAGCGGTGAGCGTGTCGGCGCCGGTCGCAACCGCGCTGACGCTGGAGCGCGTATTTGCCAGCCCGTCGCTGGGCGGGCCGGCGCCGCGCGGGGTCAAGCTGTCGCCGGATGGGCGTTGGCTGACCTTGTTGCGCAATCGGGCTGATGATCGCGAACGCTATGACCTGTGGGGCTATGATCGTCACAGTCACGAATGGCGGATGCTCGTCGATTCGGCCAAGCTGTCGTCTGGGCGGGCGCTGTCCGAGGCCGAGAAGATGCAGCGCGAACGGCAGCGGATCGGTGATCTCAAGGGCATCGTGACCTATGCGTGGAGCGCGGATGGCAAAGCTATCCTGGTGCCGCTCGATGGCGAATTGTTTTTGGCCGGCCTCGATGGCTCGGTCCGCCGTGTCGAAGGGGCGGGCGCGGATGTGCTGAACCCGCGGCTCAGCCCAAAGGGTGCGTTTGTGTCCTTTGTGCGCGATCGCAGGTTGTGGGTGGTCCCGGTCGCGGGCGGTACGGGCGCGCAGGCCATTACCCCGTCAGAATCCGCCGATACCGTCCATTGGGGCGAGGCCGAATTTGTCGCGCAGGAAGAAATGGCGCGGTTTGCGGGGGCATGGTGGTCGCCGGACGATCGCTACGTCGCGGTCGAACGCTTTGACGAGGCCGGGGTCGGTGTCGTCACCCGCGCGGCCATCGGTGCGACGGGCACGACGACCTTTGCTCAGCGCTATCCGGCCGCCGGTACGCCCAATGCCGATGTGTCGCTGTGGGTGGTGAAGCCTGATGGCACGGGCTGTGTCGCGGTCGATTTGGGGCCTGACAAGGACATTTATCTCGCCCGCGTCGATTGGGCGCCCGATGGCAAGACGCTGTATGTTCAGCGCGAGGACCGCGCGCAGAGCCGGCTGGACATGCTGAGGGTCGACCCGGCGACGGGCGCGGCGACGGTGCTGTTCAGCGAAGTCGCCCAAGCGGGCAGCTGGATCAACGTTACCGACAATTACCGCTTCCTCAAGGATGGTAGCCTGATCTGGTGGTCGGAGCGGGATGGTTTCGGTCACCTCTATCGCTTCACGCCGGATGGGCAGTGGCACCAATTGACTAAGGGGCCGTGGGTTGTCACCTCGCTTGACGGGGTGGACCAAAAGGCGGGGCGGCTGTTCTTTACCGCGACCAGGGGCGATGTGCTGGCGGCGCAGGTGTATGCGCTCGATCTGGCGCATCCCGCTGTGCCGCGCCGGCTGACCGAGCTGGAATATGTCAACAGCGCCAGTGTTGACAATTCGGGCCAGACGCTGGTGGTCAGCCGTTCGGCGCAGAACCAGCCGGCCCAGACCTATCTGGCCGACGCCACTGGCAAGCGGATTGCGTGGGTGGAGGAGAACAAGGTGGCCGGTGGCCATCCTTACGCGCCCTATCTGGCGGCCCATCGCGCGCCGACCTATGGCACGATCCGTGCCGAGGATGGCAGCGACCTGCACTGGAAGATGATCACCCCGGTGATGCAGCCGGGCAAGCGCTACCCCGTGTTTTTCGAACATTACGGCGGCCCGCATTTGCAAGTCGTGACCAAGGCATGGACCGGGCCCTTGGCGCAGGCGATCGTGGCGCGCGGCTTTGTCTATTTCGAGATCGACAATCGCGGCAGCGCCAATCGCGGCGTCGCGTTCGAGCGTCAGATCCACCACGCGATGGGCACGGTCGAAGTGGCCGACCAACTGGCGGGCGCCAAATTTCTGGCCAGCCTGCCATTTGTCGATGCGCATAAGATCGCGACCTATGGCTGGTCGTATGGCGGCTATATGACGCTCAAGATGCTGAGCGCCAATCCGGGCGTCTATGCCGCCGGGATTTCTGGCGCGCCGGTGACCCGGTGGGCGTTATACGACACCCATTATACCGAGCGCTACCTTGGCGATCCGCGTGCCGTGCCGCAGGTCTATGCGGCGGCCGACGCGCTGGACGGGGCAGGGCGGATCGCAGATCCCCTGCTGTTGATCCATGGGTTGGCCGATGACAACGTGGTGTTTGAAAACAGCTCGGCGTTGATCGCCCGGTTGCAGAATGACGCCAAACCTTTCGAGATGATGCTGTACCCCGGCCATACCCACCGCGTAGGGGGGCCAAAGGTCAGCGTTCATCTGTGGAATACGATCTTCGCTTTCCTGGCTCGGCATGGAGTGACGCCGCCGTAATTGTATACCGGGATTAATCTGCTTGGCGGCCTTGCGTCTCGGCCGCGAAAGTCGCCTCGGTTGGCCACGTCGGCCAGCGGGGCCAATGGAGTGATGTAAAATGGGTTATCGCGTAGTCGTCGTGGGTGCCACCGGCAATGTGGGCCGCGAAATGCTGAACATCCTGGCCGAGCGTGAATTTCCGATCGATGAGATCGCCGCGGTTGCCAGTGCGCGTTCGCAGGGTCTCGAGGTCGAATTCGGTGACACCGGCAAGATGATCAAAGTGCAGAATATCGAGCATTTTGACTTTACCGGTTGGGACATTGCGCTGTTTGCCGTCGGGTCCGCGCCCACCAAGATCTATGCGCCAAAGGCCGCGTCGCAGGGCTGTGTGGTGATCGACAATTCGTCGCTGTACCGCATGGACCCCGATGTTCCGTTGATCGTGCCAGAGGTAAACCCCGAGGCCATCGACGGCTATACCAAGCGCAATATCATCGCCAACCCCAACTGCTCCACCGCGCAGATGGTGGTGACGTTGAAGCCGTTGCATGACAAGGCCGTCATCAAGCGCGTTGTCGTCGCCACGTACCAGTCGGTATCGGGCGCGGGCAAGGAAGGCATGGACGAACTGTTCGAACAGAGCCGCGCGATCTTTGTTGGCGATCCGGTGGAGCCCAAGAAGTTCACCAAGCCAATCGCTTTCAACGTCATTCCGCACATCGACGTCTTCCTCGACGATGGATCGACCAAGGAAGAGTGGAAGATGGTGGTCGAGACCAAGAAAATCCTCGACCCCAAGATCAAGCTGACCGCGACCTGTGTGCGGGTGCCAGTGTTCGTTGGCCATTCCGAAGCGATCAACATCGAATTCGAGAATGAAATCACCGCCGAGGAAGCACAGGACATCCTGCGCGAGGCGCCGGGGATCATGCTGATCGATAAGCGCGAAGATGGCGGCTATGTGACGCCAGTCGAATGCGTTGGCGATTTCGCGACCTATGTCAGCCGCGTGCGCGAAGATCAGACGGTCGAGAACGGCCTGTCGCTGTGGTGCGTCTCGGACAATCTGCGCAAGGGCGCCGCATTGAATGCGGTCCAGATCGCTGAATTGCTCGGCCGTCGTCACCTCAAGAAGGGCTGATCTTAGCCAGCAATGCACGCCGCCGGGGCCTGAAACGGCCCTTGGCGGCGTTTGCATATTTCCCCTGATTGACCCTGCGAGACGATGATGAGCGACACAGTCACCACCCAATTCCTGCCCGGCTATGCTGGTACACGGTTGGCGGTGCATCGGTTGGGGGCGGGGCGCCCCTTGGTACTGTTCCACGGACTGTTTTCCAGCGCCTACGTCAATTGGGTCAAATATGGCCACGCCGCGATGCTGGCGGCGGCGGGGTTCGAGGTGATCATGCCCGACTTGCGCGCCCACGGGCAGAGCGAGGCGCCGCAGGACCCCACCGCCTATCCCGAGGATGTGCTGGTGACAGACGCGCTGATGGTGATCCGTGCGCTGGGGCTGGAGCGGGCGGACTATGACCTTGGCGGGTTTTCGCTGGGGTCGCGGACGGCGACGCGCGGTGTGCTGGCCGGGTTGGCCCCGCGCCGGTTGATCTTGGCCGGGATGGGGCTGGAAGGGCTGGCCGGATGGGCGCGGCGTAGCGCCTATTTCATCGATGCGATCGACCGGTTCGGCACGATCAAGCATGGCGACCCCGCCTATATGGCCCAGCAATTCATGAAGGCGCAAAAGGTCGACCTGATCGCCGCGCGCCTGTTGCTGGGCTCGATTGACGATACGCCGCCAGAGGCGCTGGCTGGGCTGACCATGTCGACCCTGGTGGTGTGCGGCGATGTCGATCAGGATAATGGCTCGGCGCCGCGTCTGGCCGCTGTGCTGCCCGATGCGCGCTATGTCGAGATCCCCGGTACGCATATGGGGTCGGTGACGCAGAAGGCGCTGGGCGAAGCTATGGTCGGGTTTTTGACCGAGGGTTAAGGGGTAGACGTGGGGCGCATCGTCCCCACGCCACACCCTCCCGCAAATGGGTTGGCGCTTACCGAAACGGCGGCTCCTTAAACGCCCGCAGCTTGCGCGAATGCAACCGCTGCCCCTCGGCCCGCAACAGGTCGACCGCTGTTGTGCCGATGGCCAAATGCGCGGCGATGGCCTCCTCGTAAAAGCGGTTTGCCTGCCCGGGCAGCTTGATTTCGCCATGCAACGGCTTGTCCGAGACGCAGAGCAGCGTCCCATACGGCACCCGAAAGCGATAGCCTTGCGCGGCGATCGTGGCGCTTTCCATATCGATGCCGACGGCGCGTGACAGGCTGAACCGCTGGGCAGATTGGGTGTAGCGCAGTTCCCAATTGCGATCATCGGTGGTGACGACGGTGCCGGTACGCATCCGCTTTTTGAGATTGGCGCCGGTTGATCCGCTGATGATTTCGGCGGCGCGTGCGAGGGCGACCTGCACCTCGGCAATGGCCGGGATCGGGATTTCGGGCGGCAATACCGGGTCCAGCACATGGTCATCGCGCAAATAGGCATGGGCCAGCACATAGTCGCCGATCCGCTGTGTATCGCGCAGCCCCCCGCAATGGCCAATCATCAGCCACGCCTCTGGCCGCAGCACGGCGAGGTGGTCGCAGATCGTCTTGGCGTTCGACGGCCCGACGCCGATATTGACGAGGGTGATGCCACTGCGCCCGGGGCCCATCAGGTGATAGGCGGGCATTTGATGCCGCCGCCATGCTGTATCGGACATCAGCGCACGGGCATTCTCGGTCGACTTGTCGATGTACAGGCCGCCCGCACCCGATAGCGCCGTATACCCGTCCTTGCCCAGTTGCTCGCCCGCCCAATCCACGAATTCATCGACATAGCGGTGATAGTTGGTGAACAGGATAAAGCGTTGGAAATGGTCGGCGCTGGTGCCGGTATAGTGCGCGAGGCGCGCCAGACTGAAATCGGTGCGCAGGCCGTCGAACAGCGAGAGCGGGATGCTGTCCTCCGGGCCGTTGATCTCGACCATTCCATCGGCCAATTCATCACCGATCAGCGCGAGGTTGGTGGTTGGGAAATGCTGGGCCAATTCGAACGGGCGTGCGGTGATTCCGGCGCTGGCGTCGAGGACATAGGGGAAGGGGATCTGTTGTTCCGACCGCCCGACTTCGATCGAGATGTCGTAATCCTCGGCCAGCGTCTCGAGCTGTTCGGTCAGGTAATCTGCGAAAAGCAACGGCCGTGTGACCGTGGTGGCATAGGTGCCCGCATCGTTCAGCCGGCCGAAGGCGCGTGAAGAATCAGGATGGGTTTCGCGTCCCGAATAGCAGACCCGCAATTCGGGGTAGCACCAACTGCGCTCGGTCAATCGTTCGGGCGGGGGCTTTGTGCCATGATTCGCAAAGGCGGCCATGTCGGCACGCAAGGTAGCCACGGCGGCGTCATAGATCCGGGCCAGTTCGGTGATGATATGCTCTGTCTTCATGCGGGGCGAGTGTAGCGCGCCAGCGTCCCGCCGCAAGCCCATCCCGAGAAGGATAAACGGCGCCCGCAAAAGGAAAAGGGGGCGCCCGATGGACACCCCCTTCAACTTTTACGCCCCTGTATGGGTTCGCCTGATTATTCGGCGTCAGCCGCAGGTTCGTCCAGCAGGTCGGCTGGGATTTCGCCCGGCTCTGCGTTGGGATCGTAATCTTCGGTAAAGCCGCCCGAGTCATTGTCGAACAGCGATTCCGAAATATTGACGCCCTTTGCCTGCAACTCGGCCTCATCGGGCGAGCGCGCGACGTTGACCTTGACGCTGACCGACACTTCGGGGTGCAGCGCAACGCGCACGTCAAAGATGCCGAGCGTCTTGATCGGACGTTCGAGGACGATCATCACCTTCGACACCTTGGCGCCTTCGGCAACCAAAGCATCGGCGATGTCGCGCACCGAAACCGAACCATACAGATGGCCGGCATTCGAAGCTGCGCGGATCAGGATCACGCTCTTGCCATCGACGTCCGAAGACTGGTCTTGGGCTTGTGCGCGGCGTTCGGCGTTTTCGGCTTCGATACGAGCACGGTTGGCTTCGAACAGCTTCTTGTTGCCCTCGTTGGCGCGCAGCGCCTTCTTGTTGGGCAGCAGGAAGTTGCGGGCGTAACCGTCCTTCACGGTGACAACGTCACCGATCGAACCGAGCTTCTCGATACGTTCGAGGAGAATGATCTGCATAGTCTCTCTCCCTTACTTGACGAGGTAGGGCAACAGCCCCAGGTGGCGGGCGCGCTTGATCGCCTGGCTCAGCTCACGCTGCTTCTTGGCAGAAACGGCGGTGATGCGGCTAGGAACGATCTTGCCACGTTCAGACATAAAGCCCTGCAACAGGCGGATGTCCTTGTAGTCGATCTTGGGAGCGTTCTTGCCCGAGAACGGGCAGCTCTTGCGACGACGGAAAAATGCACGAGCCATGGATCAACCCTCCTCGCGATCGCGGCGACGGGTGCGCTCGCGGTCGTTCTTGCGCATCTGGACGGACGGGCCGGCCTCCAGCTCATCAACGCGAACGGTGATGAAACGGATGATGTCTTCGTTGAGGCCGGTCTGGCGCTCCAATTCAGCGACGACGCCCGCGGGGGCCTCGACGTTGATCATCACGAAGTGCGCTTTGCGATTGCGCTTGATCTTGTACGCGAGACTCTTGAGACCCCAGGTTTCGGTCTTGGTGACCTTGCCCCCATTGGTCTCGACGATCTCGGTAGCGGTGGCGGCCAGCACATCGACTTGTGCTTGGCTGAGATCCTGGCGAGCCAGGAACACGTGCTCATATAGAGCCACGGCAGCTTCCTTTATCTATCTAACCGATCGCTGGCTGATCCGCGGGATTGCGGGGCCCCTCCGGCTTTCTTTCGACATTTCCCATACCTTGCGGAATCACTTGCCCCGTGCGGCTTGGGAAGCCGTCGCCCTTAGCGCCTTTCGCCGCCCGTGCAAGCAAAAAGGCCTGCCCCGTGTCGGTGCGCGGGCGACGCGTCAGGCCGCCTTGGACATCGGCCCGGTAACGTCAATCCGGCCATAGCGGACGTCGCCCGGCATTTTGCGGTCGCTGTCGATGCTGTCATAGCGGTTGTCGACCTGCAACAGGCGGTCAATATCGGTGCGGTCGCGGCGGCGGCCATAGTGCAGCACCAGTTCTTCAAAGATATCCGGGTGGAGCGGCCGGTCGAATTCCAGCCCGGCGGAATCGCCGACCATCCACACCACTTTGGCCTCTTTGGGTTTCAGCGAGGGCAGCGACAGGGTCACCGTGTCGCCACAGCGTAACCCCTCGATCCCTTCGATCCGCGCGCCACCACAGGTCAGGTTGCGCAGCAAGGTCGTGGTGCGGGTGCCGTCAAAGCGATAGCGGACCATCATGTCAAAGCTTATGCGTTCCGAACGTGGCACGTAAACAACTGAATCAGTGAGGGTATTCAGAAGCATCTTATCCTCCGTCGGGAACACTTTCGACCTAGGCAAGGAACGGTTGGTGACAGGCAACTTTAAGAGACCGGTAACGAAAAACCGACACCGAATGTTATGCCGGGCAGGGGTGGCGGACGGGACGGCACTCAATCTGTAAAATTGCATATGGACCCACCGGCGCGCTGGCAACCTACGGCGTTTACAGCGGGGAAGGGCACATAAATTAAAGCTTTTCTTTGGGAGCATGACACATGGCGTTGCCACCGAAAACGGCACCCTGTTGGCAAAAATTGGCCAGCGGCGGCATGAAAAAATTGCGAACATCCAATCTGGGCGCCCAGATGCTGAGCCAGCGCATGGAATTAAGCAAATTGCCACCGGCCCAAAAGGCCGATGAAATCTATAGCTTTTTCGTCAAGTGGGAACGAGGACTGGCCAATGAAATCGCTCAACTTAACAGCCTCTGATCAAGGCCGGATCAACGCGCTTCTGTCGATTGACGACACTATTGCGCTGATCCGTGCGGGGGCGCCGCTGGCAATTGCCGGCCGTCCAAACGCGCTCGATCAATTGCCTGCGGGCAACTGGATAGCGGGGACGACACCATATTTCATGACTGCCGACGGCGGTCGGGTGATTGATGACACGCAAGTGTTCGTCACCGATTTTTCTGGCTTGGGCGCGGTTCGTGTCGTCACTTATGACGAACACCACCTACCGCAAATCACCGAGGATGCCCCCGAAAACGGCTTTGCGATGGCGATCATGCCGTTTCAATCGCGCTGTCACGAACGCTTTGCGAACGAAGCGTCGACCTATCCGCTCGCGTTTTTAAAGCCGACGGTTGGCTGGATTGCGGGCTTTGATCTGGCAGAGGGCGCCGCCGCCGCCGCGGTCTACGATGGGGCTAATGCCGTTCGCCACGCCGACCGGGTCGTCGTGTTGCACATCGAATTGCCTGCCGAGCAATGCCCGTCCATCGAGATCATCAATATTTTCGAGGCCGATGGTGTCGAAACGATCCGCTTTGAAGATACCAGTTTTGCCCCCGCGCACTGTCTCATCAATGGCGAGAGGGTCAGCTTTGTCGACTATGTAAAACGCCGTGGTCGTGAGGATGGCCAATTGCCGCTGGTCGGGGATTTTTCGGGCGCGCGGATCAATGCCTCGATCCGCACGGTGGAGGGCGACAAGGTTCAGCTCTATGCCCCGGTGTTCCCGGGCATTGATTATGCCTTTGCGGGAATTGTGCCCGACTATGTCGGTGCGTTTCGTGAAGCATTCGCGGCGCATGTGCAGGAACCTGCCATCTGGTCGTGCAATTGCATCCTCAATTTTCTGTTCGGCGAATTGGAAGGCAAAGTGATCGGCGGCTGTGCAGGCCCGGTGACCTTTGGCGAAATCGCCTATCAACTGGTCAACCAGACGCTCGTTCAGGTCCGTGCGGTGTAGCCCTCCAAACCGCGCAGACCAAGCGCAGGCGCCGCCTTCCATGCGTGGAGGGCGGCGTTTGTGTTTGTGCGCCTAGCCCAGTCGCGCCAACAGATCGCGGGCAAAGCCGCTCAATGTATCGTCGCGCGCGCCCATGATGACGATGCGGTCTTGCGGCCGGGCGAGGGCGGCGATGCGGGTCGCGCAATCGTCGCGGGCCGCGATATATTCGGCGCTGGGACCGGTCGGGCCGCCCGCTTCCGCGATCAGGCGGGTGATGCGTTCAGACCCTTGCGAACGGTCCACCGTGCCACCGAAATAGACCGGATCGCACAAGATCACGACATCGTCAGGCCCGAGCAATTGGCCGAACACTTCGGCCAATTCATGCCCCATCTGGCGCAGCGGACCGTAACCGTGCGGCTGGAAAAACGCGATGATCCGGCCGGGATGCGCCTTTAACGTGCGCAGCGTGGCCGACACCTTGTCTGGGTTGTGGCCGAAATCGTCGATGACGGTGATGCCGCCGGCGCTGGTGCCAACGATGTCAAAGCGGCGCGCAAGGCCAACAAAATCCGCCAAAGCCGCAGCGGCCTTCGCCAACGGCACCCCTGCCGCATCGGCCGCCGCCAACGCGGCCAGCGCATTGGCAAGGTTGTGCCGCCCCGGCACCTGCAGCGCGAGCGCGCAGGTCGCGCCATGGCGCCGGTCGATCAGCGTCGCGGCGATGGTGGTCGGCCCTTGCACGATCGAACCCGGCACGATGCCGATGTCCGCCGCGTCATGGTCGATCGCGAACGTCACCAGCTTGCGCGCGTGCAGCGCCAGCCCGGCGCTTTCCGCGTCGTCAATATTGACCGCGGCAACATCGGCTCGCCCCAGAAAATCGCCAAATAAATCGCGCAGTTCCTCAAGGCTTTTATGGTCGAGGCTGACATTGTTCAGCACCGCGATCGATGGGCGATACAGCGCAATCGAGCCGTCGCTTTCATCCACCTCGGACACAAACACGCCGCCAGCGCCCACGCGGGCCGAGGCGAAGGGCGCGTCGGGTGCCACGAAATTCTTCATCACCGCGCCGTTCATGATCGTCGGATCGCGCCCACATGCGGTTAAAATCCAGCCGACCATGCCGGTCACCGTGCTCTTGCCGCTGGTGCCGCCGATGGCGATGGAATGGGGCGCGGCGTTGAACAGCCTCGCCAACAATTGCGCCCGGCTCATCCGGGGACAGCCCAGCGCTGTCGCCCGCACCACCTCTGGCACCGTATCCTCGACCGCCGCCGAAGCGACCAGCGTCTGATCCGCCGAGGTGATCCCGCTGCCATCCTGTGGATAGAGTTGAAAGCCAAGGCCTTCCAGCCAGGCGAATTTCTCAGGCGTCCGACCCTGATCGCGGCTGCGATCGGACCCGGCGATTTCCGCTCCCAGCCCACGCAGGATGAGCGCGAGGGGCAACATGCCAGATCCGCCAATGCCGCAAAAGAACCAAGGGTGCGAGGTGAGGGTGGTATCGCTCATGGATCGCGTGACTAGGTGGAAAGGGCAGAGGAAGAAAGAGGAAATGCGATGAGCCCTCGTCCTCTGGTTGTAAGGGGGGCAAGCGGGGCGGGGGCTGTAATACCCCCATTTTGCGTCTATACGGCGCGTATGACCACCCACATCGCCATCTGCGCCCCCGCCACGCCGATCACGCCCGAAGACGTCGCGCGTCTCGAAACGGTGGCGGCAGGTGTCGACGTGGCCCTACACATCCACCCGCAATCTTTTATCACCGAGGGCCACTTTGCGGGCAGCGACGCGGTGCGGCTGGCGGCGTTTCTGGATTGCGCGAACGATGCGGCATTTGACGCGGTGTGGTTTGCGCGCGGCGGCTATGGCTCGAACCGGATCGCGGGCGCGGCGATGGCGCAATTGGGCCCAGCGGCGGGCCACAAGACGTATCTGGGCTATTCGGACATGGGTTATCTGCTCGGCGCTTTGTACCGCGAACGGGTGGGGCGGCCGGTGCATGGCCCAATGGTGGCCGACGGGCGGCGCGATGGCGGTGCGGCGGCTCTGGCCCGGGCGCTGGGTTTTCTGAGCGGAGCGCGCGATGGCATAGAGCCGTCGCTGGCCGGCGACGCGCATCCGGTGGTGGCCTTCAACCTGATGACGCTGGCGATGCTGGCCGGGACGCCGTTGATGCCGGGTCTGGCCGGGCATGTGGTGATGGTCGAGGAAGTGTCGGAGCATCTCTACGCCATGGATCGCTTGATGTTCCACGCCACGGCGCATCTGGGGGGCATTGCGGGCTTGCGATTGGGACGGGTGTCGGATGTGCCCGAAAACGACCGCCCATTTGGCGCGACGGCGGAGGAAATTGCCCGCCATTGGTGCGCTGTTCATGCGATCCCCTTTTTGGGCATGGCGGATATTGGGCATGATGCGGGGAACCGGGTCGTGCCATTTGGGAAATAGGGTAGGGGCAGTGGCCATAGGCCCGCTTGCGAACCTTGCCCTTCCCTCTTGCACCTTGCGTCCAACCGCAATACCGCGCCCGGCACAGCTTGATTGAGGGATTTGGCCAGATGCGGGCATTTGTGTTTCCGGGACAGGGTAGCCAGAAAGTTGGCATGGGCGTCGAATTGGCCGGCACCAGCGCGATCGCGCGGGCCGTGTTCGAAGAGGTTGACGAGGCACTGGGGCAAAACCTGTTCCAGATCATGGCCGAAGGGCCAGACGATGCGCTCACGCTGACCGAGAATGCGCAGCCGGCGATTATGGCTAATGCCATCGCCACTTTGCGCGTGATGGAGGCCGAGGGCGGCATGACGCTGGCCGATAAGGCGGATTTTGTCGCGGGCCATTCCTTGGGCGAATATACCGCCCTGTGTGCCAGCGGCGCGTTTTCTCTGGCCGATACGGCGCGGTTGTTGAAATTGCGCGGGCGATCGATGCAGGCGGCGGTGCCGGTGGGCATCGGCGCGATGTGCGCGCTGCTGGGCGCGGATATCGAAAAGGCGACGGCTTTGGCCGAGGCGGCCGCCGAAGGTGAGATTTGCACCGTCGCCAATGACAATGATCCGGGGCAGGTCGTGCTGTCGGGCCACAAGGGCGCGATCGATCGCGCCATCGCGCTGGTGAAGGATTTCGGCATCAAGCGGGGGACTGCCCTGCCGGTGTCGGCGCCGTTCCACTGCCCGTTGATGCAGCCTGCCGCCGATGCGATGGCCGAGGCCCTGGGCGCAACGCCGCCGGGGGCCTTGCGCGTCGCGCTGTATGCCAATGTCACCGCCGATGTCGTGACCGATCCCGCCGTGGTTCAGCGGTTGCTGGTCGAGCAGGTGTGCGGCCGCGTTCGCTGGCGCGAGAGCGTGATCGCGATGCAGGCGGCGGGCGTCACCGAATTTGTTGAAATGGGCGGCAAAGTGCTGGGCCCGATGATTGGCCGCAGCGTGTCGGATGTTCCCGAAAAGCCAAAGGTGACCAGCATTGTCACCATGGCCGATATCGAAGCGCTGCTGAAGGAGATCTGAGCGATGTTTTCACTCGAAGGTATGACGGCGCTGGTAACCGGCGCGAGCGGTGGCATTGGGTCGGCGGTGGCCAAGGCACTGGCATCGCAAGGCGCGCGCCTGGCGCTGTCGGGCAGCAATGCGGCCAAGCTGGAGGCATTCCGGGCCGAATTGAATGCCGAATTCGGCGGCGATCATGTCGCGCTGGTGTGTGACCTGTCGAATGCGGAGAGCGTTGAGGGTTTGGTGCCTGCCGCGCTCGCCACGCTGGGCAAGCTCGATATTCTGGTCAACAATGCCGGGATCACGCGCGATAACCTCGCCATGCGGATGAAGGACGAGGAATGGGATGCGGTCATCCGCGTCAACCTTGAAGGCGCATTCCGCCTGATGCGCGCCGCGACCAAGCCGATGATGAAGGCGCGCTTTGGCCGCATTATCTCGGTCACCAGCGTGGTGGGCGCGACCGGCAATCCGGGCCAGGTCAACTATGCCGCCGCCAAGGCCGGTATCGTGGGCATGTCCAAGAGCCTCGCGCAGGAGTTGGCGACGCGCAATGTGACGGTCAACTGCGTCGCGCCGGGCTTTATCGCGACGCCGATGACGGATGTCCTGCCCGACGCGCAAAAGGCGGCGCTCAACACGCGCATCCCGATGGGCCGTATGGGCGAGGGCACCGATATTGGCGCCGCTGTCGCCTATCTGGCGTCGAAGGAAGCCGGGTATATGACTGGCCAGACATTGCATGTGAACGGCGGGATGGCGATGTTCGCCTGATCGGCATGGCGGGGGTGATTGCCCCCGCCGCTTGGTCGATGTGTTACTCATTTCCCCATCTGGTTTTCTGTAACGGCACAGTCAGGGTGTCGTCATCGGACGTAAGGATGCGCCCCAACCGGCGATACCACCGGATTTATCCCCAGAAAGGCGGGCGATATGTCGGTTCCGGCTTGTCGCGGGCGACCCTTACGTTAAGGAAGGTGGTCCGAATTGGCAGCGGGCGGCTGATTCCGGTCATTCCCGCTGTTTCGGGTCGTTTTATAACGACCATACTGCTTTGAGGCTCTAACCGGTCGGGATCGAAAGACGCATGAAAGCCACCATTGAACGCGCCACTCTGTTGCGGTGCCTGAGCCACGTGCAATCGGTGGTGGAGCGGCGCAACACTATCCCCATCCTGTCCAACGTGCTGATCGAAGCGGGCAATGACGGCACGTTGCGCGTCATGGCGACCGACCTCGACCTGCAAGTGGTGGAGCATATGGCCGCCGTGTCGGTCGAAGCGCCGGGCGCGATTACCGTGTCGGCCCACCTGTTGTTCGACATCGC
>CAIOKP010000100.1 GCA_903858875.1 uncultured Sphingomonadales bacterium
CACCCGCGAAGAACTCAACGCCTATTATGGGATGCAGGATGCCAAAAAGGCCGAGCGCGCCCATGAAAAGGCGGCACAATGTGCCTGTGCAAAGGGCGGCGCGCCGGCTGCCAAGGGCCGGGGTGGCAAGCCCGGCCCGTTGGAGGACGATGACGACAATTGACCCGTCCGTTTAGCCGAGGCTGGCGATCCATGGGGCGAGATCGCCCTTTGCACGCTCGGTATAGACCAGCTTGCGAGCGGGCTTCTTGATCTTCTTTTCGGTGATGATCGGCGGAAACAGGCCAAAATTGATGTTCATCGGCTGATAGTTTTCGGCCTCGGCATCGCCGGTGATATGGGCCAACAATGCGCCCAGCGCCGTCGTGCGCGGCGGCGCCACCCAATCGCGCCCGCCCAGTTCCGCCGCCGTCATCAGTCCCGCCAACATGCCGACACTGGCGCTTTCGATATAGCCCTCGCAGCCGGTGATTTGCCCGGCAAACCGGATATGCGGCGCCGATTTCAACCGCAATTGCCGATCGAGCAAGGTCGGTGAATTGAGGAAAGTGTTGCGATGCAGCCCCCCGAATCGGGCAAACTCGGCCTCTTCCAACCCCGGAATGGTCCGGAAAACCCTCTGTTGGTCGGCGTATTTCAGCTTGGTCTGAAACCCGACCATGTTCCACAGCGTGCCCAACACATTGTCCTGCCGCAATTGCACCACCGCATAGGGCCAGCGCCCGGTCTTGGGATCGTCCAGCCCGACCGGCTTCATCGGGCCATAGCGCAAGGTGTCCTCGCCACGTTCGGCCATCACCTCAACCGGCATACAGCCATCAAAATAGGGGGTGTTGGCCTCCCATTCCTTGAAAACCGTCTTGTCGCCTGCCAGCAATTCTTCGCGAAAACCAAGGTATTGCTCCTTGTTCATCGGGCAATTTATGTAATCCTTGGTTTCGCCCTTGTCCCAGCGGGACGCCATCCAGGCGACATCCATATTGACCGATTCGTGATAGACGATCGGCGCAATCGCATCGAAAAACGCCAGGGCGTTGGCCCCCGTCGCCGTTCCGATGCTGCTGGCCAGCGCGGCTGCGGTCAACGGGCCCGTCGCCACAATGGTCAGCCCCGCCTCGGGCAGGTGATCGATCCGTTCGCGCGCCAAAGTCAGGCCAGGCTGGCAGAGCAATCCGGCCTCGATTTCCGCCGAAAACACATCGCGGTCGACCGCCAGCGCGGAGCCGGCGGGTACCCGCGCCTTGGCCGCCGCCGCCATGATCAGCGATGAGCATTGCCGCATTTCGTAATGCAAGAGGCCGACCGCGTTGGCGGTATCGTCATCGGATCGCAGCGAATTGGAACAGACCAGTTCGGCCAAACCATCGGTCTGGTGCGCCGGGCTGCGCTCGCCGCCCTTGTCCGCAGGGGCGCCGCGCATTTCGGATAGGCGCACGCGAAATCCGCGCCGCGCCAATTGCCATGCTGCTTCTGATCCGGCGAGGCCGCCGCCGATAATGTGAACGTCATAAGTCATAGGCGCGGCCTTAGCCCCGGTTATGGTCCGGGAGCAAGCGGTCAGGCCCAGCGGTCAGGCCCAGATGTCAGGGCAGAATGACGCCGCCATCGCTGCGCCGCGCCACGGGGCCATGCGCGATCACCGCGGCCATCGGCAATTCGGCGTAAATATGCGGGAACAGCGCATCGCCGCGCGACACTTCCCAACGCACGGCATCGCCCAGCGCCGCCAGATCGACGGTGGCGATGAACAGGTCGGCTTGGCCGGCGAAATGCTTGTCGATGGTGCCGGCCAATTGGGCCTCGGCCGACAAGTGGATATAGCCGTCAGCAAGGTCGACCGGCGCCCCGGCGAAACGGCCCGTATCGAGCAATTCCGCCATTTGGGGCGCGGTCAGAACCTTATAGGCGTAGGCCGGATGCCCGCTCATTCGGCGCCGGTGTCCGGCGTTGCCTCACTGATGTCCTCGCCGCTGTCGTCCTCGGTCTCGCTTTCGGCAAGGCGGGCGGCGGAGACAACCTGTTCGGCATTGGCGACGTTGAACAGGCGAACCCCTGCCGAACCGCGCCCGATCACCCGCAGGCTTTCGAGCGGCAGGCGGATCAACTTGGCCTGATCGGTCACCAGCATCAATTGATCGCCCCGCGTGGCGGGGAAGCTGGCGACAACCGCGCCATTGCGGGCGATATTGTCGATGTTGGTGATACCCTGACCACCGCGACCGGTGCGGCGATATTCATAGGCCGACGACATCTTGCCATAGCCGTTGGCGCAAACTGTCAGGATGAACTGCTCATGCTCGGCCAATTCGGCCATGCGTTCGGGCGATAGGGTGGGCTCGCCCTCCTTTTCGCCCTTCCACGGCGCGAATCTCAGGTAATCCTCGCGCTCTTCAGAAGTCGTGCCGACGCGGTGCAGGATCGACAACGAGATCACCTCGTCATCGCCCTTCAACACCATACCGCGCACACCTGTCGAAGTGCGCGAGGTGAATTCGCGCACTTCATCGGCGGCAAAGCGGATCGCTTTGCCCTGACGGCTTGCCAACAACACGTCGTCGGTCGCTTCCAGCAAGTCGACGCCAATCAGACGATCCTCATCGCCTTCTTCAAAGCGCATCGCGAATTTGCCGTTCGAGGGAATATTGGCAAAGGCATCCATATTGTTGCGGCGGACATTGCCCTTCGCGGTGGCGAACACCACCGACAGCTTGCCCCATTCTGCCTCGTCCTCGGGCAGGGGCAACACGGTCGCAATCGTCTCGTCCTTGTCGAGAGCGGGCAGCAGGTTGACGATCGGGCGCCCCCGCGTCGTTGGCCCACCTTCGGGCAGGCGCCAGACCTTGAGGCGGTAGACCTTGCCCGCGGTCGAGAAGAACAGCACCGGATTATGCGTCGTGGTAACGAACATCGTCGCCACGGCATCTTCCTGCTTGGTCGCCATACCGGCGCGGCCCTTGCCGCCGCGCGCCTGGGCGCGGAACGTCGAGAGCGGCGTACGCTTGATATAGCCGTCCAGCGTGACCGTGACGACCATGTCTTCATGCTCGATCAGGTCTTCGTCCTCGATCCCGTCAGCGGGGGCGGTGATCTGGCTGACGCGCGGCGTGGCATAGGCGGCCTTCACCACCGCCAATTCGTCGCGCATCACACCATACAGCTTGTCCCGGTCGCCCAGAATCGACAGATATTCGGTAATTGCGGTCGCCAGACCCTGCAATTCATCGCCGATCTCGTCGCGGCCCAGCGCTGTCAAACGATGCAGACGCAGATCGAGGATCGCCTTCACCTGCGTTTCGGACAGGACATAGGTGAGGGCGCTTTCGGACGCCTCATCCTCAATCGCCTCGACCAGCCGGATATAATGGGCGATTTCGCCCATCGGCCATTCGCGGGCCAGCAAGGCGGCACGGGCCGA
>CAIOKP010000101.1 GCA_903858875.1 uncultured Sphingomonadales bacterium
ACACGGTCATTCTGGTCGGCATTCCCCAAATGGGGCCCGATACCCGGAATGAAACGGCGCGTTTCGTCACTTTGATCGACGCGCTGTATGAGAACAAGGTCAAGCTGTTCGTCACCGCCGATGCGACGCCCGAGGGCCTGTATGACGCCGGCACCGGCGGCAACGAAAGCGGCCGTTTCGAATTCGACCGCACGATCAGCCGCCTGACCGAAATGCAGAGCCGCGATTATCTCGCACTGGGGCATGGCGAGGACTAGGCGCGCCGCCTCTTACCTTTCTCGGTGGCCGTGATACACTCCCCCGATTGTTCGGGAGCCAGTCGCGATGATTGTTGTCACCAGTGAAAACCTAGCGGGATACCGCATCACCGCCACGATCGGCCAAGTGTTCGGCGTTGTCGTGCGCAGCCGGGGGCTTGCTGGCAATATCATGGCGGGCCTGCGCACCATTTTTGGCGGCGAGATCAAGGAGTTTTCGGCGCTGGTCGAGGACACGCGCCGCCATGCGATCGACCGGCTGGTGGCGAATGCGGCGGCGATGGGCGCGGATGCGGTCATCATGATGCGGTTTGATTCAGGCGAATTGGGCCAGACAATGAACGAGGTTGTCGCCTATGGCACCGCGGTAAAGATCACGCCGGCATGACACCCGCGACCCGCACTGGCATCGGCGTTTTGGGCGTGGCGTTGCTGGGCGCGGGCGCGCTGGGCTAGGTATTTGGCGCAGCTCCGGCGCCTGGCGCGTTGGTATTGGGCGGGCTGATCCTACTATCGCTATTGATCGAGGGGCGATACCGTCGCCCCGCCGCTGACGCGCCATCCAGCGCGGCCGGTTGGCA
The DNA here is from genome assembly GCA_903858875.1 of uncultured Sphingomonadales bacterium. Taxonomy (GTDB): domain Bacteria; phylum Pseudomonadota; class Alphaproteobacteria; order Sphingomonadales; family Sphingomonadaceae; genus Novosphingobium. The sequence goes on from CAIOKP010000101.1 coordinate 839, forward strand.
GCCCACCGATGAAATATTCCGCGACGACGAAAGCGGGCGCTGGCTGCGCGTCTGGTTCAACCCGCAGACTGGCGAGCGGCGCTACGTCGAGGCGCCACCCCGCGACTAACCCTCATGCCGCCGCGCTGTAATTGCGCAATTGTACGCTTGCGAGGCGTGACATCAACCGCAGGTCGTTTTCGGTCAAGTGCAGCGCCGCATCGGCCCATAAATCGACAATATCGCGCAATTCGGCCAAATCGAGCGGCGCCACCCGCCGCATCGCCTGCTTCGCAGCGACCAGCCCGCCATGCCGTCGACGGGATTTAGCGACAAAATCTTGGGCGACCGCGATCCCCTGCCCAGGTTCGGCCAGTTGGGCGACAATGCCCATTTCATACATTTCCTCCGCGCCATAATTGCGGTTCGACAGGATCATACGGTCAGCCAGCGCCGTGCCCAACCGGCGCGACAGCATGGCATGTGCGCCCATGCCCGGAAACAGGCCGAACATCACCTCGGGCAGGCCAAAGCTCGCGCCCTTTTCCGCGATGATGTGGTCAAACGACAGCAATGCCTCAAACCCGCCACCCAGCGCCTGCCCCTGCACCACCCCGACCGTCAACATCGGCAGGCCCAGCGCCAGCATATTGCGATGCAATATGCCCACACAGCGATAGCCATAAGCCGCCAAACCATCGCGATCCCCGGCCCGGATCAACGCCTGAAACAGTTCGAGGTCGCCGCCGAAACAGAATACCCCCTGCGTCCGGCTGCCCAGAATCAGGTACCGCAGTGGCACGCGTCCAGGGCCGAAATGGCCGGCGATCAGGTCCTGCCAGGCCTCAAAATCACCCAGCATGCTATTGCTAAAACTCGGCCGTCCGGCCGGCCGCATAAAGCTCCACAATGCGGCGGTTTGCTCATCATACAGCACATCGATTTCCGCAAGGTTGAGCAACGCTTCGGGCACCGCCAACCGCTGCGCCAAATGATGCCGAGCCTGCGCCGCGCGCCCAGCCTTTTTCGCCGGTAAAACCGCCGACTGATCACCCATCTGCCGATCCATTATGCACTCCTGATCGCCAACATGATCGTCGGCAGATCGGGTCCGACGTCACATCTCGATCAGTGTGTAGGCCTGCCAAGCCTCGGTTAGCAAAGCCGCTTCACGGCATTTACATCCAGTTTGGGGCGATCAGCCTGCATTCTGAATGCGCTATGCCAACCCCAAATGCGTCAGCGATTTGTCTAGCATCAGCAATTGCCACAGCAGACGCGAATGATCCGACACCCCGGCAATATGCGCCTCGGCGATCTGTGACAGCGCGGCGGCATCGAACCAGCCGGTCCGGCCAATCGCACCGCGATCGGCAATGCCCCGCGCCGCGCCTGCCAATGGCCCGCGAAACCACTGCGCGATGGGGGTGACAAAGCCCTGCTTGGGGCGGAACAGGATATCCTCGGGCAGATAGCGGCGCATCGTTTCCTTCAACAGCCACTTACCCTGCCCACCACGCACCCGCATACTTTCGGGCAAAGTCGCGGCAAATTCGATCAACCGGTGGTCGAGCAAAGGCTCGCGCGCCTCCAGGCTGACGGCCATGCTGGCGCGATCGACCTTGGTCAGAATATCGCCCGGCAGCCAGAATTTGAGATCGGCATATTGCGCCCGGTCCAGCCCGGATCGCGCCGGCGCCTTGGCCATGCAGTCGAGAAACGGCCGCTCACCGCGATAATCGCCCCGCTCCCGGCGGTAGGCGTCGGTAAACAGGCGGTCGCGCAAATCCGGCCCGGTGACGCTGACCGCATCGCAATAGGCCTCCTCGCTCGACCGCGCGAGGTTCAGCAACGTCGTTTTGGCGCGCAACGGGCGCGGCGCCCAATCGGCTTTGGGATACAACCGCCCCAACGTCCCAAACACCCCGGAACGCAGGCCATCGGGGATCATCGCGCGCACCCGGTCCTCGCCATGCTGAAACACATGGCGGCGGTATCCGGCAAAGGCCTCATCCGCACCATCGCCCGATAGCGCCACCGTCACCGTCTCGCGGGCCAATTGGCACACGCGCCATGTCGGCAAGGCGCTGGCATCGGCAAAGGGTTCGTCAAACATCGCGGCCAGCGGGTCGATCGCCTCGAAATCATTGGGCGATACGGTGCGGCTTTGGTGATCGGTGTGGAATTGCTCGGCGATCTGGCGGGCGTAATTGCTCTCATCCAGCGCCTTGACGTCAAAGCCGATCGAGCAGGTCTTGACCGGCTGACTGCTCGCCTCCGCCATCAGCGCGACAACCGAGGAACTATCCACCCCGCCCGACAAAAACGCGCCCAGCGGCACATCGGCCACCATCCGGCTGGTGACGGCATCGCGCAGCAGGTGGACCAGTTCGGCGCCCAGATCCGCCGCGGTACCCTTGCGACGTTCGGCGAAGGACACATCCCACCACTGTCGAGCGGCGGGACGCGGCGCGCCCTGCTGCAACAGCAACAGGTGCCCGGCCGCCAATTTCTCGACCCCCTTTAGGATCGAGCGGTGATCGGGCACATAGCCCCACGTCAAATAATCCTCGATGGCCAGCGGATCGATCTCACGCCGCAACAGAGGATGCGCCAGCAAAGCTTTCAATTCAGAACCAAAAATCAAACTTCCATCTGACATCTCGGCCATGAATAGCGGTTTCACCCCCAGCCTGTCCCGGGCCAGCAACAGCGAGCGGCGTTCCAGATCATAGATGGCAAAGGCGAACATGCCCGACAATCGCTCGACACAATCGACGCCCCAGCGCTGATAGGCGGCCAGGATCACCTCGCTATCGCCATCGGTGTGGAAATTTGCGCCTTCTGCCGCCAGTTGGCTGCGCAATTCGCGGTAGTTATAGATCTCGCCGTTGAACAACAGCATGGCGCGGCCATCGGTGCTGGCCATCGGCTGAGGGCTGCCCGCGATGTCGATGATCGACAGGCGGCGGTGGCCCATGCCGATGCCGGGCGCGGTCCACACGCCAAAGCCATCCGGCCCGCGATGGGCAATAGCATCGCACATCCGTTCCACCCGCTCCGGATCAACCGGTTTGGCAGTGTTAAGGTGGAATATCCCGGCAAATCCGCACATAATTCAAATCCCCAATCCTGCACCAGGGCAGGTATTTTCTTGCCGGTGGTCGCTTAATCGAGCTTTGCGATACGATCCATCCAGCTGCCAATCGGCCCGATGCTGGTGCGAAACGCCGCGATGGACTGCGCCGCCGGTGTGCTCCCGCCTTCGGTGGACAGGATCAACATCATCGTCGGGCGCCGCCGTAAAACCACCCGATCCTCAATATTCGCCAGCTTTAGCGCCAGATTGCTGCCCGTTACCAGATCGCCGGTACGATAGCTGGTCTGCGTCAACCGTTCGGTCGGGCCGCCGGCCAACAGACGGTCGCTTTTCGCATCGGGCACAACCGGCCCCGACGCCTGCCAAGCCCAGCCGGTGTCTGGCCTCAATGCGCCCTCGCCAAAGCCACCGGCTTTTTTGCCTGGTCCTTGCGCGGCATAGAGCGCGTAAAACACATCAACCACATGGCCATCCCCATCGGCATAGCGGCCCAGCAGGCGATGATCCGCCCCGCCGGCGCGCGGCTCCCACCATTGGCGCGGGGTGTATGGCTTGCGCTGCCATCCGGCGACCTGCGGTAAATCGATCCGCTCTGGCATCGGCGCCACCAGCCGATCCGCCGCCATCGCCCAGCCTTGCGCCGCCAACACCATCGCCGCGACGCCGCCGAGCGCCTTGGCCGGGGCGATGGATCGCCCGGCAATACGATGCAACCAAGGCGCGGCATCCATCGCGGCAACGTCGATCATCGGCTGCCCCGCTGGCCGGTCGAAAAACCGCCAGCCCACCCCGATAATCGCCGCGATTACCAGCGCGAAAAATATCCAGCCATAGATGATGTGATCGACGCCGCCCGCAACCTCGCGGCCATAGAATTGCGCGACATAGACCGTGCCCCACGCCCGCACACCATTGGCCAGCACCGGCACCACGACGCATAGCGCCATGAACGCCACCCGCCGCCGCCAGTCGATAAAACAGACATTGGCTGCCAGCGCGCCAAATGCAACCATCGCGACGAGGAACTTTACGCCGGAACAGGCCTCCGCGACCTCAAACAGGCCGGCAGGCGTGTTGATGAACACCCCGTCGATCTGCGCCCGGATCGCGCTCAACCGAACCAGCACCACGGTCAGCTTGGCCGTGATCGTCTGCAACAGCGGGATCACATCGTCGCCAAACGGCACGAGAAATACCATATATAACAGCGGAAAGGCCAATGCCGTCGCCACGCGAGGCCCCAATAGTAGCGGCACGCTGGCCATCAACATCGCCACCGCGCCGGCCTGCGTGATCTGGGCAAAACTCGCCAGCGCGCCCAGCGCCCATAGCAATACCGCCCCCGCCATCAACGCCAAGCCCGGCGCCCACACCTGTACCCGCACCCGCAACAGATCGGCCAAGCGTTGCGCCACCAGCCAGCCAAGGATCGCCGGCACCATCAGGATGTGATTATAGGTCGAGCTATCCCACCACTGATGTGCCATCGCGCGCCAGTCGGGCCAGAACAGCGCGATCAGCCCCAGCCAGACCGCGGCCAGCCGGATAAGCCCTGCCCGCCAGTCCTGTGGCACAGCGGTGATCGGGCGGGCAAGCACCCCGGCACCGCCTTCAGGCCGCATCGCGCCACGGACGAGGATCTTCACCCATCATTGCAACTAGTGGATCCAAAGCACTCTGCCAGCTTTGTTTTTTGACCACTAAACGCCGGGCATCCTGCCCCATGATCTTTGCACCTTGCGGATTGCCGGCCAGTTCGACAACCAACGCCGCAAGCCCCGCATCGCTATCCGCCACTGCGAAATGGTGGTTGGCCAAGGCGTTGATCCCGGTCGCCGCCGCACCGGTCAGAACGACCGGTAATTCCATCGCCATCGCTTCGAGCACCTTGTTCTGTACCCCGCGCGCGATATCGAGCGGCACCAGCGCCATATCCGACGCCTTTAGCCACGGCCGGATATCCTCCACCCGGCCCCAAACATGCACCCCGGCCGCGGCACCCAATGCCGTCACCGCATCGGACGGATTGCGCCCGACGATATGGAAACTGGCCCCCGGCACCTTGTCGCGCACCAGCGGCAGGATGTGTTTTGCCACCCGTTCGACCGCCGCGATATTCGGCGGATAATCCATCTGGCCGGTAAAGATCAGGCGCGGGCCGGACTGCTCTTGCATCTGGGCCTCCGCACTAACCAGCGCGGGATCGAAAAAATCGGAATCAATGCCATTGCCCAGCACTTTTACCCGCGCGCGCGCCAATTCGGCAGGCGTCAGGCGTGATCGAAACAATTCGGCTTCCATATGGCTGATCAACAGGCTGACATCGGCGCGGGCGGCAAGCCGCGCTTCCTCGGCCCGTAACAGCCGCCCCTCGCGAGCGTTGATCCAGCCCATCGGCCCACGCTGGCGCACGCCATAGGCGTCGAATTTTGCCGAATCCACATCGACGAAATCCATGATCACGCGGCCCGCGAAATCGTCGGGCACATATTGGCCCATCTGGCTGGAAAACACATAAATCGTGCCGATCCGCCCAGCCGCCAGCACTTCGCGCACATAGGCGGCCATGCTGCCATCGTCGAACGCCGTAACACTGATTGGGCAACCGGCCCACACCGCCTGCAATCCGGCCAACACCAGCGGCTTTGTCCGCCGCATCAACCGATAGGACCGGCACAGCGAGGCCAGTTCGACCTCCTCTGCCAGATCGGCGTCATCATCGGCAAAACAGCCGACATGCACCGGCGCGATCCGCGCCAGACGACGCAGGATATGGTGCGACCGGATCTTGTCCCCTCGGTTGGGCGGAAACGGAATGCGGTGTGCCAGAAACAGGATTTCCGCGCTCATCCCAGCCCCCGGGCGATCCACGGGCCGATCAGATTGGCGACCGGCAATGGCAATTTCTTCCACAGGTCGATGCGGCGCGAATGGGTGGTACTGGTCGGATCGGCGTCGCGTTTGGGCGCGCCCGGCGCAGTCCACACACCATAGGACAGCGGCGCCGGCACAAAGCCCCAGTTGCGTTTGAAATCATAGGGGCCGCTATTGGTCTTGGACCGGCCGAAATCGAAATGGCTGGCCCCCCGCCGCCGCGCGTGAAGCATCAGTTCATAATACATCCGGTCATTCGCGCGCAACCGCCGCGCGTCCCACGTGCCGCCCCCCCAATAGGGCATGACCGCGCCGCGATGGTACAGCGACAGCACGCTGGCCACCGGCAGCCCATCGTGACGCATAGTCAAAATATCGGCATCATCGCCAAAACGATCCAGCACCGCATCGAACAGCGCGCGCGGGAAGACCGGCGTGCCCAGATTATGCACACTGGCCGCATAGACCGCATAATGCGCGGCGCGATCACTTGGCCCCGTGCCGATTTCGACAGTCAGGTCACTGGCCAAGCTCTTACGCACTTCGGCACGTTGCTTGCGCGGGATGGCGGTCAATTCCGCCGCATCATCGGCGGCCAGCGGGCGGATGAAGCCGCAATGCGATTGGGTCTTGATGATCCACCCTTCGCGCGCCTCTGGCAACAGCCCACCGCGCAGTTCAACATTCGGACTGGATTGGCGCAGCGCCAGTTCTTCGACCGCGGTAAACATCGGCGCGGGATCGACGCCATCGGCCGCCAGCACACCGCCGCCCACCGCAAAGCCCGACGAGGCCAACACCCGGCCAAAGATCGGCGAATGCACCTGCGTCAGCGGTAGATAAGCCTCGATCACGCCGCAGCGTTCCAGCACCAGTGCCTGCGCGCCATTGCCAGTGCCCTTGGCCACGCCGCGCAGCCATGTCGGGCGGTGAAACGGCGTGCTGTCGGGATGTACGGCGACAAAGCGTTCAATCGCCCGCGCCTCATCCGGATCGCCGAGTGCGGCCAATCGCACCTGTACATCCAGAGCAATGCGGCACGGCGCGTTCATTCCGGCACCTTGACGGCGCGCAGCGCTTCATTCTGTGCCAGATGATCCATACGACCCCACTCAAATTCGCGTATCATGCGGCGGAGCTTAGCCTCCATGACGTCAATATTTGTATAATGACGTAGGCGCGATCGCAGCGAGGCGTGCGCAACACGCGGCTGATCGCTGTCGATTTCCCAGGGGTGGAAATAGAACACCACCGGGCGTTCGTCGTGGCGGTTGACCCGCCGCATCGCCCAATGGCTGAACGCATAGGGCAACACGCGAAAGAAGCCGCCGCCGCCCGCCGCCATGCGTCGTGGCCCCAATTCGACCGTGGTGACAGGGATTTCGACCAAATCGCTACCCGTCACCGGGTGAAAGGCGAAACGCGGCGCGGCGCGCCAGCCATAATGGTCATGCGCAATCGGCGCGACGCTCGACGAATAGGCATAGGCTTGTTCGGCCAGCACTTCATGGGCCCAAGGCGTGCGTTGGTCGATGGAAAAGCTCGGCGCGCGATAGCCGATCACGCGGGTGCCGCTGGCATCTTCCAACGCGGCGCGGGATTTGGCGAGATCTTCGGCAAATCCGCGCGCATCCATCGTGAACACGCGGGCATGGTCCCAGCCGTGGCTGGCCAGTTCATGCCCTTCGGCCACGATGCGCCGCATCAGTGCCGGATGGCGCACCGCCACCCAGCCAAGCGTGAAGAAAGTCCCCTTCACCCCGACCTCGGCAAACAGGTCGAGCAGATGATTGGTATTGCGATCGACCCGAACCGCCAAGCCGTCCCAATCAGCCCGGTCGATCACGCGTTCAAAGGCACCGACCTGAAACCAATCTTCAACATCGACCGATAAGCCATTGATGAGGCCGGCCTTCACCAAAGGCATTTCTGCCACCATGGCGGTTCCTCCTAGTGTCAGGTGTAGCGGATCAAGCGGCGGCGCGTTGTGCCTCATCCCGCTCGATCCATTCGATCATCATCGTCAACGTGTGGCGGATCGTGCGGTCCTGCTCGATCAACCGGCTCTCCAGGTTGGCCAGCCGGTCCTGCAGGGCCTCGATCGCCGTGTGATGCGCGGGGTCCGCCTGTTCCAGCGCGACATCACCCTGATTGGCCAGTTCGATCACTGCCTGTTGCAACTCGGCAATCTGGGCATCGCGCTGGGCCAAAGCGGCCTCGATCTGGCCAAGGCCGACAGCTGTGGCCGGCGGAACCTGCGGTGGAGATTCAGCCTGTTGGGCCACACGTTGTAACGCCGGCGCCAAGGCAGCTTCCCCAGACTCCACCGGTGCGGCCAGTTGCAACCCGCCATCGGCGGTCAATTCGGACAATACCTGCGCCAACATCACGCCGTCGATCCGGGTACGCTGTTCCACCGCACCAAGGATCAGCATCCGGTTGACGATCTGGTTGATCCGGCGCGGCACACCGGCGGTCGCGGTATACAGTTCGGCGAACACCCGCGGTTCAAACGCCGGGTTGCCATTCCACCCGACCAGCTTCAGCCGGTGCATGACGTAAGGTTCAACCTCGCCCGGTTCCATCGCTTCGAGGTGATGCGCGGCGATCACCCGCTGGCGCAATTGTTCCAACTGCGCATGGCCTTGTAAATTGGTGCGAAATTCAGGCTGACCCAGCAACAAGATCTGGAGCAACGGATGATTGCCCAATTGAAAATTCGACAGCATCCGCAATTCTTCGAGCGCGCCAACCGACAGGTTCTGCGATTCATCGACGACCAGCAGGCACCGCCGCCCGGCCCGCGCTTCCTCATGCAAAAACGCCTCGATCGCGCCCAGCGCGGCGACCTTGTCGTGCGCCCCTGCGGGCAGGCCAAACGCCTGCGCCACGATCTGCACCAGTTCCGCGCCATCCAGCTTGCTGGTGACGATCTGCGCCGCGGTCAACCTTTGCCGGTCGATCGTCGCCATCAGATGCGCGACCAGCGTGGATTTACCCGCCCCTACCTCGCCGGTGATGACGATAAAGCCCTCCCCCTGCGCCAGGCCATAGCCCAGATACGACAGCGCCTTGCGGTGCGTCAGGCTTTCGAAAAAGAACGCAGGATCCGGCGTAAGCTGAAAGGGCCGCCCGTGGAAACCGTAGAAATTATCAAACATCTCGTATTCTCCCGGCGGGATCAGAACGTATACCGCATACCGACCGAGCCGGCCGCGCTCCACAAATCGTCGAGCGCCTGACGGGTGATGCCATCGATGGCCAGCGAAGCACTCGCCGTCAGGTGACGCGACAGGTAATATTGGTACAAGCCAACTGCGCGTACCGCGTTCAGATCGCCAGTCGAACTCAATCCGCTTTGGTATTTGTAAGCGTCGAGCGTCGTCTCGAAGGTCGAATGCGGCGTGAGCTGATAGCCGAGGAAAGCGGCCAGCCAGTAATATTGGTCGACCTTGCCATTGACGCTGGCCAGCACGGTTTCCTGCGCGGTCACGTATTGGCGGCGATCATAGCCAAAGCCAAAGCCCGTCCGCACCCGGCCCAGTTCGAGCGAATAGCCCGCCGAGACGCCGCGACCCCGATAAATCGTCGAATTGACCGAACCTGTGGCGCTGGCCAGGCAATTGCCCGCCGACATCGATGATACGCAACTGGACAGATTGCCGGTGATCGCGTCGCGCACCGTGCTGAACTGGGTCGGCAGGTTGAACAGCGAGTTGGTCAACGCGCCGCCAAAGCCGGTCACGCCATCGTACAGCACGACGTTAAAGCTCGAACGGTCGTTGGGCTGATAGTTGAAGAAGCCATAGGCCCCTGTCTCGCCATAACGGCGACCAACGTGCAGCTCGAAATTGGTCCGACGGCTGGGGCGCCAGACGACGCCGGCATCCCAGATCAATCCTTCGGAATCAAAGGCGATGTAACGCGGCGTGCCATAGTCGGTGATCATCCGCCCATTGGCGTCGATCACCGGTGCGCCCGTGCTATCGACCACGGCATTATGGCTCGACACCTGAACATGTTCATAGCCGACGCCGCCAACCAATGAGACGGCATCTGCCACCGGAATGGTGACTTCGCCGCGCACATGTTTGTCATTGACCCGCTGGGCGAGGTTCGAAACGTCTTCCTCATAGAGGCCGGCATCGACCCCGAGCCCAATCGGCAATGCTTCGCCCGCCCGCGTGCCCGCAGCGATCTTGGCATCCTGTACCGTGGAATGGTCCAGCGTGCTCGTCGCCACCGACGGCACGCCCGTGGTGGTCGCAGTCGCGGTGGAGCCAACATGGGTATAGCCCACATGGTAATGGCCGGTAAAGGCGACATCGCCGTGCTGTGCCGTCACGGTGGGACCGGCATAAACGGCATAGACCTGCGTCAACGCGTCGCTACCAACCGAGCCAGTGCCGAGCGCCGCCCCAGACGCTGTGACATAGGTGCGGTTGGCATAGGCGCCGTAGTCCATACGCACGGCATCGGGCACAATCGAGGTCGACAGGCGGGCGATACCCGTCACGCCGCTACCATCGTCCTTTTGCGTCCATCCGATGCGCCGTTCATAGCGCGCCGAAATGACACCCTGATTATTGCGGCCATTGATCGTGGCGTCGGCACCCACGGCCAGTACCGAATAGGTCACAGGCTCGCTGCTGGGCGATAGATAGCCCTCCACGACCTGCCCCGCTTCAATATACGGCTTGATCGAAATCGTGCGCTTGTCAGCGCTGCCTTGATCGAACACACCGAGGCGGTTGGCCTTCATGGTGGTCTTGCCACGGCTGGAACTGTATTGATCGTCGGAATAGGCCGCCGAACTCAGATCACCGCCGCTGAAGGTCGAACCATAATAACGACCAGCGCGGTCGGCGGGCGTTTCACGGCGCATCGCGGACTGTTGTGTGCCGTCGCCCTGTGTAAAGGTAACGTCGGAATCATAGTTGAACGTCGCATAGGGATTGGCGACGGTCAGCTGCAATTGTCCGGTAACATCGCGGGCCGAACCGTCATCCCCTGTCGCCGACGGCGACAGGGGATGACGGTTCGAGCTATCAGGGGCGATGCCGTCGTAGACACCCGCATTGCCCAGGCCTGTGGACTGGTTCGGCGAGGTTCGGGACTGGGCCGCCGCGCCGTGCGACAGGACCAGCGACCCGGCCAGTGCCACCCCAAGGGCCAGCACCGAAATCTGACGAGGTATCGCCCGCATGATAATCACCCGCGATAGTTGTGGTAGGAACCAAAGCGACGACCGCTAAGGCTGTATTGCACGCCATTCAGCAGCGCCTGGACGTTGGGGCAGCCGGCCAGCAGGCCCGCGGCATCCTGAACAGCGCTGCCCGAGGTCTTGTCCGCCATCACGACCAGCACGGCCTGACCTGACAGCTTGGCCACTTCGCCCGCCAATGAGGCGGCCAGAACCGGCGGCGTGTCGAACAGGACGATGCGGTTGGGCTTGCCTTCGACCAATTGCTCCAACACCAAGCGGGCCCGCGCCGAGGCGAGGTATTCCGCATCGGAATTGCTGGGGCGACCGCCCGACAGGACCGACAGGCCCGGAACGTCGGTGGTCACCACACAATCGCGCACATCAAGGCGCGGATCGGCGATGGCATCGACCAGGCCAGGACCGTTAGGCAGGCCAAGCGTCGTCAAGACCGAGAAGCGCGCCATGTCGAGGTCGACCAGCACGACATCATTGTCCTTTTCCGCCGCAATCGACATCGCCAGATTGATGGCACAGAACGTCTTGCCTTCCTCGGCATGGGCCGAGGTCACCACGATGCACTGAGCTGCAACCCCGGCGCCCTGACGGCGCAGGTCTTCGCCCTGTTCCAGCAACTGGCGCTTGACGATGCGGAACTCCTCCAGCTGGGCGCTGGGCCCGCTGCCGGGGGTGATGAAACCTTCCTGCATCAACCGCTGATGGTTGATCCGGTGGAAGGATTGGTGCGCCGGTTGAGCCGGGGCATACTGCGGCTGCGGGGCATAGCCCTGTGGCGCGGCATACTGCGGCATGTCACCATAGGCCTGTGGTGGCGGAGCGTAACCCTGCGGAGCCGCCTGGGGCGCATATTGTGGCGCATAGACCGGCTGGGCCGCGTAGGGCGGCGCGTAAGTCCCCGCTGCAGGGTTGAGCGACGCTGGGTTCAACGTCGACGACAGCATGTCGACGGGCGACGATGGCGGCACAAACTGACCGCGATCGAAGGCGTGCATGGCGCGCTGGATCAGCGAGCTGTGCGAAGCTTCGGGCTGCGACATTGGCTGCTGCGGCATTGGGTTCTTGAGTGGTTCGTTCATGTCAGCCTCCTCACGCGATCGTGCCGCGCTGGATGAATTCCATTGCCAGCAGCAGGGCAAACAAACCGCCCAGCGCCACCGATGCGGCATAGAAGTTGCGCACCTTGCGCGATTTGTCGGCCTTGCCTTCGGCGGTCAGCGACTGCGAAATGGCACCCAGCACGGGCAGACCAACGGTCCGTTCGAGCTTGCTGGTCGAGGCAAAAGTCGACTGCATTTCACCAGCGGCAAACGCGACGCCGACACCGGCAACCACACCGCCGACCAGGACCATCAGCAGCAACAGCGGACGGTTCGGGGCAATCGGCGACCGCGGCAGAACCGGCGGGTCGAGCACATCGACCTTGGCGGTGCCGTGAGCGCTGACAACCTGGCCACGCAGGCGCAGATTTTCGCGATCGGTCAGCATCTTGTCGTACTGCGACTTCAGCACGTCATAGTCGCGGCTGATGTTCTGGGCCTCTTGGACCAGCTCGGGGTTGGTCAACTGCTGCGACGTGATCTGGTTGACCTCGGTTTCGGTCGCGGCGCGCCGGGCCTGCAAGGCTTGCAGATTGGCCTGACGTTCCGAACGGATCGAATCGAGCGAGCTATAGGCCGGGTTTGGCGCACCGGCGCCCATCGCCGGATTACCTTCTGATTTGACCTGTTGACGCAATGCCACGATCTGATTGCGTGCGGCGATCACATCGGGGTGATTTTCCGTCAGGCCACGTGCCCGCATCATCGCCAGATCCGACTGGATCTGGGCCAGCTGCCCACGAAGACCACCGGTTGGGCCGGTCACCGCGACGGTTTGCGGTGTGCCTGCGACTTGGGCATTGATCGCCGCCAGCGACCCTTGCGCCGCCGCAATATCGGCATCCAGACCACGCAGCGAGGCGCGACCCTGTTCCAGACGCTGGATCAGCGACGTGCCGCCTTGCGCCATTTCAGGATGCTGGGATTCAAACGCGAGGCGGCGCTGTTCGGCGGCCTGCAATTCACCCTGACGATTGGCCAGCTGCTGGTCGAGGAACTGAAGCGTCTGCTTCATTTCGCCCTGCCCGCCGTTCTGGTTTTCATCGCGGAAGATATCGATCATCTTTTGCGTGATATCGCGCGACAGCTTGGCGTTTTCACCATCCGACAGGCCCATCGAGCTGGACCGGGCGGTGATCGTGAACAGATTGTCCTGTTCGCTGGTGATCTTGATTGCCTTGCCGAGGCCGGCAACGGCGCTGTCCATCTGTTTGCGCGTGGTGATCGTTTCGCCCAGACGGGTTGAACGGATCACCTTTTCAAGGTTGAGCGTACCGGTCAGCGAATCGCGGACCTTGTCGATCGAGGCCTTGCGGTCCGCATCGCCAATGCCGACCTGGGTGGCCAGCGGATCGTACAGTTGCACAAAAATTCGGGCGCGTGATTCATAACTGTTTGGCACCATCGTGACACCAAGCCAGCCGAGCACACAGACCACCCAAGCCACCGCCAGCGCGAGCCAGCGGCGATGCCAGATGCTGTGCAACGATGCTCTAAGATCGTCGTAAAGCGTATTCATTGGGTGG
>CAIOKP010000102.1 GCA_903858875.1 uncultured Sphingomonadales bacterium
GCCGCTGCTTCACGCGGGGATCTCTCTCTCGTAGTTTCGCTGGTTGAATCAGGGCGATCGCCCGCGCGGACGGGCAGCAGCACTGAGCCAGCCAGAATGCCGGAGCAGAATTCCGTGCCGCCCGATTGCGAGCCGACCCAAAGATCATCCTTGACCGCCTCATAAACCCAGGCAAAAGCCTCGGGCATGGCGGGCGATCCGACAAGCAACACGGTCTGAAGCTTTTCGAAAGCGAACTCGTCACGCGGCACCACGCCTTGGCTCCGCATGATCTGCATGATGGTTGGATTGACCGCGAGGACCGCAGCGCCAGAGGCATCGCCGATTTGCCACAACAGGCGACTATCGGGGAAACTCGGATGCCCGTCATACAGCACCGCCACGCCATTCATCAGCGGCCCCCACATCAGCGTGTTCCACACCATCCACCCCGTTGTGGAGTAGAAGAACAGCGGATCACCCTCGCCCAGTTCAAAGTGAAAAGCGGCCGATTTGTAATGCTCGACCACAATGCCATGATGGCCATGCACAATCGGCTTGGGCAGGCCGGTGGTGCCCGAAGAGAACAGAATCCACAGCGGATGGTCGGAGGTCACGCGCTCAAACGCAAAAGCATCGGGCGCGATATCAGGCCCGGCCAGCATGTCCTGCCAAGTGTGCACCGCTCCCGCAAAGCGGGGCGCCTTTCCGGCGGTGGGGAGGTAATCGAGCATCACGATATGGCTGGCGCTTGGCAGCGCGCTGACGATCTTTTCCAGATCGGCGATACGGTCAAAATCCTTGCCCGCATAGCGGTAGCCATTGGCGGCAAACACCAGCTTGGGCTCGATCTGGCCAAACCTGTCAATTACCGTCTGCGCGCCGAATTCGGGCGCGGCGGAAGACCAGATGGCGCCAATCGCCGTGGTGGCCAGCATCGCGATCACGGTTTCAGGGATGTTGGGCATATAGGCAACCACGCGATCGCCCTTGCCAAGCCCCAGCTCGCGCATTTTGGTCGCCAGCTTGCGAACCGATCCGGCCACTTCGCCCCAGCTCATCGCGGTCAGCGCGCGCAGTTCCGAAGCGTGGCGCAGCATGTCCCTTGCCGGATCACCCGTGAATTCATGCCGCAGCACATGTTCGGCATAGTTCAGCCGGGTTCCGGTGAACCAACGGGTGCGGGGCATGGGATCATCGGTGAGGACGGCCTCCAAGGTGCCATCCGCTTGGATCTCGAAATAGTCCCAGATGGCCGCCCAGAACCCCTCAAGATCATCCACCGACCACTGCCACAGCTCATCATAACCGCTGAACTTGTGACCGCGCGGCTCCAGCCATGCGATAAAGCGACTGATATTAGACGCTGCACGGCGCTGCGTAGAGGCTTCCCAGAGAAGCTGACCTTCCTCAATCATCAATCGGCTCCTTGGGGCATGTTGAACCAGGCTTGCGCGCTAAAGGCTTCCAGAGTGTCCAGAACGAGATGGGCCCTTTCCTCGCTCGGCACGTGCATAAAGGCGTGATGGTCGTAAAGTCCGGTCGTTACGCCCACAGCATGGGCGCCAGCCTTGCGGGCCATCCGGATTTCCAGGGTGGGATCGTCGCCGATCACCAGCATTTCGGCGCAAGCATGGCCGGTGAAGGCTGCGATCATATCCATCCCCAAGGTCGATGGCTTACCCAACACCACGGGGGTCACATCGGTTGTCTGGGCGATCATGGCGCTGACCGCGCCCGAAACGCCCAGAATGCGCCCCTTGGCCCCCGCGAAATAAGGCGCGTCGGACATGGTGTAGGGCAAGGCGCCCTTCCACACCGCCTCGACGAGAGCTTCAAGCTCCGGCAGTCCGAACTGGCGCGTCCAGCCAACGACCACGGCGTCAACGGGTTCATCGGTTGCTTCGGGGGGCACAACCTCCAGGCCTGCCTCCACCAGCGGCACCGTTGTGCCCTCCACCCCCAGCGCCATCACGCGGCGGTGGCCGGTTTCCTTGAGATGATGCGCAGCCACGACCGCTGGCGTGAGAATGTGGTTCGGCTCGAAGATCAGTCCCACCTCTGCCAGCCGAGGATAGTAATGCGCTGGCGGAAAGAAGGTGCCATTGGTGTAGGCGATCACCTTCATGCCCGCGGCGCGACACGCGGCAAGCGCGTCAATCGCGCCGGGCAGGGCGGTGTATGCGCCGGTCTTCTTGTCCATCATGGCCAGCGTGCCATCGATATCAAAGATCGCGGCACGGATAGGATTGTTCGACATTTAACTATTCCTGCCCAGTTCGAGCTGAAAGCCCGGCTTTGATATACGCACAAAGCTCAGATCCTTTTGCGCCGACAGCTTCTGCACGAGATCCTTCATGAGACTGGCATTGGGATCATAGGATAGCGGGGCCGGGCCTGCCGCGACCATGGCGTCGACCTGTTCGGCGGGCATGACAGCGCGCAGCAGAAATTCCTCGTCCGAATAGCCCTTGCCGATCTTGGCGCGCAATTCATCGAGCGATGCCATCACGGGCTCGTTCTCAAGCTCCTTGGCTTGGCTCAGGGATCTTACGCGGTCTTCAAGACTGGGGTTGAGCGGCATGGTCGGCGCGCCAAACCGGCCGATGACATAGCGGATCACCTCATCGGGGATGGTCTTGTAAGGCTCGCCATCAATGACATTGAGCAGCGCCTGAGTTGCCACCACCTGGCTAAAGGGCGTAACCATGATCGGATAGCCCAGATCGGCCCTGACCCGCTCGACCTCTTCCAGCACCTTGGGCAGCAAATGCAGGCGCCGCGTTTCTGTGAGCTGGCGCTTCAGGGTTCCCATCATGCCGCCCGGCATCTGGTGGCGGAAATAGCTGCCATCAAATTCCTGCGGCACGCCGAGCGGCAGGCCTTCTGCCCCGGCAAGCGCGGTGAAATAGGCATCCATTTCGCCCAGCGCTTCTTCATCGACGTCCACCGACAGGCCAAGATCGCGCAAATTGCGCAAGGTGCTGATGGCAGCCGGTTGCGATGAGCCATTGGCGGCGGCCGAGGCAGCCACATGCAGGGTGTCGGCGCCGCGTTGCGCGGCCTCCAGGTAAGAGAATTGCGCCAGCGCGATGGTGGAATGCGAATGAAACTCCAGCGGAAGCGCGCCGACGGCCGCCTTGAGCGCCGGAAAGAGCGTGATCGCGCGCTCTGGCGAGACGAGGCCGCCCGGATCCTTCAGATAAAGCCGGTCGAAACTTCCCGAGCCCGCGAGTTTGCGGGTGGCATCGGCGAAATAGGCATCGTCATGCAAGGGGCTGAGCGTGAAGGTCAGCGCCGCGACAATCGCTTCGCCGCCAGCCTTGCGGGCCAGCGCTGCCATGTCCAGCATGGCAGGCACATTGTTCATGGGATCCATGATCGCAAAGCGCCGGATGCCGTTTTTGACCAGCAGGCGGAAGGCGAATTCCATCAGTTCGTGGCTGGCGATTTCCCACGAGATGAAGCGCATGCCCGTCGTCAGGAAAGACAAGGGCGTGTTGGGCATGGCCTCGCGCATCAGTCGCGTGCGTTCCCACGGATCCTGCTTTTTGAAACGTGCCGCGACCGCCATATGGGTAGACGTGGAAAAATCGATGGCGTTGAAACCAACGCGATCCATCACGGGGGCAATCTGCACCATTTGCGCGGTGTCGAGCCCGGTGGCACCCCACAGGCTCTGGTTGCCATCGCGCACCGTGGTGTCGATAAATTGAATGCTCATGAAGCCATATCCTTCTGGGCGTTGCCGTTTTCCGCGATAACTGGCAAAATTCCGACAAGGTAATTGGTATCCACCCCACCAACCCGGAACGTGGGATCGGCCATGATGGCCTTGTGGAGCGCGGCATTGGTCTTGACGCCTTCCAGCGAGCAGACCCGCAAGGCTGCGCCCATCGTGTCGATGGCGGCCTCGCGCGTTTCGCCCCAGGTGATCAGCTTGGCGATCATCGAATCGTAATGCGGCGGGATCATCGATCCGGGCTGCAAATGCGTATCCACGCGCAATCCATTGAGCGAGGGAAACCACGCCAGCGAGATGCGGCCCGGATCGGGGCGGAAATCATGATGGATATCTTCGGCATTCAGGCGGCATTCGATAGCGTGCCCCTTGAGGTGAATGTCCGACTGTTCGATGCCAAGCGGCTTGCCCTCGGCGATGGAAATCTGGAGCGCAACGAGATCGAGGCCGGAAATCGCTTCGGTCACAGGATGCTCGACCTGAATGCGGGCATTCATTTCAAGGAAATAGAACTCCTCGCGCTCGACATCGACGAGGAATTCCACCGTGCCGAGCGAGCGGTAACCGATATGTTTTGCAAACTGGATGGCCGATGCATGCAGACCCGCGCGCAAGGCGTTAGAAAGGTTCGGGGCTGGTGCCTCTTCGACCACCTTCTGATACCGGCGCTGCACCGAGCAATCCCGCTCGCCCGCGTGAAGCACCGTGGTGCCATCCGAGATGATCTGCACTTCGACATGGCGCCCCACGGAGACGAAGCGCTCCATATACACGCGCCCATCGCCAAAAGCGGCGGCAGCTTCGGAAACGGCGAGCGAGAATTGCTCGTCCAGTTCCTCCATCTTGCGAACCTGCTTCATTCCGCGGCCGCCACCGCCCGACACCGCCTTGATCAGCAGCGGAAAGCCCATTTTGGAGGCGAGTTGCTCGGCCTGCTCGACATTTTCCACAGAACCGCCCGGAACCAGCGGAACGCCAGCAGCTTCGGCATGGCTGCGCGCGGTCAATTTATCGCCGACCGCGGCCAGATTGTCGGGGTTCGGCCCGATGAAAATCAGGCCATACTCATGACACGCCTCTGCCAGCTCGCGGTTTTCCGACAGAAAGCCGTAGCCGGGATGCACCGCATCACAGCCCGTCGCCTTGGCAGCCTCGACCACCGCACCAACCAGCAGATAGCTTTCGGTTGCGCGCGCCGGGCCGATCCGCACCGCTCTGGTCGCGAGTTTGGCGCCAAGACTGTCCTTATCGGCCTGAGATACGGCAAGGACGGTTTCGATGCCCAGCTCGCGGCAGGTACGTATGATGCGAACCGCTATTTCGCCGCGGTTTGCGATGAAAATTCGCTTGATGGCGGGCATGTCAATCGACCTTCACGCGGATAAGCGTATCACCATGTTCGACAAGCTCGCCAGTCGGCGCGAC
>CAIOKP010000103.1 GCA_903858875.1 uncultured Sphingomonadales bacterium
CGCGCGCTGGAGGCGGACTCCACGCGCATATTTATCGGGGCGGAGAACCGGCTTTTCGCGCTTTCTGGCTCTTCGGTGATTGCCTCGCCGTATCGTGATCGTGACGGACGCGTGATCGGCGTGGTGGGAGTAATCGGCCCAACACGGTTGAATTATGCCCGCCTAGTCCCCATGGTTGATTTCACTGCCCAGAGTCTGGGCAAGCTGATCGGATAGCTGGAATTCTAGAACTATGACTGATGACACCACGCAGGACACCACCGCCGCCGCCGAAGGCGTGATCGACACAGCAGACGCCCGTATTGCCGAGCTTGAAAACGCGCTCGAAGCGGCCCGCAACGACGTCCTATATGCCAAGGCCGACACGCAGAATGTGCGTCGCCGCCTTGAGAAGGACGTTACGGATGCCCGCGCCTATGCTGCAACCGGCTTTGCCCGCGACATTTTGAGCGTGGCCGACAATCTGTCACGCGCGCTCGACAGCATCCCGGCCGAATTGCGCGATGACGAGCGGATGAAGGCAATGATTGCCGGCATCGAGGCCACCGGGCGCGAACTCGACAAGGTCTTTGGCCTGCATGGCGTCCAGAAGGTGGCCGCCCAAGGCCTGCCGCTCGACCCCAATCAGCATCAGGCGATGATCGAAGTGCCGCATGATGCCGAACCCGGCACCGTGGTGCAGGTGTTGCAGCATGGCTATACGATCAAGGATCGTCTGTTGCGCCCGGCAATGGTGGCCGTCGCGAAAAAGCCCGACTGATCCTTCTGGCTGATACGTCCGGCGGGCACGAAAAAGGGGCGGATGACGCCGCCCCTTTTCAATCGGAGTTCAAGATAAGGCGGCCCTGCAAAAGGGCCGCCTTTCTTACATTTTCATATGATCCATACCGGCCATAGCCCCTGTGTCGCCGCCCGGCGCCTCGACATGCAAGGGCGCGGCAATCTTGCGCCCGCTGGCAAAGTTGAGCGTCAGATCGACAGAGCCGCCGGTCACGATCTTTGGCGACAGGCCGAACACCATCACATGTTTGCCACCGCCGGCGAACAGCACGGATGCGCCCGGTGCAATGTCCAGCCGTGTGATCGGCGACATGGTCGACCCGCTCGTCTCGTGCATTTCTGCGCTGGCGGCGCCGTCGACTGCCACGCTGGTCAATGCAGCAGCAGAGCCCCCTTGGTTATGCAGCGTAAAATAGGCGACCGCAGGATGCCCCTTGACTGCGGGCAGAACCAGACGCCCGCCCATTACCACGACACCCTCTTGCGCGGTCTGTATGGTCGGGGCCTCGGCGGGCTGCTTGTGATGGCAGGCGCCGAGTGCGAGGAGCGCAAGCACAGCGAGTTTTGAAATTTTCACGGACGGTTTCTTTTCCTGCATCAGGCGATCGCGGGGAAGCGCGCCGCCATGGGGTGCAGAGCTAGGAACTCGTGCCCCTGCTGCCAAGGGTAATCCTCACCAAACCGGTGGATTGTTTCGTACTGATCCTGCCTCGCGACAGTTTGACGGCATATTGCGCCGCGCGGGCCTTGTTACCGGAAAAAGCCCACCTATATCCCGTGACGTAAAGCGAGCCACCGCGCTGTCTTGCCGGGTATCCGGGGGGCACATGGGTGGTGTCCCACACGACGTAAGGAACGGAAAATAATGGCTAAAGTGATTGGTATCGACCTCGGCACGACCAACAGCTGCGTTGCGGTGATGGATGGCGGCAAGCCCAAGGTTATCGAAAATTCGGAAGGTGCGCGCACCACGCCCTCGATCGTCGCTTTTACCAAGGATGGTGAGCGCCTGATTGGGCAGCCGGCCAAGCGCCAGGCAGTGACGAACCCCGACAACACGATTTTCGCGGTAAAGCGCCTGATTGGCCGCCGCTATGACGATCCATTGACCTCCAAGGACATGGAACTGGTCCCCTATCGCATTGCCAAGGGCAAGAATGGCGACGCATGGGTCAGCGCCGGCGGCAAGGATTACAGCCCGGCAGAAGTGTCGGCCTTCACGCTGCAAAAGATGAAGGAAACCGCCGAGAGCTATCTGGGCGAGACCGTCACGCAGGCCGTTATCACCGTGCCCGCCTACTTCAACGACGCCCAGCGTCAGGCTACCAAGGATGCTGGCCGGATCGCGGGCCTTGAAGTCCTGCGCATCATCAACGAGCCGACGGCGGCCGCGCTGGCCTATGGTCTCGACAAGAACGATGGCAAGACCATTGCTGTCTATGACCTTGGCGGCGGCACCTTCGACATCTCCGTGCTGGAAATCGGCGACGGCGTGTTTGAAGTGAAGTCGACCAATGGCGACACGTTCCTGGGCGGTGAAGATTTCGACAGCAAGCTGGTCGAATATCTCGCTGAAAAGTTCAAGGCGAAGGAAGGTCTTGACCTCAAGACCGACCGTCTGGCGTTGCAGCGTTTGAAGGAAGCCTCGGAAAAGGCGAAGATCGAACTGTCGAGCGCGCAGAGCACCGAAATCAACCTGCCGTTCATCACCGCCCGCATGGAAGGCGGCGCGACGACCCCGTTGCATCTGGTCGAAACCATCACCCGCGCCGATCTGGAGCGTCTGGTGGGCGACCTCATTCAGCGGACGCTCGAGCCATGCCGCAAGGCGCTGGCCGATGCCGGGCTGAAGGCGAGCGACATCGACGAAGTCGTGCTGGTCGGCGGTATGACCCGTATGCCCAAGGTGCGCGATGCGGTGAAGGACTTCTTTGGCAAGGAGCCCCACACGGGCGTGAACCCTGACGAAGTCGTCGCCATGGGCGCTGCCATTCAGGCCGGCGTGTTGCAGGGCGATGTCAAGGACGTCCTGCTGCTCGACGTGACCCCGCTGTCGCTGGGTATCGAAACACTGGGTGGCGTGTTCACGCGTATGATCGACCGTAACACGACGATCCCGACCAAGAAATCGCAGGTGTTTTCGACCGCTGATGACAATCAGCAGGCCGTGACGATCCGCGTGTTCCAGGGCGAGCGTGAGATGGCCGCCGATAACAAGGTTCTCGGCCAGTTCGATCTGGTTGGCATCCCGCCGGCGCGTCGCGGTGTGCCGCAGATCGAGGTGACGTTTGACATCGACGCCAACGGCATCGTCAACGTGTCGGCCAAGGACAAGGGCACCGGCAAGGAACAGCAGATCAAGATCCAGGCATCTGGCGGCTTGAACGACAATGACATCGACCAAATGGTCAAGGATGCCGAGCGCTTTGCCGAAGAAGACAAGCAGCGCCGCGCTGCCGCCGAGGCGAAGAACAATGCCGACAGCCTCGTCCATGCGACCGAGCGCCAGTTGGAAGAAAATGGTGACAAGATCGATGCCGCGCTAAAGGCCGAGATCGAAGCCGCCATTGCCGAAGCCAAGACCGCGATCGAGGGAAATGATCCTGCTGATATGACCGCCAAGACCCAGGCCTTGACCGAAAAGGCAATGAAGATGGGTCAGGCGATCTATGAGAAGGAGCAGGCGAGCGCGGCGGCACCCGGTGGTGCGGGCGCAGAGGCCCATGCCGGGGCCGATGATGTCGTCGATGCTGAATTCTCGGAAGTGGACGAGAAAAAGGGCTGATATTGCTTTGAAACGAAGCCCGCCGTCCCATAACCCGGGGCGGCGGGCTACGTTGGGGGATACGCAATGTCGGTAGACATCGACTATTACGAATTATTGGAAGTCACGCGCGAGGCGGACGATGCGACGCTAAAATCGTCGTATCGCAAACTCGCGATGAAATTTCACCCGGACCGTAATCCGGGCTGCAACGAATCCGAGGCGAAGTTCAAGCAGATCAGCGAGGCTTATGAATGCCTCAAGGATCCGCAAAAACGTGCTGCCTATGACCGGTTTGGTCATGCCGCATTTCAGAATGGCGGGGCGGGTGCGGGTGGATTTGGCGGTGGAGCAGGTGGCGCCGAGTTTGGCGACATCGGTGATATTTTTGAATCTATCTTTGGCAACGCCTTTGGCGGCGGCGGTGGCGGGCGCCAACAGGCGCGGCGCGGCGCTGATCTGCGCTATGATCTCGAAATCGGGCTCGAGGAAGCTTTTCACGGCAAGGATGTCGAGATCGAGGTTGAGGTCGCAACGGCCTGCGCGCCCTGCAAGGGATCGGGCGCCGAACCGGGCACTGGCAAGCGGCGCTGCAACATGTGCGGCGGTCATGGCAAGGTACGGGCTCAGCAGGGCTTTTTTATGGTCGAGCGCACGTGCCCGACCTGCCACGGCCGGGGCGAGGTCATCGAGAAACCTTGCAAGAAATGCCATGGTGAAGGTCGGGTCGACCAACGGCAAAAGTTGGAAGTGTCGATCCCCAAGGGCGTTGATACTGGCACGCGCATTCGTTTGACTGGCAAGGGTGAAGCGGGGCCGCATGGGTCGCCATCGGGCGATTTGTACATCTTCCTGCATCTGCGCCGCCATTCGGTGTTCGACCGCGACGGCACCACTTTGGTGACGCGCGCGCCTATCAGCTTTACGACGGCGGCGCTGGGCGGATCGATCGAGATCCCTGGCCTGGACGGCCAAAAGCATACGATCGACATCCCAGCCGGAATCCAGACCGGCAAGCAATTGCGCAAACGCGGGGCCGGTATGCCGGTGCTGAACGGGCGCGGTATGGGTGATCTGGTGATTGAGGTTGCGGTGGAAACGCCAACCAAGCTGTCGGCGCGGCAGAAGGAATTGTTGCGCGAATTTCAGGCCAGCGAGACCGGTGAGGAATGCCCGGAAGTGAAGGGTTTTTTTGACCGATTGAAGCATGTCTGGACCGATTTGACGGAATGACAGGGTGAGGGGAGCGCGAGGAAAAATTCTTGCGTTCCCCTTACGTTCCAGTTAAATCAGCCATCATGGCCAAACCCAAACGTCGCTTTACCTGTTCCGCCTGTGGCGGCGTCACCAACCGCTGGCAGGGGCAATGTGCCGATTGCGGCGAATGGAATACGCTGGCTGAGGAGGCACCGCTGACGGTGTTTTCCGCCAAGCATGATTTGACCAGCGGCGGGCGGCTCATCAGCTTTGAACCGCTGGACCGGCCGGGCGAGGCATTGTTGCGCAGGTCAACCGGTATTGCGGAATTTGATCGCGCGTTGGGTGGTGGTCTGGTGCCGGGCAGCGCCATTTTGATGGGCGGCGATCCGGGAATCGGCAAATCGACGCTGTTGTTGCAAGCGGCGGCCAAGGTCGCGTTGGCCGGCGGCGAGGCGATTTATATCAGCGGTGAGGAAGCGCCGGGACAGGTGCGGCTGCGCGCGGACCGACTGGGGCTGGCTGCGGCGCCGATCCGGTTGGCGGCGTCGACATCGGTGCGCGATATTCTGACGACGCTGGGCAATATGGAGCCGCCGGCGTTTCTAGTGATCGATTCGATCCAATGCATGCATTCCGACCAGATCGAGGGCGCACCAGGTACGGTGTCACAAGTGCGCGGCTGTGCCTTTGAACTCATCCGCTATGCCAAGGACAATGGCGTGGCGATGGTGCTGGTCGGCCATGTGACCAAGGATGGTTCGATTGCTGGGCCGCGCGTACTCGAACACATGGTCGATGTGGTGATGAGCTTTGAAGGCGAACGCAGCCATCAGTATCGCATCCTGCGCAACCTGAAAAACCGGTTTGGTCCGGTGGATGAGATTGGCGTCTTCGCGATGGCAGGTGCCGGGTTGGAGGAAGTGAGCAATCCTTCAATGCTGTTCCTGTCCGGCCACGACAATCCGGTGCCCGGTAGCGCGGTGTTCCCGGCCATAGAGGGCACGCGGCCGGTGTTGATCGAGATACAGGCGTTGATCGTGCGATTGCAGTCGGGGGCGACGCCGCGACGGGCGGTGGTCGGTTGGGATAATGGGCGGCTCGCTATGCTGCTGGCGGTGCTTGAGGCGCGTTGCGGGCTCAATTTTTCGGCGTGTGAAGTCTATCTGAATGTGGCGGGCGGCTATCGACTGGCTGATCCGGCGGCAGATGTCGCAGTGGCCGCAGCGTTGATTTCGGCACTGGCGGACAAGCCGTTGCCGACCGATGCAATCTGGTTTGGTGAGGTGTCGTTGGCGGGGGAAATCCGTCCGGTGGCGCATGGCGGATTGCGGTTGCGTGAGGCGGCAAAATTGGGCTTTGCGCAGGCCAACGGGCCGGATGAGGCCACCAGTACGGGCGGTGGCGCCAAAGGCAAACCCGGCGCCAAGGGGCAGGCAGTGCCGGGGATGCGGCACAACCGGCTATCGCTTCTGCCAAATCTCGTTGACCGGATCGTGGGGGGCGAATAACCCGCACAACTATGACTGGTTTTGACATTCTCGTGCTTGTGGTCGTCGGTGCATTGGCCTCTTTCGGATTCCTTCGGGGATTCGTTCAGGAAGCTATTTCACTGTTTTCGTGGGCATTTTCGATATTCGCGATCCACAATCTGCATTCCCGATTGTCAGATGTGCTCGCACCGCACATTGGTACAGAATCGGGGGCCAGTGTGCTGGCTTTCGCCATTCTGGCTTTGGTCCCTTATGTACTGATCCGATTGCTGGCGAAATATATGGGGTCGGCCAGTCGAAATTCGGTGTTGGGGCCGGTCGATCGGGTGCTTGGCTTTGGTTTTGGTGCGGTAAAGGGCACTTTGATCATCGTGCTGGGATTTTCGGTGCTGGTGCTGGGGTACGACACGATTTGGGGGGCGAACGGCCGACCGGCGTGGATAACCAAGAGCCGAACCTATCCCTTCGTCAACGCCAGCAGCGAGGCCTTGGTCAAGATGATTTCCGAACGCCGGCGACAGGCTACAGAGGGCAGCGACCCGGCGACGACCGATACCCCGTCACCAGACGCAACATCCAGCGCCAGCCCACGGCCGCACCACAAGATGTCACACCACCGGGTGGATTGAACCATGGCCTCGGTCGGCACGCTCTATACTCCTGAAGTGCTGGCGCTGGCCACCGGTCTTGCCGGGTGGCGCATCGATGATGTTTGGCCATACCGCGGTACCGCAAGGTCGGCCAGTTGTGGCAGTTCGCTAACGGTTGGGTTGGCCACCGGTGGTGATGACCGGATTAGTCACATCGGCGGCTCGGCGCAGGCCTGCGCCATTGGTCAGGCGTCGGCCGTGATCATGCTGAGGGCTGCTGTCGGGCGCTCTGTTGCAGATATCGCCTGCGCGGAATCCGACATTATGCGGTGGCTGGCGGGCGAGGGGGCTCTGCCCGATTGGCCTGGCCTGGCTGTCATTGAGCCTGCGCGGGCTTTCCCGGGGCGCCATGGTGCCATTCTGCTATGTTGGCGCGCTGCATTGGCGGCGCTGACGGGTATCCCGGCTGGTGCCTAGCGCAATCCTGAGCTCGAATTGCTGCGCGCGTTGCGGCGCAGCAGCAATTTGTTGCACTGCACAGCCATAGGGTGATAGTTCTGTGCGCTCTGGGAGGAGTGACACGCAGATGGCACAAAATACCGAAGGCAAAAGCGAAACGGTTATCATCAAGAAGTATGCGAACCGCCGGCTGTATAACACCCAGTCGTCAAGCTACATCACGCTTGATCATCTCTCGAAGATGACGCGCGAGGGAATTGAATTTCGTGTGCTCGATGCGAAATCCGGCACCGATATCACGCACCAGATTCTGACCCAGATCATCATGGAAGAAGAAGCTAGCGGCGAACAAATGCTGCCGGTGAACTTTTTGCGCCAATTGATCGGGATGTACGGCAATTCGATGCAGGGCCTGGTCCCGCATTACCTCGAAGCGTCGATGGACCAGTTCCGCGCCAATCATTCCAAATTGCGCAAGGCCTTCGAGGAAAGCATCGAAGCCAATCCGCTGGCGCGTCTCGCGCAGCAAAACATCGCGATGTTTCAGGCCGCCGCGGCCGCGTTCATTCCCGGTGCGGAAGGTCAGCCAGTGACCGGCATGGAAACGCCAAAAGAGGCCACTCCCAAGCCAACGCCTGATACCAAGAGTGAAATCGACGCTTTGCGGGCCCAGATGGCCGAAATGCAGCAAATGCTGGACAAATTGGTCAAGTAGCCCGGTTCGCGTAAGGCAAATGCATCGCCCCAGCAGCGCCACGGCAAGCTGGGGCGATGCAAACGGGGTTGGCAAGTGGCTGTCCGGGCGGCTATCGGGCAATCATGACCCAGAACATTCAAAAGCCCGCAGCCGCGCCGCAGATCCGCCACGCCCTGACCATCAAGCGCGAGGAGGATTTCGCGCAATGGTATCAGCAGGTGATTGCCGAAGGCGAAATGGCCGAGGAGTCGGGCGTGCGTGGCTGTATGGTCATCCGTCCTTGGGGGTACGGCATTTGGGAGCGTATCCAGAAGATTATGGATGCGCGGATCAAGGATGCTGGCGTCGATAATTGCTATTTCCCGCTGTTCATCCCGCTGAGCTATTTCGCCAAGGAGGCCGCGCATGTCGACGGCTTTGCCAAGGAAATGGCTGTTGTTACCCATCACCGGCTGATTGCGGATGGCAAGGGCGGGCTGATGCCCGATCCAGAGGCCAAGCTCGAAGAACCGCTGATCGTGCGCCCGACGTCGGAAACCGTGATCGGTGCGGCCATGTCGCGCTGGGTGCAAAGCTGGCGCGATTTGCCGTTGATGGTCAACCAATGGGCGAATGTCGTGCGCTGGGAAATGCGCACGCGGATGTTTTTGCGTACCAGCGAGTTCCTCTGGCAGGAGGGCCATACCGCCCATGCCGACCGCGCCGATGCGATGAGCGAGACGCTGCGGGCGTTGGAAATGTATCGGGATTTTGCCGAGAATGTGCTGGCGATGCCAGTGGTCGCTGGCGAAAAGCCAGAAAACGAGCGCTTTCCGGGCGCCGTTGCGACCTATTCGATCGAGGCGATGATGCAGGATGGCAAGGCGCTGCAGGCGGGCACGTCGCATTACCTTGGCACCACGTTCTCCACCGCGGCGGGCATCCGCTATCAGGACAAGCAGGGCCAGCAGGCGCTGTGCCACACCAC
>CAIOKP010000104.1 GCA_903858875.1 uncultured Sphingomonadales bacterium
AATGCAAAGCTAACGCAGTCATCTGGCGCAAAACTGCATTGCAAGCGAAATCGCAACGAGTGGCAGATTATGCGAAAAATGCTGCCAGAGCAGTCATTCCGGTTCGTCTTCCCTACCGGTCTATCCATCGATGGTCCGCAACGCAGCGACCATAGCGGAGATAGCCGTCGCCGCTTTATCTAATGCGTTGATCGCGACAACCCTGTCGGCTGGCTTCATGGGGCCTAGCGTGAGTGCGATTTCGCCGACGTCCTCCATAATCATGCCGATACGGGTTCCAAGCCGCGCGATCAGTTCGGTGGTATCGTCGTCCATGCATGCAGGAAGCGACGATGACCGCGATTTGTCCAGACGCAGCTTTTGGGTGACGCACATTCCATTCGACTTCGTTGGTAAAGCGGGCATTGGTGGGCGCGCGAACGCGGCGGGCATGACCTGCCGGAGGCCCTGACCGGTGGATCGGCAGGGCTCTGGGTGGTGGGAGCGGCATGGTGCCGGTCCTGCCTGAAAGGACCATCCAGATGAGCGCTGCAAAACACTTTCGCCGCATGGCACGCCCGCCCATTATCGCTGCGGGCGACAAGTCTGCCGTTGCAGAAACAGTAAAATCGCCAGCGATTGCAACCGGCGTTGCTGCTGTCCTGCGTCCGAACAAGCAGAGCCTGATCTTGGGGCTGCTGTACCGGGATGGTGGCGCGTCACTAGCCGTGATCGCCGAGGCAACCGGCTGGCTCCCTCATACGACGCGTGCGGCGCTGACCGGGCTGCGCAAGAAGGGGCACGCCATTGTGCGGGGCAAAGTCGATGGCGTGACTCACTACGCGATCGCCGCCGGGGTGGTGGCATGACCCGGCTGGCCAAGGCCCTCGGCGTTTTGGCGACAGCATCGCTGGCGCAACTGCAGCAGGCATGGGGCGAGATGGGGAAGGGGGCGGCTCCCGCAGTGCCCGCATCGCTGCTGCGCCGGCTGCTCGCCCAGCGGTTGCAGGAAAAGCGCCATGGCGGTGTGCCGCTGATGGTGGTGCGAGAGTTGGAGCGGGTGGTCTCGACAGGTGCACCTGCGCCGGAGCCGGTGCGGAAAAGTGTGGTGCTGACACCCGGCACACGGCTTATCCGCGAATGGAATGGCCGGACGATCGCCGTTGAGGTGCGGGAAGGCGGCTTCTTTTGGGAGGATCGAACGTACCGCTCGTTGAGCGAGATCGCCCGCGAGGTGACCGGCGCCCACTGGTCTGGCCCGCGTTTCTTCGGGCTGAACCGGCGTGGCTGAGAAGATCCAGCGCTGCGCGGTCTACACCCGCAAGTCGACCGAGGATGGGCTGGAACAGGAATTCAACAGCCTCGACGCCCAATACGAAGCCTGTGCCGCCTATGCGCTCAGCCAGCGTCACGAAGGTTGGGTGGTGGTGCCCGAGCGCTATGACGATGGCGGCTTTTCGGGCGGCAATATACAGCGGCCCGGCATGCAGCGGCTGATGGCGGACATCGCGGCCGGTAAGGTCGACATCATCCTCGTCTACAAGATCGACCGCCTGACCCGCAGCCTTGCCGATTTCGCCAAGATCGTCGAGGTGCTCGACAAGGCGGGCGCCAGCTTTGTGTCGATTACCCAGTCGTTCAACACCACCACCAGCATGGGGCGCCTGACGCTCAACATGCTGCTATCCTTTGCCCAGTTCGAGCGGGAGGTGACCGGAGAACGCATCCGCGACAAAATCGCCGCCTCCAAGCGCAAGGGCATGTGGATGGGCGGTCAGGTGCCGCTTGGTTATATGGTCGACGCCCGTAAGCTGGTGGTCAATGCGGTCGAGGCCGATCTGGTTCGCCATATCTATACGCGCTATTTGGCATTGGCC
>CAIOKP010000105.1 GCA_903858875.1 uncultured Sphingomonadales bacterium
CAACCGCGTTGAAATCCGCCTGACCACGCATGACGCAGGCGGGTTGTCGCAGCGCGATGTGGCGCTGGCGCGCGCGATCGACGTGTTTGCGGAGTGATCGCTATGTATTGAACCATAGTATCGATGTTACCCCATGACCATGCAATGCCAGCGATAAGCCTCCGCAGCAGCCAGAACCCTCGCTTGCGACAACGCGGGAAAAATCGCCACTATGGTTCAAGTCCGCCGCGTCTGCAGTCGGATTGCGATTGCGGGCGCCACGCTGGGGGTTATGCTGGCATCCGGCGCAGCGCAAGCCGACCCCGGTCCTGCGCCGCCAGCTGCCGAGACCGCGGCCGACGCCGGACTGGCCGCGCCGGCCACGCCAATGCCCGCATCGACAACGCGCAGCTTCAGCACCGACCGGCCAACCAAATCCTACGTGCCCTATACCGTCGATCAAGGCCATTTCCAGTACGAGACCGATCTGGCTGTCTATGCCGTGGCACGACAGGATGGCGCAGACATTCGCACGTGGACCATTGTCGATCCCACACTGAAGCTTGGCCTGACCCACGCGATCGACATCGAAGTGCAGGCAACGCCGTTTGAAGGCGCGGTTATCCGTACCGGATCCCGTCGCAGCGCAGTCTCGGGCTGCTCCGACAGCGTCGTACGGCTCAAGATCAATCTGATCGGCAACGATGGCGGCACGCTGGCGATTGCGGTGATGCCCTATGTCAAAGTCCCGACCGCGCGCTCCGCATTGGGCAACGGCGCGGTCGAAGGCGGCCTGATCACGCCGATCAGCATCGCGTTGCCGCAGGCATTCACCCTGGTGCTCAGTCCCGAGATCGACGAACTCCACAACGGGCAAGCACGCGGATATCACCGCTCTGCAAATATCCTGGCAAATCTCAGTCATCCAGTAGGCAAGCGCTGGACACTCTATGCCGAAGCTTTCGCCACACGATCGTTTGAACGCGGCGACAGCCGTGTCTATACGCTCGACACGGCGGTCGCATGGGCCATTACACCGCGGTTGCAATGGGATGCCGGGGCCAATTTCAAGTTGGGCGGCGTGGTGCCGGCGGCGCAGATCTACACCGGCCTGTCGCAGCGGTTCTGACGCCCGACGGTCCGCACCCGGCCGTTGCTGGGCACCCCAAGGGCCCGGAATTGCGCACAATATACGCCACAATACCTAGCATCGCCGAATCCGAAGATTCAACCGTATTCATTAAAAACCGCACTATCAAGAATGTTCGCGCCACAATGCGCGGGTTGTTCGAAAAGCATGAACCACATTGCAGGAAACACACCAATGGCGATGTTAGGCACGTTTCGAATTACGACTGTCACATTTGCCGGCATTGCCATTTTGGCAACGCTGTCAATTGCCAGTTCCGCGATCGTGCTAAACACCGCGACCACCTTGAGCGCCCACCTCGACTATGACACGGTCAATATCGTCCCCAGCCTGCAAGCGCTCGACAAAATTCGCGGCAACGTGCTCGAAGCGGCGCACGCCGCGGCGCTTGCGGGCATCGCCGAAAGCGATACCGAGTTGCGCAAATACCACGACGCGCTGGCCGCGCGCAGCAGCGATGTCGATGCCGAGCTGCTTGCCTATCGCGCGCTGATTTCGGATGATCACGAGCGGGCCGAATACAACGACGTGGCCGAAGCTTGGATTGGCTTCAAGGATCAAGCCAAACCCTTGCAAACCCTGACATTGGCGCAACGCGATGCCATGCAACGCGTGGCTGTCGCCGCGACTGCGCGTGCAAATGCCATGGGCAAGATGCTGGATATCGAGATTGCCTACAATGCCGAACTCGGAAAGCGCGAAAGCGATGCCGGAATGGCCGAGGCCAAAGCCGACAAGACGCTGGCGCAAGCGCTCATTGGCGGAGTGCTGGGCCTGGTCCTGGCGGTCATCCTGCTGATACGAAACCGTTTGTCATCTCCGCTGGTGCAGTTGGCCGCTGCAATGCAGGACATGGCAAATGGCAATCTTGATCGCGATATCCCGGGCGCGACCCTGACCGACGAAGTGGGCGATATCGGACGCGCGCTGGTGTCAATCAAGGACAGCGTTGCCGCGCGCAGCCGCGCGGCGGCCGACAGCCAGGCGGCGATGCAGCGCCAGGTGGTGGGTGCGCTTGGCGAAGGTCTGGCGGCGTTGAAGGCGGGCCGATTGACCGCTTCGATCAATCAACCTTTCCCCGGCGATTACGAGCGGTTGCGTGCCGATTTCAATGCGACGATCGCCACGATGGCCGATCTGATGCGCGATGTGACCACCGCGGCCCATGCGGTCAGCAACGGGGCCAACGAAATTTCTTCCGCCGCCGCCGATCTGGCGGCGCGCACCGAAGGGCAGGCGGCGAGCCTGGAAGAATCCTCCGCCGCTGTACGCGAATTGACCCATTCAGCCACGAGCACCGCCCAGACCGCGGCAGAGGCAAGCACGTTGGCACGCGCCGCGCAGGCGAGCGCAAAAGGCAGTGGAGAGACAATGCACCAGACGGTCGAGGCAATGAACCAGATCGCTGCTTCAAGCCAGAAGATGGAAGAAATCGTCGGTCTGATCGAAGGCATCGCATTCCAGACCAATCTGTTGGCGCTGAACGCCGGGGTTGAAGCCGCGCGCGCGGGTGAAGCCGGCAGGGGATTCGCGGTCGTCGCAACCGAAGTGCGGGCCTTGGCCCAGCGCAGTTCCGACGCGGCCAAGGACATCACCGACATTATCAAGTCGAGCGGCAGGGACGTCGCGCAAGGTGTGACCATGATCGGCCAGACCCAGGCCGCGCTCGCGCAGATTG
>CAIOKP010000106.1 GCA_903858875.1 uncultured Sphingomonadales bacterium
CCACCGCCCATCATCCGCATTCACAAGCTCAGTGCGGTCAGAAGTTCCGCTGCACCGAGACGGAGACGCTGCGCGGCTCGCCGGGGAACAGCCCGCCCCACAGCGCCGCGAAGATCGGCGTTGCCACGTAATAGTGCTTGTCGCCGATATTCTTCAGGTTGAGCTGAAAGCGCCATTTATCCAGCGTGTAGCTGGCCGCCGCGTCGAACAGCGTATAGGCGGCGATGGACTTGGTGGGTGTCTGGGAATTGTCGTAGGTCTTGACCGAGCCGACATAGCGCGCACCACCGGACAGCGAGATGCCATGGCCCAGATCATAGGTCGTGAACAGGTTTGCCGAGGCCTTGGGCAGCCATGGCCGGGTCTCGCCATCGTTGATCGCATTTTCTGGGTCCAGCTTCACCTTGGCGTCGAGCAAGGCAAGGCCCGCCTTCACCTGCCAGCTCTCGGTCAGATGACCGGTGGCCTCCAGTTCCAGCCCGCGATGACGCACGTTTTCGGCACGATAAAGCGACTCCCCGTTCACGAAGGAATCGTAGACCGCGACATTCTTCTCATCGATGCTGAACAGGGCGGCGGTAAGCAATAGCGCCTTAGTCGGGCTGTATTTGGCGCCGATCTCATACTGCTTGCCTTGGACCGGCGGCAAAACATGCAGGCTGGGATCGATGCGCAGGTTGGGCTGATAGGATTCGCCATAGGAAAAATAGAGGTTCAGCCCCTTGACCGGCTCGACGATCGCGGCCGCGCGGTAATTGACCTGATCGCCCGGATTGAAGCTGGAAAATGCCCCGTTGTAGACCTGTTGCGAGATTTTCGGGCTGGACCAGGCGAGGCCGCCTACCAGCGTGAGGAAATCGACTGGCTTGATCACCGCCTGGGTGGAGGCGGTGAGGTAATTCATCCGCTGGTCCTGCTCATAGCCGCTGGAGGGGACCGCCGTTTCGGCGTTGAAGAAGGCCGAAACGGCTGCATCGCCATTGAACAGGTTGGTCGTACCGCCGGTCAGGCCCAGTTCGTTGATGAAATAGCGATAGTGCTGATACCGCAGCGAGGCCGTGATCGAGCTATCCTTCAAGCCCAGATCGTCGAGCTTGCGCGTGGCGGACGCGGCGATGTTGAAATCCTCGACATGCCAGTTGGCAAACACCTCGCCGCCGGTGGGGAAGCTGCCGTCGGCGGCGATGATGTTGTAGGGATAGGCATTTTCGCCGCCATGCGTGGTGTGCTGGTAAACCGCCTTGAGATCGAGTGTCCACAGGTTCGACGGCTTGTAGGTCAGCCCGGCGTCCACGCGGGTGGCGTTGGCAATCGCGCGCACGTTCGATGCGCCGAGGAAATAGGACCGGGCGACCGGCACCAGCGTGCCATCTGCGTAAGTGGGAATGCCGTTGTAGGGCGTGTCCGAAGTGCGCTGCCAGCTTGCCCGGACATAGCCGGTGAGGTTGCTGGCGATATCGAAGTCCAGCCCGCCATAGAGCACCGTCTTGTCGAGCTTGACGAAGTCGACGAAGCTGCCGCCCTCGTCATGCGCGGCGACCGCGATGGCACGGATCGAGCCGTCGCTGTTGAGCTTGCCGGCCAGTTGACCTTCCAGCCGCCAGCGACCCCAAGAGCCACCCAGCGCCTCGACATAGCTCGGCGTGCTGGCCGTCGCCGATTTCTGGACAAGGTTGACTATGCCGCCCGGGCTCTGCGCGCCATAGACCACCGAGGCCGGCCCCTTCACCACCTCATAGCGTTCGAGCACGGCAGCGTCTGGCTCGGTGATCTGGTCACCCACCGGCAGGCCGTCGATCGCGAAATTGGCCGAGAAGCCACGCAGCCAGATTTGGTTGCCATAGCTGGGGCTATAGCTGGCCCACAGCGCGCCGGTGGTCTGCTGGGCGATCGCGCCG
>CAIOKP010000107.1 GCA_903858875.1 uncultured Sphingomonadales bacterium
ACCCCGATATGGCGGTCAAGTTGTTGCGCTTGTTCGAGGCGCTCAATCGGCTGGGGACGACGGTCGTGGTCGCGACCCACGATATGCATTTGTTGAAGAAAGTGCCCGACAGCCTGATCATGCGGCTGGATAAGGGGCGGATGGCCGATCCCACCGGGGCGCTGCGTTATCCGCCGCGGCGCGAGATGCCGCCGATGGGGCTGGGCCTATGACCGTATACGGCACTTCTGGCCGGGGCATGGACGGGCTGGTCAGCGTGCATGTCGGTGACGGGCTGGGTCTTGGCCTCGACGGTGCGCCGGCGCCGGGCAACGCCGGCCTGCGCGATGCGGGCGAGGGGCGGTTGGCCGGTTGGCGGGCGTTTGGTGCCGGTACCGATGGCGTGCTGGTGCCGCAATCACGCCTGTCGGGGCCGACGCCGTGGGTGATTGCGATTATGGTCGCGCTGACCGTGATCGCGGCGGCAACGGGCTTGGCGTTGCGTAATATTGCCGGGGCCGCGGCGGCCGATCTGGCGGGCGGCGTGACGGTCCAGATTATCGAGGCGCAGGCATCGCAACGCAATACGCAGGCGCAGGCCAGCGTTGCCGCATTACGCAACCTGCCTGGTGTCGCATCAGTGCGCCTGGTGCCTGCGGCGGAGGTTGACGGCCTGTTGTCCCCATGGCTGGGCGCCGGGATGGCGGATAGCGATGTGGTGCCCGTACCAGCGTTGATCGATGTGCGGTTGGCAGGGGCGGCGTCAACGTCGCGGCTGGCCGAATTGCGCGATGTGGTGGCGCGGGCGGCCCCGGCGGCGCGGGTTGATGCACAGGCGAGCTGGTTGGCGCCGGTATTTGAAGCGATTGATTCGCTGCGCTGGCTGGCGATGGCATTGATTGCGCTATTGGCGGCGGCGATGGCGGCGGCGGTGCTGTTGTCGGCGCGCACGGCGCTGGGCGCGCATCGCGCGACGATCGAGATTGTGCATAACCTTGGCGGCACAGATGGCCAGATCGCGCTGATTTTCCAACGCTCGATCGGCATTGATGCGGCGCTGGGCAGTGTGGTCGGGCTGGGCATGGGGCTGATTGCGGTGGCGGTGCTGGGCGCGCGGTTTGCCGGGCTTGGCGCGGGGCTGATTGCGGGCGGCGCGCTAGGCTGGGGCGATTGGGCGGTGCTGGCGCTGGTGCCGGTGGCGGCGGTGGTGCTGGCGATGTTGACGGCGCGATTGTCGGTGCTGTTCGCCTTGCGGCGGATGCTGTGATGTTACGCCGGTTGGTGGCCTTGACGTTGGTGGCGTGGGCGCTGGGCTTTGTGGTCTTTGCCGTCACCTTGCCCCAGCCGGCCGATGCGCGGCACACCGATGCGGTGATCGTGCTGACCGGCGCAGAGGGGCGGATCGGGCGCGGCCTTGCGACATTATCTGGGCATTGGGCGGACAAGATGTTGGTGTCGGGCGTCGATCCTGAAGTGAAGCCCAGCGAATTCGTGGCGCAATATCATGTCGATCCGGTACTGATGCGGTGTTGTATCACGCTCGGCTACGAATCCGTCGATACGCGCAGCAACGCGCGGGAATCAGCGGCGTGGATCGCGGCGCATCACGTGCATTCGATCCGGCTGGTGACGTCCGACTGGCATATGCGCCGTGCGGCGTGGGAATTGCGCCGGACAATCCCGGCAGAGGTGTATATCGTGGAAGATGCAGTGCCGACCCGGCCGTCGCTGGGCATTTTGTTTGGCGAATATAGCAAGCTGCTGGTCCGCCGCGTTTGGCAGATGAGGGCGGCGTGATGGGGATGGCCATGGATAATCGGCGGTTGACGGTGGGCGAGGCGGTGCGATCGGTGCTGTTCAACGTGATGTTTTATACCGTCACCTTTGGGTTCGGCTTGATTATTCCGTTGGCGCTGCCGTTCGGGCGCGGCGGCATCGTGTGGATTTGCGACCGCTGGTCGAATATCCAGCGGTGGGGCGTCGTGCATATTCTGGGCGTGCGCGTCGTGGTCGAGGGCGTGGTGCCCGGCGCTGGCGTGCTGGCCGCGGTCAAGCATGAGAGCATGTTCGAGGCGCTCGATCTGCCGACTTTGTTCGATTTTCCGGCGATCTTTGCCAAGGTTGAATTGCTGACCTTGCCGGCATGGGGCCCGGCTGCGCGGCGCTATGGCTTGGTGCCGGTCGAGCGCGATCAGGGCGCCAAGGCGTTGCGCGCGATGGTCGCGGCGGCGCGCGGATTGGCGAAAGAAAACCGCCCGCTGGTGATTTTTCCCGAGGGGACGCGGGTGCCGCATGGCACGCGGCCGGCGTTGCAATCGGGGTTTGCCGGGCTGTATAAGCTGATCGGGCTGCCGGTGGTGCCGATTGCGGTCAATAGCGGGCCGTTGCTGCACGGATTTTGGAAGCGGCGCGGCACGGTTACCTATCGCGTGGGCGAGATGATCCCCGCTGGCCTGCCAAGGGACGAGATCGAGGCGCGGGTGCTGGCCGCGATCAATGTGTTGAACGCCTGACCCTATTCGGTGCGGCCAAAGTTGGGCCGCGCATCGTCCTGCCCCTGTTCGATGATCGAGCGCCGGATGGCGCGGGTGCGCGCGAAATGTTCGAATAGCGTGTCGCCGTCGCCCTTGCGGATGGCTTTTTGCAATTCGGACAGGTCTTCGCTGAAGGTTTGCAGCATTTCGAGCACCGCATCCTTGTTCGACAAAAACACGTCGCGCCACATCGTCGGGTCGCTGGCCGCGATACGGGTGAAGTCGCGAAAGCCGCCGGCCGAATATTTGATGACTTCGGACTGGGTGACTTCTTCAAGGTCGCTGGCGGTGCCGACGATCGTATAGGCGATGAGGTGTGGCAGATGGCTGGTGACGGCCAAGACACGGTCATGGTGTGCGGCGTCCATCACTTCGACCCGCGCGCCGAGTGCCTGCCATAAGGCGGCAAGGCGTTCGACCTTGGCCGGGTCTTCGCCGTCGGCCGGGGTGATGATGCACCAGCGCCCTTTGAACAAATGCGCGAAACCGGCGTCGGGGCCAGAGTTTTCGGTGCCCGCCACCGGGTGGGCCGGGATGATCGTCGCCTCGGGCAGCGCGTCGGCCAGAGCGCGTGCGACGGCGACCTTGCTCGACCCGACATCGGACACGATCGCATCGGGGCGCAAAGCTCCGGAGCAATCGCGCGCGGCATCGTCCATCGCCAGGGGCGGCACACAAAAGATGACGAGATCTGCCCCTGCGACCGCCTCAGCCGCCGTGGCGCAGACCGTACCGACCAGCGCGCGTTCCGCAGCGCGGGCGCGGGTCGCAGGCGCGCGGTCGTAGCCCGTTGTGCGGACCCCCGGCAGATATTCGGCCAAAGCCAGCCCGACCGAGCCGCCCAGCAAGCCGAGGCCGATGATCGCGACGTGGTGGAACGGCGCCTCGGTCATTGCGCCGGATCAGCCATCGTGCGGATGGCGGCGGCGATGGCATCCATCTGCTCGACGCTGCCAATCGTGATGCGAAGCCCATGCGGCAGACCCTGGTTGGGCAGCCAGCGGGTGATATAGCCGTGATCCATCAACCCGTTATAGACCGTCTCGGCCGACAACGCGCCTTCGAACAGGATCAGCACAAAGTTCGCCTCGGACGGCAACGGCCGGATGCCGTGATTGCCGAGCGCGGCGATCTGTTCGACAAAGCGGGCGCGGGTAGCGGTGTTGTGCAGGCGCGATGCCACAACAAACGCCTGATCGGCGACGGCGGCCAGCCCCATTGCCTGCGCGGTGTTCGACAGGTTGAACGGCCCGCGAATCCGGTTGAGTGTATCAATCAGCGGCGCGGCCCCCGTGGCCCAGCCCAGCCGTTCGCCGGCCAGCCCATAAATCTTCGAGAACGTCCGCGTGACCAGCACATTGCCATGCGCCTCGGCCAGTGCCAGCGCGCCGTCGTCATCCTGCGGCGCGACATATTCGCCATAGGCCTGATCAAGCACCAGCAAGACATCCGACGGCAGGCCAGCGTGCAACCGGGCAATCTCGCCCCGCGGCAGGAACGATCCGGTGGGATTGTTCGGATTGGCGACAAATACCACGCGGGTGCGCTCCGTCACCAGCGCCAGCAGCGCATCGACATCGCTGCCATAATCGGCATCGGGGGCGACGACCGGCACTGCGCCACACCGCCGCGCCGCGATGTCATAGACCGCAAAGCCATAGCGGACATAGATCACTTCATCGCCGGGGCCAGCATAGCCCTGTACCGCCAGATGCAGCAATTCATCCGACCCGGTGCCCATGACGACGCGGTCTGTTGGCAACCCATGCAGCGCGCCAATCGCGGCGCGCAAGGCGGTGCTGTCGGGATCGGGGTACAGCGCCGCCGCCGCCGCTGTATCGCGCGCGGCCAACGCTTGCGGGCTGGTGCCCAGCGGGTTTTCGTTGGCCGACAACTTGACGAGCGGGCGGCCATCGGCCCCCTTTGATTTGCCGGGGACATAGGCGTGGATCGCGCTGATCCAGGGTTTGGGCGTGGGCAGGCTGGTCATGATGTCCGCTTCCTTAGCCGAGGCTTTGGCCAAATAACAGTATGGGAATGCGGGCGATGATCGACAGGGCATGATTGACACGCGGGCGGCAAACGCCCAATTCGCTTCGCAACATGCCCTCGCAGACGTTTACCCCCATTGCTCAGGTGCTGGACCTGCCAGATCCGCTGCCGCTCGACGGCGGGCAGAACCTGTGCGACGTGCGGATCGCCTATGAGACCTATGGCAACCTGTCGCCCGCGCGCGATAACGCCATATTGATCTGTCATGCCACCACCGGCGACCAACATGTCGCCAGCCAGCACCCGATTACCGGCAAGCCCGGCTGGTGGGATCGCATGGTCGGGCCGGGCAAGCCGATCGATACCGACCGGTTCTACGTGATCTGCCCCAATGTGCTGGGCAGTTGCATGGGCACGACCGGGCCAGGCAGCTTGGCGCCCGATGGCGAACCTTATGGCTTGCGTTTTCCGGTGATCACCATCCGCGACATGGTACGGGCGCATGTCGCGTTGTTGCATGCATTGGGCATCGAGCGGCTCTATGCGGTAATTGGTGGCAGCATGGGCGGGATGCAGGCGCTCTCGCTGTCGGTGAATTGGCCTGATC
The DNA here is from genome assembly GCA_903858875.1 of uncultured Sphingomonadales bacterium. Classification (GTDB taxonomy): domain Bacteria; phylum Pseudomonadota; class Alphaproteobacteria; order Sphingomonadales; family Sphingomonadaceae; genus Novosphingobium. The sequence continues at coordinate 5,113 of CAIOKP010000107.1, forward strand.
GGGTTGAACGCGTTTTGGCACTGGCCACCACGGCGGCGATGCCGGTGCAGAATATCGCCTTTCAAGAAGTTGGCCGCCAAGCGATCATGGCCGATCCCGATTGGCAGGGCGGTGCTTATTACACGACCGGCCGGGCGCCCGATGCCGGGTTGGCGGTGGCGCGGATGGCGGCGCATATCACCTATCTGTCCGAGGAAACGCTGTCCGAAAAGTTTGGGCGGCGGTTGCAGGATCGCCCCAACGGGCAACCGGGGGCCAAGAGCTTTGGCTTTGGCGCGGATTTTCAGGTCGAATCGTATCTGCGCTATCAGGGGGCGAGTTTTACCGGGCGGTTTGACGCCAATTCCTACCTCTATATCACCCGCGCAATGAGCTATTTCGATCTGGGCGAGGAACGGTTTGGCGCAGGGCATGGCGCCGGCCACGGCGGGGGGCATGGCGCCGCGCCGGTCGCACGGCTGGCCGAGGCGTTTGCCGGGGTGACAGCGCGGTTTTGCATCATCAGTTTCGACACCGACTGGCTGTACCCGACATCGGAATCGCGCAAAATGGCCCATGCGTTGAATGCGGTCGGCGCGCCTGTCAGTTTTATGGAACT
>CAIOKP010000108.1 GCA_903858875.1 uncultured Sphingomonadales bacterium
CCCCTGATCGATCCAGCGCACGACATAGCCCAACAGTCCTTGCGCATTATTGTCGAGTTCCTCGGCGATATCCTCCGCCGAGAAATTCACGCCCAACGCCAAGGGGATGGTCAACAGCGGTTCGAGACCGGGAATAGGCTCAGCAGCAATGCTTTTCTGCCGCGCGAACACATCGCACTGGTGATAATGCATCGCGTGCAGCGTCGCGGCGGTGGGCGATGGCACCCAGGCCGTGTTGGCGCCAGCCATCGGATGGCCGATCTTTTGCGCCACCATGTCGCGCATCTTGTCGGGCGCCGCCCACATGCCCTTGCCGATCTGCGCCTTGCCCGACAGACCATGCGCCAGGCCAATGCCGACATTGCGCGCCTCATAGGCGGCGATCCATGCCGAACCCTTGATCGCGTTCTTGCGGATGACTGGCCCGGCCCGCATCGAGGTGTGGATTTCATCCCCCGTGCGGTCGAGGAACCCGGTGTTGATGAACACGATACGGTCCCGCACCGCCGCGATGCAGGCGGCCAGATTGGCGCTGGTGCGCCGTTCCTCGTCCATCACGCCGACCTTGATCGTATGACGCGCCAGCCCCAACAGGTCCTCCACCGCGTTGAACAGGTCGTTGGTGAAGCCAGCCTCTTGGGGGCCGTGCATCTTGGGCTTGACGATATAGATGCTGCCCGCGCGGCTGTTGCGATATTTGCCCAGCCCCGCGACATCCTGCGCGCCGATCGCGCTGGTGATGACGGCGTCCATGATCCCCTCGGGGATCTCGCTTCCGTCGGCCAGCAGGATCGCAGGGTTCGTCATCAAATGGCCCACATTGCGCACAAACAACAGGCTGCGCCCCGTCAGCGCCAAGCCGGCGCCATCAACGCCCACCCATTCCCGGTCGGGATTGAGCGTGCGGGTCAACCGCTTGCCGCCCTTGTCAAACGTCTCGGCCAAATCGCCCCGGATCAGCCCCAGCCAGTTGGTATAGGCCGCCAGCTTGTCCTCGGCATCGACCGCCGCGATGGAATCCTCCAGATCACAGATGGTGGTCAGCGCCGATTCGAGGATGATGTCGGCAATCCCCGCCGCATCGGTGCCACCAATCGGATGCGCCCGGTTGAGCACGATCTCGATCCGCAACCCATTTTGCGACAACAGCAGCCCGCCAACCCGCCGCCCGATCAATTGCGCCGGATCGGCCAGCGGCGGATCACCCGCGCCATCCCAAGCCGTCCACGACCCCGACGCCAGCGGCACCGCCGCATCGAGAAACGCCCGGCCCGCCGCGATCACCGCCGCCCCGCGTGCCGCATCATAGCCACCGGCCTGCGCCGGCGCCGCGTCCAGCGCGTCAGTGCCGTACCAGGCGTCATACAAGCTGCCCCAGCGCGCATTTGCAGCATTGAGCAAGAAGCGCGCATTGAGCATCGGCACAACCAATTGCGGCCCGGCCATCGTCGCGATTTCGGCATCGACGTTTTGCGTTCCGATGGCAAACGGCGCTGGTTCCGGCACCAGATAGCCGATCGAGCGCAAGAACGCTTGATATTCGGCGCCATCCACCGGTTGCCCGGCGCGGGCGGTGTGCCACGCGTCAATTGCCACCTGCAAAGCATCACGATGCGCCAGTAGCGCGCGATTACGCGGCGCAAATTCGCCCACCAATGTAGCAAAACCGGCCCAGAAAGCCGCGCAATCGCGGCCTAGCGGCGCCAGAACCTCGCTCTCGATAAAGCGGGCCAGATCACCATCGACCATCAGCCCCGAGCGTTCAACCATTCCATCCATGTCGTCTCACCATAGTCAAATGCCGCGCGAAGCCTGTGGCCTTGGGCGGTGCTCAAGTGGACTCCGGGGAGGAGGAGATCGTTACGATATGGCCGATGCCGCTGCGCTTGGCAACCGGTGATGGGCTCGGTTAGATGGTGGGCCGCAATTTTGCACCACGCCGCCCCTTGTCCCAAAGCCGGACAGGACACCCTAACACCGCGTTAACGCCCTATTGCGCTACTTAGGTAATATGCCAAGGTGCTCCTCAAGCAGAAGCTGTTCCGCAATGTTCGGTGCAAGGCTAGTTTGAGGTCGGAAAGATGCTAACGAAAATAGCGCGCCTATTTATCATCAAGACACGCCCAGAGGCGTTTCTCGTGATATTCGCGCTGGCCAATGGCGCGATCCAACGCGGACAGGTCTATCTGACCCAATATCCGGGCTTTGGGGGCAAATTGCTGTTTATCGCCTGCACGGGATCGGTGTTTATGGCTGGCGGCAAAATTCTCGATTGCCTGAAATTCGAAGCCAAGGCCAGGATCGCTGCCATGCCACTCGGCGCAGATTAAGCCGCGCCACCCGCAAAAATCCACGAAAAGGCCGGGCCACGCGCTCGGCTTTTTGCGTTTTGGGACGAAGCCCGCCCCCATTTTGATCCATGAAAGGTGGGGTGGTTCTGTTGCCCGGCCCACCCCGGGCCGCTGGAATCCGTTCTGTTGCCCGGTCGGTCCAACCGCGCTATTAGCTTTGTAAAGTCAGGCCGTTAAGCCGTCAAATTACGCTGCGATTGCGAGTGCTTCATTGTCATTGGCACTTGTGAGTTATGAGCCTTGAACGGGTTACTCAGCCCGGGCAAAAACAGCGCTTTTCAATACACGTCGATCCTAGTTCGGCCCCATCAACACCCTGCGACAACACAGGCCCCCGCATGACACGGGGTAGTGATGGTGGAGCCGCCGGGTACCGCCCCCGGGTCCGATGCATCTATTGCACGCCGCAATTTATCACCATATCCGGTCGAAACCGGCACCTGTGCATATAAGGCATCGCGCGCAAAAGAAAAGGGCGGCGCGCCATTTTGCGCACCGCCCTTTTCTCCAACCGGCTAAAAGGCCTTAAATCGGGTGAAACCCTCAGCCCTTCTTCAAGGCATCGCGGATTTCAGCCAGCAATTCGACCTCGGTCGGGCCCGCGGGGGCGGCAGGCGCCTTTGGCATCAACTTGTTCGCCTGCTTGACGATCAGGAAGATGATGAAGGCCAGAATAAGGAAATTGATGATCGCGGTGATGAACGAACCATAGCCCAGCATCGCCACGCCCGCCTTTTTCAACCCGGCATAGTCGGTCAAGGAACCTGTGTATTTGGCCGGAATTTCTCCCAACAGGATGAACTTGCTGGAAAAATCGATACCGCCGGTAATCTTGCCAATAACTGGCATAATGACATCATCGGTCAAAGACGAGACAATCTTGCCGAAACCGCCACCGATGATCACACCAACCGCCAGGTCGAGAACATTGCCGCGTGCGATGAAGGTCTTAAATTCTTGAAACATATCTAACCCTATCCAATCAAATTAACGCAATTTCATGCCATAGCCGGATAGGGCCAACAACAAAAAATTATTACGCAAACGTTAACCATTGTATCTCCAAAGCAATTTGCCGGACGCCCCCTCGCCAGCTATCACCGGCCAGCCCCCCAACCACAGGAGCCCGCCATGACCGGCGAACGCATCATCCAGACCTGGCGCGACGCCGCAGAGCAGGTCGTCTGGCAAGGCCGTTTCATCACCACCAAACAGCGCGGTAATTGGGAATATGTCAGCCGGGCGCGCAATATTCGCGCCGCCGTCATTCTGGCGATCGATGCGGAAGACCACGTGTTGCTGGTCGAGCAATATCGTGTGCCGTTGCGCCGCAATTGCATCGAATTGCCCGCCGGGCTCGTCGGCGATTCGGCGGATAGCGAGAACGAGGACACCACGGATGCCGCCAATCGCGAATTGGAGGAGGAAACCGGCTATCAAGCCGATCGGATGGAAGTGCTGGGTGAATTTTACTCATCACCGGGGATGGTGACGGAAAGCTTCACCCTGTTGCGGGCCCACGGGTTGCGACAAGTGGGTCCCGGCGGGGGTGTCGATGATGAAGCGATCACCACCCACCGCGTCGCCTTGTCCGATATCCCCGATTTCATCGCCCGGCGCCGCGCCATGGGCGATGCGGTGGACGTCAAAATCCTGCTCTTGCTGGCCCCCACCCTGCTCGCACCGGCCCTGACACGGTGAGCGGGCGGCTTCACCGACGCCAGGCGCTCGTCACCGGCGCGGGCCGGGGTTTGGGCGCGGCGATCGCCCGCGGCTTGGCGGCCGAGGGTGCACACGTAATGGTGACCGATATTGACGGCGCAGCGGCCGCGAACGTCGCCGCTGACATCGGCGGCGCGTCCTGCCGCCTCGATGTAACCAGCCCCGACGATTGGGCCGACGCCATGACGCAGGCCGAGGCCGAACTGGGCGGCCTGTCGATCCTCGTCGCCAATGCGGGCGTTGCGGTCGGCGGGTCGGTCGAGGCCACCGACCTCGATGCGTGGCGCCGGGCCTTTGCCGTCCATGCCGATGGCGCGTTTCTGGCCTGCCGCGCCGCCCTGCCGCTGTTGCGCGCCAGCCAGCCCGCCTCGATTATCACCATCGCCTCGATCGCGGCGGTCGCGGCGCGTGGCGACATGGCGGCCTATGGCGCCTCCAAAGCCGCCGTGGCCGCCCTCACCCGCTCGGTTGCGCTCTATTGCGCCGATCAGGGCTGGGACATTCGCGCCAATTGCGTCATGCCGGCCTATATCGACACGCCGATGATCGACGCGATTGCGCCGGCCATCCCGCGCGAAAAGCTGATCGCCGCGCTGGCCGAACAGGTGCCACAACGGCGGATCGGCGCCCCGCGCGATGTCGTCGAGGCGGTCCTCTACCTTGCCTGCGACGCCAGCGGATTTATGACCGGCGCGGAAATGCGCCTCGACGGGGGCCTGTCTGCCGGCTGATGGTGCAAACAATTGCGGGCATTGCGCCCGACGAAACGCAATGCCCTATGGACAAGACGGCAAAAGTGCTGACAAGACTTGCCGCATGGGGGAACATGACCACCAAGATCCGGTTGCCGCATCCGTGAAGGCCAAGCGCCGCTATCGCGTAACGTCGTTCGACGTCGCCGCCGAAGCGGGGGTTAGCCAGTCCACGGTATCGCGGGCGCTTGCCGGCGACCCGGTTGTCAGCGAGGCAACCCGCGCCCGTGTCGCCGTGGCCGCCGCAAAGCTGAATTATCACGTCGATGAAAACGCCGCCCGGTTGCGGACTGGACGCACGGGCACCTTGGCCGTGGTGGTGATTTGCCGCCCGGACGAGGAAGTGAAGAACTTCAACCCGTTCCATTACGCCCTGCTGGGCGCGGTTTGTGCCGCCGCCTCGCGTCGGGGGCACGAAACGCTGGTGTCGTTTCAGGGCGCGCCCGAACGGCTGTGGGGCCTCTATCAGGAACAGCGCAAGGCCGACGGCATGATCGTCATCGGCACATCCGAAAACCCGCAGGCGTGGGATTATTTCCACGGGCTGGCGCAGGATGGCGCGCATCTGGTGTGCTGGGGTTCGCCGCATGAGGATCTCGACTGGGTGCGGTCGGATAATATCGGCGGCGCGCGGATGGCGACCGAACATCTGCTGGATTCGGGCTATCGTCAAATTGTCTGCATCGCGTCGGAAACCTCTGCGCAGCGCCAGTTCAAAGAACGCTACGATGGCTATTCCGAACGGATGCGCGAAGAAGGCCTGACCCCGCGGCTCATCACGTTCGAGGAAGGGCTAACCCGCGACGAGCAGGGGCGCCGTGCGGCGGTGCAGTTAATTCGATCGGGCGAACCGTTCGATGCGATCTTTGCCTGTTGCGACGAAATGGCGCTGGGTGCTCTGCGCGTCTTGCGCGAACAGGGTATCGCCGTTCCCGAAACAGTCGGCCTGATGGGCTTTGACGGCATCCGTGCCGGCGCCCATGCCGCTCCGGCACTATCTTCGATCGAACCCGATTTTCAAACCGCCGGTGAGGTGTTGGTTGACCATCTGTTGTCGGTCATCGCCGATGCTCCGGGCGAAAAGCTGCGCGTACCGGTGCGGTTGCTGATGCGTGGGAGCAGCCGGCGCTAAAGAGCGTCTGGCGCACTTGGCTTGTTGCTCGTTGCAGGCTGATATAGCCGCATCACCGCCCGCCATGGCTGGGCCGGCCTGCCTTTATCCGAACCGATCATCGTTGGTCGCCGCCAAAAGAAAGGCGCGAGTGGTTGCCCTCTCGCGCCTTTCTTTTGGCATAAGCTGAATATTAGTCGTTCAACGCCGAGACAGCGAGGAATTCTGGCACCGGGCCATTCCACTCACCGGGCTTGCTGGGCGGTTCGTTGTCGCGCCAACGATGCGGGCGCTCATCACGACGCGAACCGGTACGTTCGACGCGATGCTCGCGACGGGGAGCGTGTTCCGCACGGGGGGCTTGTTCCGCACGGGGCGCACGTTCTTCACGAGGGGTGCGCTCTTCGCGAGGGGTACGTTCTTCACGGGGCGCACGCGCCTCACGAGGGGTGCGTTCTTCGCGAGGAGCTCGTTCCGCGCGGGGCGCACGAGCCTCACGGGGTGCCCGCGCCTCACGCGGTGCGAGGTCTTCGGCGGGCGCTGCATTCGCAACTGGCGCAACCGCTTCCTGCAAAACCGGTTCGGCGCGCGGGGCGCGAGCCTCGCGTGGGCTGTCCTTGGTGCGGCGGCGGCGGTCACCCTTGGCGGCAGGCTTAACTTCCGATGGCGCGAACGCCTCTTCTGCACTCACCGCGCGATCATCGCCCTTGCCGGCCAGGTCGACAGTCATCAACGGTATCGCGCCGCCCGTCAGTTTTTCAACAGTCTGGATCGATTCGGCGTCGTCCTCGGTAAACAGCGTGATCGCGCGGCCAAAGGCACCGCCACGACCAGTACGACCGATGCGGTGGACATAATCGTCCGGGTGCCACGGTGTGTCATAGTTGAAAACATGGCTGACGCCCTTCACATCCA
>CAIOKP010000109.1 GCA_903858875.1 uncultured Sphingomonadales bacterium
CGCAGATAGTCGCCATACGAAAACCCGCCGGGCAACGCGATGAAATCCAACCCCTCGGGCAGAGCGGCATCGCCGTGCCACACGCGGTGGACTTCGCCGCCGCACACCTGCTCGATCGCCACCGCCATGTCGCGGTCGCAATTCGATCCGGGGAAGGTGATGACGGCCGAGCGAAAGGTCATGGCAACACCCGTTCGATGCGGTAATTCTCGATCACCATGTTGGCGAGCAGCTTTTGCGCCATATCGTCCAGCGCGGCATCGGTGACGGTATCGTCGACTTCCAGCTCGATCAGGCGACCGGCGCGGACATCCGAAACGCCCGAAAAGCCCAAGCCTTCGATCGCGTGGTGGATGGCGCGGCCCTGCGGATCGAGCACCCCGTTCTTGAGGGAGACGTAAACGCGCACTTTCATGGGCTGCGTGGCCTTTCTGCATGCCAGGAGGAATCGGATGCGCCTATGCCCCGCCGGCACACAAAAGCCAAGGGGGCGAGCGCGCTTTCCCGCAGGATTAGCCGCCCTTGCCGCCGCTGGTGCCATAGATTTGCGACATTGCGGCCACCTGCGCCTGATCCCCGCCCAGCGCGCGATAGAGGCCGACCAGATTGCCCGCTCGCGTCAACCGCACCGCAACCAGTGTCTTTTCAGTGGCATAGAGCGATTGTTGCGCAGTCAACGCATCGAGCCAAGTGCCGATGCCGCCGCGATAACGCCGGTCGGTCATCTGATAATTGTCGCGTGCGGCATCGCGTGCCGCCTGCACCTCTGCCGCCTGAACCTCAATCGTGCCGCGCCGGGCCAGCGTGTTGGCGACATCGGCAAAGGCGCTTTGCACCGCTTTGCGATAGCCTGCCAATGCCGCGTCGCGTTGGGCCTGGCTGGCCTTATAGGCTGCCTTGCCCGCGCCGCCGCGAAAGATCGGATAGGAGACGGCCGACCCCACTGCCCAACCAAAGGCGCCGCCGGTGAACAGGCTGGATAGCGCGGTGGTGGCGACGCCCGCCACGCCGGTCAGGGTGATTTTGGGAAATAATGCCGCGCGGGCGGCATCGACCTGGGCGTCGCTGGCGCGCAGGGCAAATTCGGCTTGCACCACGTCGGGGCGCCGCAACAGGATGGCGGACTCCAGCCCGGCGGGCACCGGCGACAAATGGGCCGCCGCCTCGTCAATCGCGGTGGGCAGCGCATCGGCGGGAATATCCGCCCCGACCAACAGGCGCAGCGCGTTCAAATCCTGCGCGATGGCGGTGGTTTGGGCCGCAATATCCGCATCGGCGGTGTGCAACGTCAATTCGGCCTTGCGCTGATCGGTCAGCGGGGCAATCCCGCCATCGACCCGGCGGCGGGTCAGATCGACGCTCTGTTGCGCGCTGGTGGCGGTATCCTGCGCCAGTTTCAACAGGCTTTGGTCGGCGGCATAGATCAACCACGCATTGGCAACATTGGCGATCAGGGTCAGCCGCGTTGCGCGCGCGCCGGCCTCGCTGGCGAGATATTGCGCGCGGGCGGCGGCGGTCAGCCCTTGGACGCGCCCGAACAGATCGACCTCATAGCTGGCCACCGTGCCCTGAAACGACGCGGCGTCGCCCTTGGTGGCCGCACCGGACAGCAATTTTCCGTCGCCGCCGGCATGGGTAAATCCGGCGCCCGCATCGAATTCGGGGAACAGCGCGCCGCGCTGAACCTGATACGCTGCGCGGGCGGCGGCGATATTGGCCAGTGCCACGGCCATGTCCTGATTATGCGCCAGCGCCGCGTCGATCACGCGAACCAGGCGGGGGTCGCCCAACACTTGGGCATAGCCATAGGCGGGCAGGGCGGCGTCACCCGGCAGCACATAGGCCTCGCCACGCGGCCATTGCGGCGGGATAGGCGGGGTGGCGGGATCGGCGGGTGCGCTGGCCCTTGGGCGGGCGGGCGCCGGGCTGACCCCACCGAGCAATGCCGTACAGGCCAGCGTGGCGGCGATTAGGCGTGTGGTCCGGCTCATGCCTGCACCTCCGGATCTGTGGGCGACAACAGGGTGGGCGGCAACGGCGCCTCAGGCGCGGGGTGCTTGTCATGCAGCTTTTTCAGCGTGTCGCGTGTTGTGCGGCGCACCGCGACAAAGAACAGCGGGATGAAGAATAC
>CAIOKP010000110.1 GCA_903858875.1 uncultured Sphingomonadales bacterium
CAGGCTGCGGCTTGCCCGCGTTGGGGTAGAAATAGCGCATCGCCATATCCCACCCAAACAGCAGCAGCCCGGTCAGCAGCATTGCCGTGATCATGTTGCGCTGGTTCTTCACGCGTTTCCCAAGCCTTATTCTAAAATCGTTGAAAAATATCGGGGTCAGGGCACCGGATCAAACCCGTGCCCACCCCACGGGTGGCAGCGCAATAGCCGCTTCGCCGCCAGCCAGCCACCCTTAATCGCGCCGTATTTTTGCAAAGCCGTAATCGCATAGGCAGAACACGACGGCGCATAGCGGCAAGACGGCGGCAAAACCCGCGACGGCCCCCATTGCCACAGACGGGCAATGAAGATCAGCAGGTATTTCACCCGCGCGCCTGTTGGGGATGAACGGGGGTTTTCTGCGGCTGGGCCGATTTCGGCTTGCCACCGCGCGGCTTTCTGGGCGGATCGGCCTTGCCCGCCTTCACCCGGTCGAGTGCGGCCAGCAATTCGTGACGCAGCGCTGCAAAGTCCCGCTCCACCCCACCCTCGCGCCCGATCAGCACGTGGTCGTGGCCCGGCAGCCCATGGTCCGGCAGCACTTCGCGCACCAAGGCGCGAAACCGCCGTTTCATGCGATTGCGGACCACAGCGTTGCCGATTTTCTTGGTGACGGTCACGCCGAACCGCAGGCCCGCATCGTCATTGGGCCGCGCCAGCAGGACAAAACCCGGCCGCGCCACCCGCATACCACGATTGGCCGCGAGGAAATCGCTCCGCCGGGTCAATACACACGGCTTCGGGGCCCGAGGTTGAACCTCAGGCCCCGAAAGAATTCCGTGCGAAATCGGCTCGATCAGGCCGACAGCTTGCTGCGACCGCGTGCGCGACGGGCGCGCAGCACGTTACGGCCACCCACGGTCGACGTGCGTGCACGGAAACCGTGACGGCGAGCACGGACGAGCCGGCTGGGCTGAAAAGTGCGCTTCATCTCAAAACCCTCAAATCTGTTATCGACGCCATGCGGCGTGAACAAAAAGGCCGCCAACAGGGCAACCTTTCGTGAAGCGGCGCGGATATGGGATGCTGCCCTGCGAGTCAAGGGATTCGCGCAAGGCCCGATGCCCCGCTGCGCAATTCCCTCTCGACAATCGCTTAATTACGCACAAATACGTTGCTCAACAGAGCCTTGATACCACAAGGCAGGGGAAATACCACATGGTCGCGCTGGTCCAGACCGTCGCTTATCTTGGGCTGGAGGCCCGCGCCGTCGAGGTGCAATGCCAATTGGCCCCCGGCCTGCCGGGCTTTCACCTCGTCGGCCTGGCGGACAAGGCGGTGAACGAAAGCCGCCAGCGGGTGCAGGCCGCGCTGACCGCGATGGGCCTCGCGCTGCCGCCCAAGCGGATCACCATCAATATGTCGCCCGCCGACCTGCCCAAGGAAGGGTCGCATTTCGACCTGCCGATCGCGCTGGCGCTGTTGGTGGCGATGGGGGTGACCGACGCCGAACAATTACATGACAGTATCGCAGTGGGCGAATTGGCGCTGGATGGGCGGATCGTGCCGTCGCCGGGCGTGCTGCTGGCCGCGCTGCACGCCAGCGAGCGCGAATTGGGCCTGATCTGCCCTGCCGCGCAAGGGGCAGAGGCGCGCTGGGCCGCAGGGGTGCCGGTGATCGCCGCACCCGATCTCGCCAGCCTGCTCGGCCACCTCAAAGGCACACAGGTCTTGTCGCCGCCCGCCCCCGGCATCGCGGAACCCGCCGCCCCCGGCCCCGACCTCAAACAGGTCAAGGGGCAGGAAACCGCCCGTCGCGCGCTCGAAATCGCGGCCGCTGGCGGGCATAATCTGTTGATGTCCGGGCCGCCGGGCGCGGGCAAATCGCTGCTCGCCTCGTGCCTGCCCGGCATCCTGCCAGACCTCACCGCCGCCGAAGCGC
>CAIOKP010000111.1 GCA_903858875.1 uncultured Sphingomonadales bacterium
AGCTCCGCGCCGCGTGGCGCCAGATTTCGGTCAGGCTTGCCGCATTCGCCTGCCAACTGAACCGCGTAACATTGGCTGCAACCGCCGCTTGATCGATGGGGGCGTCCAGCAATTCTGAGAGTGCCGCCGCAATCGCCTTGGGCGTGCGGGCGGCAATCCGGCCAGCGCTGGGCGCCGTGACGACTTCCCGCGCGCCGCCAACGTCGGGGATAACCAAGGGCGCGCCACAGGCCAGCGCCTCGATCCACACATTGGCCAAACCCTCGCGCTCGCTGGGCAAGACGACGGCGTCGGCGGCGCTCATCAGCACCGGCAAGGCATCATGGCCGACCTGCCCAAGGAAATGCACGCGGGACGACAGGCCCAACCGTTCGACCAACGCCCGCAGTACCGCCAAATCGCCGCCCGTACCCGCTAGCGCCAGATGGGCGCCGGGTACCGCCACCAGCGCCTCGATCGCCAAAGCCTGCCCCTTGATCGCGATCAGCGCCCCCGGCGTCACGATCAAGGGCGCGCGCCCGGGCAAAGTCAGGCCCAATGTTTCGGGCAAAGCCGCCCGCGCCACATCACGCGGCCTGACGTAAAAGCGGTCCCGGTCCAGCCCGGTGTAATGCGCAACGCTCTTGCCCGCGTCCATACCGAGCGCCGCCATGTCCCGCCCCAGCGCCGCCGACACCGTCAGCAGGGCGCCCGCCTGATCCGCTGCGGCCAGCATTTGCGCCAAAGCCTTGGGCCGAGCGCCCCAATAGTGGATATCCGACCCCCGCGCCTTGATAGTCAACGGCAGGTCAAGTTCGCGCGCAATGATGGCTGCGGCGGGGCCGTCGGGAAAAAAGAACTGCGCATCGACAAGGTCGAACGGTTTTTCGGCATGCAACCGACGCGCCAACGGGACTACCGCGCGCGCTATTCGGCCGGGGTTTGAATCACCGCCAATCCATGGGATGACCGTAAAACGTGGGTGATAGACTGTGATGCCGTCGAGTGCAGAAGTCGCCGCACAGCTTTCGAACGTCCGATATGGTTCCCGCTTTGACAAAGGCCACGGCGGTATGCCGATCGGGTTCACCATCACCAGATCGACGCTGTCCAAGGCGGCCACGGCGCGCATCTGGTTGGCGACGAATTTGCCGAAACCTGTGCGGACGGGGCTGGGGAACAGCGTCGAGAGGGCAAGGATGCGCATCTTTACAGCTTGCGGACCAGCATTTCGGCAACGGCGAGCCAAGGCGGGCTGTCGATCACCAATTGCCGGTGCCCGATGCCGGGCGGCAAGAGGGCGATGCGATGGTCGTCGCGATCGATCAACCGGCCGAACACGAATCGCCCACCGGGACGCGGTGCCAGCACGTCGCGGTTAACCAGCTTGGCAAAGCCATCGGCATCGACCTGCCGCAGCCAGATCTGATCACCGGTGCGGTAATCGCCAGCGCTGGCCTCGACCGCCATCGCCATCTGGGCACCATCGCCAACCAATTCGCTGGGCAAGATGGCATCGCGCGGCGCGCTCATCGCCTCGGCGCCCGAGTCGGTCAGGCGGGCAACCATTTTGGGCTGTTCTTCGCTATCGCCGCGCACCAAGAGTTCGGATTCGACATCCAGCGCAGCGGCAATACGGTTCATCCAAATGAGCGATAAATTGCGCGTGCCGGTTTCCAGCCGCCCAATCGTTTGGGCAGTCGTCGGCGGCACGCAACGAGCGGCGACATCGGCCAGGGTCATGCCCTTTTGCCGGCGAATGTCGCGAATGCGGTTAATCATGGCGAATCTGGCCTTTCTAACCAATTTGGTTTTAGGCCTTTCCTACAATTGGCCCGCTTTGGCAATATGTGAATGTCATCGCACAGATCGACTAAGGGGATATTACCATGCAGCGCCAATTGGTCGAACGCGACCTGACCGTCGACGGCCCAGGAAAGGGCGCGCCGCGCAAGGGGCGCCGCAGCGTTACGGTCAATCTCGCCGAATCGCCATTGGGGTGGCTCCACGCCCGCGGCCACTTGTCGGGCCGCCAATTCGATGCGGGCGAACGGTTGCGCACGGACTGGGAAGTCGCGCAATTGAACCCCGGCATGACGATGCGCTGGGAAGAATCGATCGGGCGCGGCAGTGGCGGCGGCCTGCATCCCACCGAACGGCAACTTGCCGCCAAGGCCCGCTTTGATGGCGCGCTTGCAACGGCGGGCCGCGGCTTGGCGGACATTTTGTGGCGCGTGGTTTGCGCCTGTGAAACATTGCCCGATGCCGAAAAAGCGCTGGAATGGCCGGTGCGGTCGGGCAAATTGGTTCTGAAACTGGCGCTCGACCGGGTCGCCGATTTTTACCGGCTCACTTGATGGTAGAGGAGGGCGAGGGGGCGTTCCCCTCGCTTTACCCTTCGACCATTTCGGCCAGTTCCAGCCAACGTTCCTCCGCGGCGTCCTTGTCCGCCCGCGCCTTGTCCAACGTGGCGGTCAATTCGGCAAAGCGCGCCGGGTTCTTGCCATACAAATCCGGGTCGTGCAGCGCGGCTTCCAGCCGTCCCATCTCGGCCGCGATCTGCTCGATCCGGGCCGGCAACTGGTCGTAATCGCGCTGGTCCTTATAGCTCAACTTGGCCTTTTTCGCTGGCATGACTGGCGCTTCGACCGGGCGATCCGGCGCCTTGGCCTTGGGCGTCCCCGACACTGTGCGCGCCTGCCGCTGCTTTTGCCAATCGGCATAGCCGCCCGCGACGATATCGACCTTGCCCGACCCATCCAGCCCCAGCGTTACCGTCACGGTGCGATCGAGAAAATCGCGGTCGTGGCTGACGATCAGCACGGTGCCGTCATAATCGGCGATCACTTCCTGCAACAGGTCGAGCGTTTCGAGGTCGAGGTCGTTGGTCGGCTCGTCGAGCACCAGCAGGTTGGACAGCCGCGAAAATTCGCGCGCCAGCAACAGCCGCGACCGCTCGCCTCCCGACAATGTGCCAACCTTGGCATCGACCAAGCCGGGATCGAACATGAAATCCTTGAGATAGCCTACAATATGCTTGCGAATGCCGCGCACATCGACCCAATCGCCGCCCTCGGCCAGAATATCGCGCACTCGCTTTTCGGGGCTGAGCAGCGAGCGCTGTTGGTCGATCATCACGCTGTTCAACGACTTGGCCAGCGTGATCGTGCCCTCATCGGGCTGTAATTGACCGGTCAGCATTTTGAGCAGCGTGGTTTTCCCCGCGCCATTGCCGCCCACCAGGCCGATTCGGTCACCACGCTGTATTCGCAAGGAAAAATCGCGGATAATCGCACGATCTCCAAACCGCTTGGTGACATGATCGGCCACGATGACCGACGTGGTTTTCACATCATCGCTGCCCAGCTTCATCTTGGCTGTGCCCAGCGGGTTCAGCATCGAGGCGCGGGCGGCGCGCATTTCATACAGCTTTTCGAGGCGGCCCTGATTGCGCTTGCGCCGCGCCGTCACGCCGCGCGACAGCCAATGCGTCTCCAGCTTCAGCTTGGCATCGAGTTTCTCGGCCGCGCGGGCATCCTCGGCATAGACCTGCTCCTCCCACGCGTCATAGCCGCCAAAGCCGATTTCCCGGCGACGCAGCGATCCGCGGTCCAGCCAAGCCGTCGCGCGGGTCAGCCGGGTAAGGAACGTGCGGTCATGGCTGATGACGACAAACGCGCCATTGAACCGCTGCAGCCAGCTTTCCAGCCAGTCGATCGCGGCCAGATCCATGTGGTTGGTCGGCTCGTCCAGAAGCAGCAGATCGGGTTCGCTGGCCAGCGCGCGACAGATCGCGGCGCGGCGGCGTTCGCCCCCGCTGGCGCTGGCGGCGGCATTGGTGAGGTTGATGCCCAATTGGCTGGCGATGGATTCGACCTCATGCCGGGGCGGCGCATCCGGCCCGCCCAGCGCATAATCCATCAACGTGGCACAGCCCGAGAAATCGGGGTCCTGTTCAAGCACCACGATCCTGGTGCCGGGTTGGACGCTGCGATTGCCCTTGTCGGCATCGATTTGCCCCGCGATCAATCGCAACAGCGTGGTTTTGCCCGCACCATTACGCCCAATCAACGCTATTCGGTCGCGCGGACCGATCGACATGTCGAGATCACGAAAGAGCCAGTCCGATCCCTGTAAGAGACCCAGACCTTGCCAGGACAGGATTGGTGCTTCAGCCATCCGCGCCCCCTAGCCCCCCGGCGCACCCCAGCGCAAGGGGCGCCTACCGGTTGCATTCATTGCGCGATCCGGCACAAGCGACTTGACGCGGGCAGGCCGAGACATTCACATCGCGTTCAATCGTTTGGCGATAGATGGAGCCGCATGATCACCCGCTTGCCCACTTGCTTGATGATGGCCCCCGTTGCGCTGCTGGCCGCTGTGTCGCTCGTCCCCATTGCCCATGCCGGGCCGGGCGAGGCGCAGGGCGAGGCGCGCAAGGAAATGCGTGCCGGCAATGTCCACTCGTTGCGTGACATCGAAAGGCGGGTTGTGCCGGCGATGGTCGGTATGCAGTATCTGGGGCCTGAATATGACCCGGCGGCGGTCGCTTATCGGCTAAAATTCATCAAGAGCGGCCATGTCGTGTTTGTCGATGTCGATGCCCGGTCGGGTGAGGTTATCCGGCAATCCCGTTAAAGGCACGCTAATGGCACGCTAACCGGGCGCTAACACCATTCGGCTCGCCCGCCTTGACGGCGGGCTGTCCTGCTTCCATCTCAGCACTAATTATAACCTAGGGGATTTACGGCCATGCGGATCCTGATTGTCGAGGATGAGCCCACGCTGGGCCGCCAATTGAAGACGACGCTGGAACAGACCGGCTATGCTGTCGACCTGTCGACCGACGGCGAAGACGGCCATTTCATGGGTTCGACCGAGGATTATGACGCGGTCATCCTCGACCTTGGCTTGCCGGAAATCGACGGGCTGACCGTTCTGGGCATGTGGCGCAAGGAGGGGCGGACGTTCCCCGTACTGGTGCTGACCGCGCGCGATAGCTGGTCGGACAAGGTGGCGGGCCTGGATGGCGGGGCGGATGATTACCTCGCCAAGCCGTTCCAGACCGAGGAATTGATCGCCCGGTTGCGGGCCTTGATCCGCCGCGCTTCGGGCAATTCCTCGTCGGAATTGATCGCGGGATCGGTGCGGTTGGACACCCGTTCGGGCCGGGTCACGCTGGATGGCGAGCCGGTCAAATTGACCGCGCAGGAATATAAGCTGCTGTCCTATTTGCTCCACCACAAGGGCAAGGTCGTCAGCCGGACCGAGCTGATCGAACATATTTATGATCAGGATTTTGACAGAGATTCAAATACTATCGAGGTATTTGTTACCCGCATTCGCAAGAAGCTGGGCGCCGATGTGATCACGACGATCCGGGGCTTGGGCTATAGCCTCGATGATCCCGCGCAAGGTACGCGTGGCTGACGCGCGCCAGGTCATAGCGAGAGGACGGCGCCACAGTGGCCAGCCAGGGATGCGATAGCAGCGCCATAGAGCCGGCGCAGGCCCTTGGGCAGGCGGCGCTGGCGCCGCCGACTGTGCCACACACCGGATCGCTGGCGCGGCGCATGATGTTCATCGCGGCGGGCTGGATCATGGTGTTGTTGCTGGCGGGCGGGCTGGCGCTGGACCGGGCGATGACCGCGATGGTCACGCGCAATTTCGACGAACAGATCGGCTATATGCTGACCGCGATGATCGGGTCGGCCGAGATTGGCCCCGATGGTGAGGTCTTTTTCAACCGACCGCTCGGCGATCAACGCTTTTTGGAGCCGAACAGCGGGCTCTATTGGCAGATCAGCGGCAAGGGGCATGAGGAATTTCCGTCACGCTCGCTGTGGGATCGCACCTTGAAAGTGCCGACCGACCATTTCGATCAACAGGCGCATATTTTCGATTCCAGCCAGTTCGACGGCGAACCCCTGCGCGTGGTGGAACGCTCGATCGTGCTGCCCGGCAGCCCAACGGTGTGGTGGTTCGCCGTCGCGCAAAGCCGGAGCGAGCTTGACGCCCAGATCCACCGTATTCGCACGATACTGATCGACAGTTTTGTGGTGCTGGGGCTTGGCCTGATGCTGATGGCCGGGTTGCAGAGCTGGTACGGCCTGTCGCCGTTGCGCCGGGTGCGGCTGGCGATCCAGCGGATGCGTTCGACAGGCGCCAATCGCGTCAGCGACCCGCTGCCGATCGAGGTGCAACCGCTTGTCGAGGAATTGAACGCGCTTCTCGACCATAATGCAAAGGCGGCGGAGGAGGCGCGGACCCACGCCGGAAATCTGGCCCATGCGCTGAAAACCCCGCTCACCGTGGTGATGAACGCCGCCCATGGGCAAGAGCCGGACTTGGCCGGGACCGTGGTGCGTGAAGCGGCGGTGATGCAACGGCAGGTCGATCACCATCTGGCGCGCGCGCGCGCGGTCGGCCGGCGCGGTGCGGGGCAGGCGCGGTGCGCGGTGTGGGACAGCGCCGAATCGGTGATCCGCGCGGTAGAGCGGTTGTATCCCGCCGCCCGCTTCGATCTTGACGGCCAACGCCTGGTCCAGGTGGCGATCGAACGGCAAGACCTTGATGAAATCCTCGGCAATTTGATCGAGAATGCGGCGAAATATGGCGGGGGCAGCGTGTTCGTCACCGTGGATGCCGCGCCCACCAACCTCGATGTCACGGAAATCTGGGTCGAGGATGACGGTACGGGCATTGCGACAAGCGACCGGGCGCGGATATTCGATCGGGGCGCACGGCTCGATTCCGGCAAGCCGGGCACGGGGCTAGGCTTGGCCATCGTGCGCGATGTCGCGGAAATCTATGGCGGCGAGGTGGATCTGGGCGAGAGCGAGGATCTGGGCGGCTTGCTGGTGCGGTTGCGATTGCCGCGGGTGCGGGATCAAAAGCTGACGCGATAATCCTGCAATTGCGCGGTATGGCGTTCGAGTTCGGCGCCATTGGCGTCGTAATAGACCTCGATCTGCTTCACCCAGCGTTTGACTTCAGGCACGTACCAATAGGCGCGATACAGTTGACCGGTGACGGAGCTTGGCGCTTGCCACGCCGTCTTTGGGGCTGGCGCGCCGGTAGGGCGCGGGCCTTGCCCGACGCTACCGGCCGGCGGGGTGGCCAGCCATTTCCCCGTCACCTCGATCTTTACCGCAAAGAACCGCCCGGCTGCTACCGTCACATCCTCCCACCCGGCGACCGCGTAATGGTGATGCACGCCTTCGCGGTCATAGCCCATCGAGTCGGGATCGGGCGTCCAATGTTCGATCTCCCACGTCTCGCCGGGATAGAGCGGAAAGGCGAGCGGGCGGTCGAGATCTTGTCGCTGGTTCCCCGCGATCCGCCAGCGGCCCCAATCTGCGCCGATGCCCCATTGGTCCGGCGCCCGGTCGCTATCCAATTCGCGTCGGGTGACGATCAGGCCAGTGCATGGCCAGCTTAGGCGTTCGTCGCGTTGCACGGTGATTTCGGTGCGGGCCGGGCGGCGCACGGTGCCGCCTTTTTCCCACACGTGGGCATAGGTCCAATGGTCGCCGGCCCGTAAAACCGGCGCGTCGTTGACGTCGGACAGGTGTTGCGGCGCCATCGGTTCTGCGCGGGCGACGACAGGCGCGACCATACCGCAGGCCAGCAGGACGAGGGCGACAGCGCGCGACTTTGAATGGGCCAAGATAGAATTCCCCGCAGAGTTTGGGTGATTGCCCAATACCTCTACGGCATAATGCTTAATGGCGTCTGCCGAGCGCGGGATCAGCCAGCCTGTTTGGCCTGTTCGTGGTGGCGGATCACTTCGTCGATGATGAAGCGCAGGAATTTCTCGCCGAAATCAGGGTCGAGTTGCGCATCCTCGGCCAATTTGCGCAGCCGGGCGATCTGGCGTTCCTCGCGCCCCGGATCGGACGCGGGCAGCGTGTTGGCGGCTTTGTGCGCGCCCACCGCTTTGGTGATGCGGAACCGTTCGGCCAACATGTGAATCAACGCGGCATCGATATTGTCGATGCTGGCGCGATAGCTGGCCAAAGTCGCATCGGCGGCGGCATTTGGGGCGGGAATGGGGTGGGGTTCAGCCATAAACCCGCCGCTAGCATGAGAATGGGGATAATTCCAAGCTTGCATCCGCGGGGGTGAGGGCGCAATGCGGCGGCGATGACTGCCCAATCCTTACCTACGCGCAGCCAGACGTCCATTGCGCTGGCGCCGGATCCCTCGCTCGATCCCATTCTGGAGCTGACTTCTGCCGGTATGGCAGCGGTCAACGCGGTGATTCTTGACCGGATGCGGAGCGATATTCCGCTCATACCGCAATTGGCCGGACACCTGATTTCCGGGGGTGGCAAGCGGATGCGCCCCGTTCTGACCATCGCGGCGGCCGAATTGGTCGGCTATACTGGCACGGCGCAATACGCGCTCGCGGCGGCGGTGGAGTTTATTCATACCGCCACGCTGTTGCACGACGATGTGGTCGACGGGTCGGATTTGCGTCGGGGCAAGGCGGCCGCCAACATTATTTTCGGTAATCCCGCGACCGTGCTGGTCGGCGATTATCTGTTCAGCCGCTCGTTCGAACTGATGGTCGAGGCGGGTAGTTTGCGCGTGCTCGACATCCTGTCGCGCGCGTCCTCGATCATTGCGGAGGGCGAGGTCGATCAATTGACCGCCCAGCGCAAGGTTGAGACGACCGAAGACCATTACCTGTCGATCATCAGCGCCAAGACTGCGGCGCTATTCGCCGCAGCCTGCCGGATTTCGGCGGTCGTCGCCGGGTGCGACGCGGATCAGGAACAGGCGCTCGACGCCTATGGGCGCTACCTTGGCGTGGCGTTTCAACTGGTCGACGATGCCATCGATTATGACTCCGAAGCCGCCGAAATGGGCAAGGGCAAGGGCGACGATTTCCGCGATGGCAAAATGACCCTGCCGGTCATCCTCGCCTTTGCGGTGGGCGATGCGGAGGAACAGCAGTTCTGGCGCGACGCCATCGCCGGTTTTCGCACCGAGGACGAGGATCTCACCCACGCGATTGCCATCATCGCCCGCCACGGCACGGTGGAAATCACCCGCCAGCGCGCTAGCGAATATGCGCAAAAGGCGATTGCGGCGCTGTCGGTGTTTCCGGCTGGCCCGATGCGGGCGGCGATGGAAGAGGCGGCGTTGTTTGCGGTGGCACGGCGGTATTAAGGGGCACCCCCGCGCATCTTCCCTTTGCCGCCTAAATCCCCCAAAGCCGCGCCTGTGACTACTCTGCCCATCCATGCCGTCCTGCCCGACCTGCTGGCCGCCCTGCGCGCTGGCCCCAATGCGGTGCTGATCGCGCCGCCGGGTGCGGGCAAGACGACGGCGGTGGCGCCGGCCTTGCTGGGCGAGGCGTGGTGCGATGGCATGGTGATCCTGTTGTCGCCGCGCCGGGTGGCTGCGCGCGCCGCGGCCGAACGCATAGCCGAATTGCTGGGCGAGACGGCGGGTCAGACCGTGGGCTATCTCACCCGGCTCGATTCGAAGCGGTCGGCTACGACGCGCATTCTGGTGATGACCGAGGCGATTTTTGTCGCGACCATTTTGGCGGACCCTGAATTGTCCGGCGTGTCGGCGGTGCTGTTCGACGAAGCGCATGAGCGACATCTCGATTCGGATCTCGGCCTCGCGCTGGCGGTGGAATGCCAGCAGGTGTTGCGTGAGGATTTGCGCATTGTGCCGATGTCGGCGACGATCGATGGCACGCGGTTCGCCGATCTGCTGGGCGGGGCGCCGGTGATCGAGAGCGCGGGCAAGGCCTGGCCGCTGGCGATCCGCTGGCTGGGCGCGGCGCCGGAAAAGCGGTTGGAGGAGGCGATGACCGCCGCGATTCTGACGGCGTGGCGGGACGAGACGGGGGATATCCTCGCCTTTCTGCCGGGGGTTGGCGAGATTACGCGCACGGCGGAGCGATTGGCGGAACGTTTGCCCGATGCGCTGATCCTGCCGCTGCACGGCCAATGCGAGCCGGCGGCGCAGCGTGCGGCGATCCGGCGTGATGCGGCGGGCCGCCGCCGGATCGTGCTGGCGACGACGATTGCCGAAACCTCGCTGACGTTGGATGGCGTGTCGGTGGTGGTCGATGGCGGGCTGTCGCGCCGGCCGGAGTTCGACAAGGCGGCGGGCGTCACGCGACTGATCACCACCCGCGCCAGTCAGGCCGCCGCGGCCCAGCGCGCCGGGCGTGCCGCGCGCCAGGGGCCAGGTATCGCCTATCGGCTGTGGGAAGAGGGCGCACATGCCGGTCGCCCTGCCTATGATCCGCCCGAAATGTTGACGAGCGACCTCGCACCGCTGACCCTCGCGCTGG
>CAIOKP010000112.1 GCA_903858875.1 uncultured Sphingomonadales bacterium
GCATGCTCCAGTACTTCGTCCCGGCAAAATCTGGGCGATCGGGTTGAACTATGCCGATCATATCGCCGAATCCAAAATGCCAACGCCCGAACGGCAGGTGTGGTTCACCAAGGCGCAGACCTCGATCAACGGACCTTATGATCCGATCCTGATTGCACGCGGCACGGCCACTGCCGATTACGAAGTCGAACTGGTTGCGGTGATCGGCAAGCGGGGCAAGCACATCAGGCGCGAGGACGCGCCGGGCTATGTGTTTGGCTATTGCGTTGGCAACGACGTGACCGAACGGGCCTGGCAGCACGCCACCCAGCAATGGTCGCTTGGGAAATCGTTCGACACGCACGCGCCGATCGGCCCCTGGATCACCACCGCAGACGAAGCAGGCGATCCGCACTCGCTGGACCTGCGATGCATGGTCAATGGCGAGGTCCGTCAGTCATCAAACACGCGGCATCTGGTGTTCAATCTGTGGGACCAAATTGAACACTTGTCGCAGGCCATGACGCTTGAAGTCGGCGACCTGATTTTTTCGGGGACGCCCGGCGGAGTTGGCGCGGCGATGAAACCGCCGCAATTTCTGAAGGCAGGCGATATAGTTCGCTGCGAGATCGAGCGACTGGGCGCAATCGAAGCCGTCTTGGGGGACGAGGTCGTCAAATGATGCGCCGATGCCACTGGCCCATGTTCAATTTTGGTATCGAACGAGGGGAAGAAGACGTTGGACCAGATACAATCCAGCCCGCGCAAGCCTTTAAGGTGCGTGCTCGTTGTCGGTGCGACCGGCTTTCTCGGCCAGAAGATTGTCCGGAACCTCTTGCGACACTCAGATCTGTCGGTGCGGGCAATGTCGCGCAAAGGGCCGCCGGTCGATGCGGCACCAGGGGTCGAATGGGTGCGCGGCGACATGATGGAGCCCGCATCGCTCGACCGCGCGCTGCAAGGCGTGGACATCGTGATCAGTTCGGCCAACGGCTATATGAAAGAGAGCATCGAGATCGATTTCCAGGGCAATCGCAACCTGATCGAGGCTGCCGCAAAAGCCCGTGTCGGCAGGTTCGTGTTTCTCAGCATTGTCGCGTGTGAAAAAGCACCCGAGGTACCCCACTTTCACGCCAAGATCATGGCCGAGGAGATGATCAAGGCCGCCGGCGTGCCCTTCGTTTTTGTGCGCGCGCCGGCTTTCCTAGACCAGAGTTCGGATTACATCGCCAATGCGGTGAAGGGCGGCCGGTTCTTTGCCGTGGGCGACAAGACCACGCGGTGGTCCTATGTGCTGACCGACGATCTTGCCGCCAACATCGCCCAGGCCGCCGCCTGGCCGGGCGAAGACATTGCCAATCAGACGATCGACATAGGCTGGCGTGACGGTCCCAAAAGCCAGCAGGAAATCGCCGACACCATCGCGCAAGTCACGGGCCGGCGCCTGTCGATCTGGACCGTGCCCTGGGGTGTTTTCAGTGTGCTTGTCCGGCCAGTAAGGCTGATGTCCGAGCTGGGCTATGACCTGATGCGCATGTTCCTGTTTTTCAGGCGGGGCGTGTTTGTTGCCGATGTTGCCACGCAAGAGCGGTTCTTTGGCCCCGCACCTACCTCGCGTGACGCGATCATGCGCTGGGCAAAGGCCAATGGTCTGGTGTGAATGTTGGCATGAATTGAAAGACAATCCTCCGCTTTGATCAAGGAAGAAACCCCATGTACCCTCTCGAAGATGGCTGCTTTGCGCCTCGCAACCAATGGTATGTCGCGGCTTGGTTGTCGGAA
>CAIOKP010000113.1 GCA_903858875.1 uncultured Sphingomonadales bacterium
CCATCGGCAAGGCTCATCCCCGCCATTTCGGTCAGCATTTGCGCGCGGAACAGTTCGGCCTCGGCGGGCGTGAACGCCCCGGTGGCAACCTTGGCGAACAACGCGGCGGCCTCGGGCGCGGACAGGTTGGCGGTTTGCGCCGTCGGGTGGCCATGGTCGGTGCTGGTCGCGCCATGCGCGGCGAAATAGGCGCGGCGCTGGCGATGGGCGGCCAGATAGCCGGGCCAGCCGAAGCAATCCTCGCCAGTGATTTCGCTGAAACGTCGCAGGTTCGCACGGAAACCCTCAAATTCCGGATCGATCACCGGATCGGGGCGATAGGCGGTAATCACCCGGCCCTGCCAGCCACCAGCCTTGTTCTCGGCCATGATCGCGGCATGATGCGCCAGATCATCGAGCGGGCTTTCCGTGGTGGCGATCACCTCGATATTATACCGGTCGAACAGCGCCCGCGGGCGAAACGCCTCGGTCGCCAGCGCCGCGGTGATCGTGTCGTAATACAGGTCGCTGGTCTCGGCAGACAGCATGACCTCCATGCCAAACGCCTCGGCAAACACCCAATCCGACCACATCCGCGACGGCGTGCCGCGATACAAATGCCAGTTCTCGGCCAAAATCCGCCAGGCGCGGCGCGGATCATACCTCGCCTTATGCGCGCCAATCCCCAGATCCTCCAACCGCACCCCTTGCGAATACAGCATCCGGAACAGGTAATGATCGGGACGCAACAGCAGTTCGGCCGCATTGCCAAACGCCTGATTGCCCGCAAACCAGCTGGGATCTGTATGCCCATGCGGGCTGACAATCGGCAAGCCCGCAACATCGGCATACAATTCCCGCGCAATCGCGCGAACCGACACATCAGCCGGAAACAGCCGGTCCGGGTGGAGGGTGAGCAAAGTCATAGTACGAAGAATTCTTTCAAATAGCGTTACAAGTTAGGCGAACAACCCGGCCGAACGCGCCCAACCCAGCCACAGCTCCGGCCAGATCGCCACCGGTTTACCCGCCGTAAAGCGCAAGCCAAAGCCATGCCCGCCCAGTTCAAACAGGTGTGTTTCAAGCCGCGCGCCTTTCGCCTTCAAGGCGTCGCGCAGCAACAGCGTGTTGGCGACCGGCACCGACCGGTCATCCTCGGCATGGCAAAGAAAATGCGGCGGCGGATCGGCCGGGATATGGTGATGGGGGGAATGGGCGATTTCCTGCGCGAGGGTAGGCGCGTCGCCCAGCAGGTTGCGGCGCGATCCGGCATGGGCCTCGGGCATGTGCATGGAAATCACCGGATAGATTGGCGCGGCACAGAACGGTCGCGCAGATACTGCATCCGTGGCATCGACCGGCGCATAAACCTGTGCCGCGAACCGCGCGGACAGGTCGGCACAGACATGACCGCCCGCCGAGAATCCCATCGCCGCGACCCTGGCGGGATCAAGGCCATAGGAATCGGCGCGCTGACGGATCAGGCGCAAGGCGCGCTGGGCATCGGCCAATGGCGCATCGGGGGCATTGACCCACCCTTCGCCCGGCAGGCGATAGAACAGGACGAATACAGTAAACCCCCGCGCCGTCAGCCAGCGCGCCATTTCATAGCCTTCCTTGTCAACCACCACCCAGCTGTAGCCGCCGCCAGGGGTGATCAGCACCGCTGCGCCATTTGGCCGCGCGGGCCGAAAAACCGCCATGCGTGGGATGGATATGCCGTGAATGGCGCGATCCTGGATCGCGGGGTCTTTCGACCGTTCATCGACCACTTCGGCAAATGGTGCCTTTGGCCCGGGGGCGATGCCCCCGGGCCAAAGGGCCACCACTTCCGACACATCAGGCAAGGGCGGAGCGGCAGACATCGTCATCATCCCTTCCGCCCGCCATGGCATCCCCCCGGCCGCCAGAGTGCCCATCAGCATCGATCGACGATCAAACCGCATCGATGAGCCTCCTTTTGCCCGAGGGGAGCCGTATCAGATCAGATCTTGAGCCGCGCGCCGACGACCAAAGTCCGGCCGACGTGCTGGCTTTCATAGTTGCGCTGGGCGGTCGCGTCCGTCCAGTGGTAGGTATAGCTGTCCAGCAGATTGGTCGCGTCGACCGACACTTCCAGATGCTTGTTGATCGAATAGCGCAGCGCCGCATCGAGGCTGGTATAGGCACCATATCCCTCGAAGACGTTGCCGGTCGCGCTGTTCTGGTCATTATACGGGCCGCGATAGGAGTAGCTGGTCCGTGCCTGGAACGGGCCCTTTTCATAATAGAGCGTGGCGTTCCAAGTGGTCTTCGACAGGCCAAAGAACGAGCTGGTCACCGTCTGCGATGGCAGAGTGATCGCCCCCGTCGAGGACACCGCCGTGCCCGCGCCGCTGACGTTATAGGTCGCGTTGCTGTTGGTCAGCGTCACGTTCGCGATCACGCCAAAGTTTTTGCCGATCCCTGGCAGGAAGCGCAACGGCGCTTGCAGGCCAAGTTCGACACCCTTCAACTTTGCGCCGGTACCATTGCCGATCGAACTGATCGTCCAGCTTTGTCCTTCGGGGTTTTGCGCCGCCGGCGATCCTGGCGACAGGATCGTGGTGGGCAGGCCCGTTGAGGCAAACGTCCCGCTGGTCAAAGTGCTGACCGGGAAACTCGCCACATCCTTGTAGAAGAACGCGACGCTGATCAGCGACTGCGGGGCAAAGTACCATTCCAGCGCGGCATCGAAATTGGTGGCGCGATAGGGGTTGAGGTCGGGATTGCCATAGCTGACCTTGTAGTTGAAGCTATCCACCGATCCGCCCGGCGTGAGGTTGCCCAGCGAGGGCCGCGTCATCACCTTGGCGACCGCGAAACGGACGATCACGTCGTGACGCGGGAACAGGTTGAGGTTGGCCGACGGCAACCAGTCATTATAGCTGCGATTGACCGTAACGATCGTCGTCCCATTTTGCAGACCGGTCGAGCTTTGCGACGTATTGGCATAGCGCAGGCCGCCATCGAGCGACACATCCATGCCCAGCGCGCGAGTCTTCCAATCGGCCTGGACGTAGAGGCCCTTGTCCTCTTCCTTCACCGAACGCGTGTTGCTGGTATCTGCCACCAACGGACGCGAATAGAGGTTGGTGAACGCCGTCGTCGCCGGCAGGTTGGCGACGATATAGCTGTTGGTCGTCCCCGCCGGTTGGCCGGCGTTGCCCAAATTGATCGTATCGACCATGCTGGAATTGACCGGAAAACCATAGGTCGTCGCCGTGCAATTCAGCGTCCCCAGTACCGCATCGACATGGCCCGACGTCGGGCAGACCAGCGTGTTGCGGTTTGCGCCCCAGGTATCGAAGCCAAAGCTGCGCACCGAGGCGCCGGTCTTGAACACAAGATCATCGTTCGGCTTCCATTCCAGATCGCCGCGCCACGTCTTGAACGTATTGTTCGTGTGGGTCGGTGCATCGCGAATTTCGGCCAGTTGATAATTGGCCGGATCGGTAACCGACGATCCAAAGCCGATCACGGGGTACTTCATGTTGGTATAATCGTAGGTAAAGCCCTGCGCTGACTTGTTATCCAGCATGATGGTGGTGGCGATCGGCACCGCCAAAATCGACTTTGACGCGCCGGCCAGGATCGACAGTTTCAATTTGTCGGTCAACTCATGCGTCAGGGTGCCGCTCAGTTGATAGAAGGTCGAGTTCTGGACCTGCAGATAATGCTCGTCGCGGTTATAGGCGTTGTTGAACGTGCCCGAGATCATATTGCCGGCGCTGTCATACACCGGGTTGACGACGTTGATGCCCTTCTCGTTCGAACGGAACAGCACTTCTGCCCACTCTTCCTCGCGCTGTTCATGATAGCGCGAATACAGGCCGTCGAGTTCGATATGGGTGCGGTCCGAAGGCTGCCATTCCATCGACCCGGTCAACCCCAACCGCTCGCGGTCGTGGGTGATCACGCCATAGCGCGGAATACGCGGGTGAAACGCCAGCGCGGCCTGGTTGCACACTGCCGACGAGACATAGGTGCTGCCCGAAAAACAGTTTGTGGTGGTGCTGCCGACCGTGACCGATTTGAACGGGGCCTGTGCCCAACGCGTGGTGTTGTTGCCCAGTTCGAGCGTATCGCCCTGTGAATAGGCCGCCGACGCATTGACACCAAACGTGCTGTCGTCATTCTTCCAGTTAGCCAGGCCAACCAGACGCGGGCCAGCACTCTTGGCCAGATCATTGTAAGCGCCCGACGCTGATACCAGCCCGGTCAACCCCGATTTGCCGCCCAACGGATGCCCGGTGTTGAGATCCACAACCGCGCCCAACGACCCTTCGTCGAGGTTAGCCTCGGCGGTCTTGTGGACGATCAATGATTTGAACAGCTCTGAGGCAAACACGTTGAAGTCAAAGCTGCGATCACGGTTCGGGCTGCCACCGGAACC
>CAIOKP010000114.1 GCA_903858875.1 uncultured Sphingomonadales bacterium
CGCCGGTCGCCGCGATGCCGTCGAACCACGCCGCCGCGGCAAAATCATAGCCGCCCGGCAGGCGCGGCGGTGATGGTGGCATCAATCGAGCCCGCAATCGAACCACCGCGCCTTCCACCGCCGCCGGATTATCCTTGGCCACCGGAACGGTCAGCCGCACCCGAATGGCCCGCGTTCTCCCCGGTTCACGTACCGCAAGGACCAATCGCACACACCCCTCGGCCGGCTGGTCATAGCGATCGAGCACCAGCCCTTTGAGCATCGGCACCATCGGATGGGCGATGGCCGCCGCGCCGACCATTGTCGACTTGGCCCAAACCACGCCGCATCCGGCCGCCACGATCAAGGACATCGCCAATAGCGCTTGCCGAAGATAGGGACAGCGCCCGTCGGCACGCAGTATCGCGCCTGCCGCCAAGGCGATCCCAAGACCCCCAAAAATCAGCGCCAGCCAAGCCCATTCGCCCGGCAAGGTGAACCATGCCGCGATGCCGCCAGCGAACCCAACCGCCAGCCATGGTGCCCGGTCAAATCCGGCTGCGGCAAGAAATTTGTCTGCGACCAAGGCAACGCTGGACAAGCGGACGCGGCTGCGCCAATGGCCTTGATGTTGCAGTGCAGCGCCATTCGGGTACGTATGCGACCGGAGTGTGCGCAGGCCAGAATCTTTTTGGGTCGAGGCAGAGATGGCCATGACCCCATTGGACAGAAAGGACGCCGGAATGGCAAGTACGGGTTTGGGTGCAGGCAAAACAGTGAGCGGCGGGACAGTCGTTACACGGTTTGCGCCCTCGCCGACTGGCTATCTCCACATTGGCGGTGCCCGGACGGCGCTGTTCAATTGGCTGTTCGCGCGTCATCATGGCGGTAAGTATCTGTTGCGTATCGAAGATACCGACCGCGCCCGTTCAACCGAGCCGGCGATTGAGGCGATTTTTGACGGATTGTCGTGGTTGGGCCTTGGTGGTGATGAACCGGCGGTGTTCCAGTTCGCACGTTCGGCGCGCCATGCCGAGGTCGCGGCAAAGCTGCTCGAATCGGGCGATGCCTATCGCTGCTATCTGACGCAGGCCGAATTGACCGCGCGGCGCGAGGCGGCACAGGCCGAAAAGCGCCCCTTCCGTATTCAATCCGAATGGCGCGACGCCACGCCGGACCAATATCCCGCCGACACGCCCTATGTCGTCCGGATCAAGGCACCGCGTGACGGCGAGACCGTGATCAACGATCTCGTGCAGGGCAGCATCACGGTCAGCAATGTCGAACTCGATGACTTCATTCTGCTGCGTTCCGACGGCACGCCGACCTATATGTTGGCAGTGGTGGTCGACGATCATGACATGGGCGTCACTCATGTGATTCGCGGCGATGACCATATCAACAACGCGTTTCGCCAATTGGTGCTGATTCGTGCGATGCATGGCGTCGAAGGTGGCTGGCCAGATCCGTTTTACGCGCATATTCCGCTGATCCATGGCGCCGACGGGGCAAAGCTGTCCAAGCGCCACGGCGCATTGGGCGTCGATGCCTATCGCGACGAGATGGGACTGTTGCCCGAAGCTGTGGTGAATTACCTGCTGCGTCTGGGCTGGGGCCATGGCGATGAGGAAATCATCTCACGCGAACAGGCGATCGAGTGGTTCGACATCGGCAATGTCGGCAAGGGCGCAGCGCGCTTTGATCTGGCAAAATTGCTCAATCTGAATGGCCATTATCTGCGCGAGGCCGACGATGTGCGGTTGGCCGGCCTGGTCGCGGCGCGGTTGGCCGGCGATGTCGATTTGGACCTGTTGACGCGGGCGATGCCGGTGTTGAAAGTACGGGCCAAGGATGTGAACGAATTGGCCGCAAGTGCCGCGTTCCTGTTCGCCCAGCTTCCGCTGGCGATCGAGGAAAAGGCCGCTGCCTTGTTGACCGATGCTGCACGTGCGTTGCTGGCGCAGGTGCATGACCGTTTTGGCGCCGAAACCGACTGGACAATCGAGGCTCTCGAAGCCAGTCTGAAGGCAATGGCCGGTGAACTTGGCCTTGGGTTGGGCAAGCTGGCTCAGCCTTTGCGCGCAGCGTTGACGGGACAGACAACGTCCCCGGGAATTTTTGATGTTTTGGTTCTGCTCGGGCGGGATGAAAGCTTGGCGCGCATTGTCGCCCAGGCCCACATCTTGCAAGCCTGAGTCGTAATAAGGAGGCGAAATCGGTGGGTGATACGGCGAAACTGAATATCGGCGGCAAGGACATTGACCTGCCGATCCTTAAGGGCAGCGTCGGGCCGGATGTGCTCGATATCCGCAAGCTCTACGGCCAAACCGGCGCGTTTACATATGATCCCGGCTTCACCTCGACGGCCAGCTGCGAAAGCGCGCTGACCTACATCGACGGTGACGAGGGCGTATTGCTGCACCGCGGCTATCCGATCGGCCAGTTGGCGGAAGGATCCTCGTTCCTCGAAGTGTGCTATCTTTTGTTGAACGGCGAACTGCCCAAGCCGGTCGAGCTCACCAGCTTTACCCGCACGATCAGCCGCCACACGATGGTACATGAACAGCTTTCGAGCTTCTTCTCGGGCTTTCGGCGCGACGCGCACCCGATGGCCGTCATGTGCGGCGTAGTCGGTGCCCTGTCGGCGTTCTATCACGACAGCACCGATATTTCGGACCCCGTGCAGCGCCGCATCAGCGCCCATCGTCTGATCGCCAAGATCCCGACGATCGCGGCCATGGCCTATAAGTACACCGTGGGTCAGCCCTTCGTCTATCCAGACAACAAGCTGAGCTACGCCGGTAACTTCCTGAAGATGACCTTCGGCGTTCCGGCTGAAGAGTATGAAGTTGTCCCCGCGGTCGAACGCGCTATGGACCGCATCTTCATTCTGCACGCTGATCACGAACAGAACGCCTCGACATCGACGGTGCGTTTGGCTGGTTCGTCAGGCGCCAATCCGTTTGCGTGTGTCGCTGCGGGCATCGCTTGCCTCTGGGGTCCGGCGCATGGCGGCGCGAACGAAGCCGCGCTCAACATGCTCAAGGAAATCGGCACGCCAGACCGTATCCCGCACTATATCGAACGCGCCAAGGACAAGAACGATCCGTTCCGTCTGATGGGCTTTGGCCACCGCGTGTACAAGAACTATGACCCGCGTGCGACCGTCATGCAGAAGACCGTGCGCGAAGTGTTCGCGGCGCTCAACGTGACCGATCCGCTGTTCGAGACCGCGATGCGTCTTGAGGAAATTGCGCTGAACGATCCGTACTTCGTCGAAAAGAAGTTGTTCCCTAACGTCGATTTCTATTCCGGGATTACCCTCAAGGCCATGGGCTTTCCGACGACCATGTTCACCGTGTTGTTCGCCCTGGCGAGGACCGCGGGCTGGATCAGCCAGTGGAAGGAAATGTTCGAGGATCCCCAGCGGAAGATCGGCCGACCCCGGCAACTCTACACCGGCGCCCAGCAACGGGACTATCAGCCCATCGAC
>CAIOKP010000115.1 GCA_903858875.1 uncultured Sphingomonadales bacterium
GCAATTCGCCTGACATCACACTGCATTCCAAATGCCAGCCCGGCGCGCCGCGGCCCCATGGGCTGTCCCATTCCATCTGGCGGCTCTCGCCCGCCGGCGTCTTGCGCCAGATCGCAAAGTCGGCCGCGTGGCGCTTGCCATCGACCTGCTCGATCCGGCCGCCAAGGCTATTGGCTCCCTCCTCGGTCGCGGCGCGGGCCAAACGGCCATAATCCGCCACGGTCGAGACGTCGAAATAGAGGCCACTCGGCAATTCATAGCAATGCTTGGCGGCGATCTTTTGGGCGAACTCGATCATCTGGGGCACGTAATCGGTGGCGATCGACCACTGCGCCGGCTGGCGAATGTTCAGCGCGCAGATGTCGGCCCAATAGGCCTGTTTGTAAAATTCGGCGATGTCCCAGATAGATTTCGCCTGCTGGCTGGCCATCTTTTCCATCTTGTCTTCGCCCGCATCGGCGTCGTCGGTCAAATGCCCGACGTCGGTGATGTTGATGACATGGGTCAGCTTATAGCCCGCATATTCCAGCGTCCGCCCCAGCACATCGGCGAACACATAGGCCCGCATATTACCGATATGCGGGTAATTATACACCGTCGGCCCGCACGAATACACGCGCGCTTCGCCCGGATGCACTGGGGTAAAGGTCACCATCTGGCGGCTCAAGCTGTTAAACAGCTGCAATTGCGTGGACGAAGTCATGTCCCTCGGTTGGCGCGCGATGCGCCAAAGGTCAAGGGCGTGGTGGCCCCTGCCCCTGTTCCGCATCGGGGCGCAGCGCATAGCCCGCCGGGCCGCGCAGGCCCAAATCGTCCGGCTTTACCGCCGTCAACCGCTGGCCCGCAAAGGTCGATTCGTTGGCGGGGCTGATAAACGGGCGGGCGAGCAAGGCGCTCATCTTCATCCGGCATTCGACGAATTGGGTCTCATCCGGCTCCACCTCCAGCCGCAATTCATCCGAGGTTTCGCCCGTCACGCGAAAGACATGCCGCCCCGGTGTCGCCGCCATTGCAAACCAATGCCCAGACCCCAATGCGCTGATTTTCTGGCCATTTTCCTTGACCGTGCAACCGATCAACCCCCAACTCAACGCGGCCGGGCGGAAAAACACCACAAGGCCCATCCCCGGCGGGGGCGACGGTACCCGGCCATCACTATGGCTTACGCGGAGGCCTACGCGGGCGGGGGGCATCCGTGCGGGCGGCGGTGCGATCTCGACATCCTGTGCGGTCAGCGCGTCGGCCAGCGCCCCTGCGGGCACCACACTCTCGCCGCCCTTCACCATGCTGGCCACCACAGTCAACGGAACCACCGTGACCGGGTTGGCGACCGCCATCACCCGGGCGTGCCCGCCATAGGCCATCCGGTCCGCCTGCGCCGTGCGATCGCGCCCATTGCCGGCCGCCTGCATCGACCGCAGCCGGATCTGCTGTCCGCCAAACTCGAGATAGCGCGCCGCCAAAATCAGCACCCCCGGCGCGCCACCGCCACTGGCGCGCTTGGCCTCGACCACTTCGCCAATCCCCAGCGTCCGGCTGGGATTACCGCCTGGCCATCAATGTTCAACGGACTATGCAGGCGGATCGGGAACATATCCCCCGGATGGCTGTGATCGCTCGACAGGCTGGCAAGGATCTCAATCGCTACCGGGCTGAGCGCGGGCAGGATACGGGCGGTGGCGACGCGGGGCGCAGGTTGGGCGAAGGCAGGAACACCGACCCCCGCCAACGCGAATCCGAGCAAGGCGGCACGCATGAGCAATCCCCTAACAGCGTAATTATACGGATAAGGTAGGCGCCATCGTCAGGAAAATCCAACCCAAAATCAATCGTCTTCGAACAAGCCCGCCAATTGCTCGATCATCGTGCCACCCAATTGTTCGACATCCATAATCGTCACCGCGCGGCGATAATAGCGCGTCACGTCATGCCCGATGCCGATCGCGACCAATTGCACCGGCGACTGCTTTTCGATCCAGTCGATCATCCGGCGCAGATGCATTTCCAAATAGCCCGCCGCATTGACCGACAGGGTCGAATCATCGACCGGCGCCCCATCCGAAATCACCATCAGAATACGGCGATCCTCTGGCCGGGCCAGCAAGCGGTCATGCGCCCATTTCAGCGCCTCGCCGTCGATGTTTTCCTTGAGCAACCCCTCGCGCATCATCAGCCCGAGGTTCTTGCGCGCATGGCGCCACGGCTCATCGGCGCGTTTATAGACGATATGCCGCAGATCGTTGAGCCGCCCCGGCTGCGCGGGCTTGCCCGCCGCCAGCCACGCCTCGCGCGATTGGCCGCCCTTCCACGCACGGGTGGTAAAGCCCAAAATCTCGGTCTTCACGCCGCAGCGTTCCAGCGTGCGCGCCAGCACATCGGCGGAAATCGCCGCGATGGAAATCGGCCGCCCGCGCATCGATCCGGAATTGTCGATCAACAGCGTGACAATCGTGTCCTTGAACTCGACATCGCGCTCGATCTTGTAACTGAGCGAGGAGCCGGGCGCGACGACCACGCGGGCAAGCCGCGCGGCATCGAGCATGCCCTCTTCCTGATCGAAGTCCCAGCTGCGGTTCTGCTGCGCCATCAAGCGCCGTTGAAGCCGGTTGGCCAACCGCGTGACAATGCCCTGCAACCCCTTCAACTGCGCGTCGAGATAGGCCCGCAGGCGCCCCAGTTCATCCTCGTCACACAGGTCGCTGGCCGACACCACCTCGTCAAATTGGGTGGTGAAGACCTTGTAGTCGAAACTGTCGGGAAAATCGGTCCACGGCCGGTTCGGGCGGACGGGCAACATGCCCTCGTCGCTGTCCTCGCCGGCGTCGTCGGTGGTGCCATCGTCGTCGATTTCGGACTGGCTTTCGCTGTCGCCTTCCTCATCGCCCTGCGACTGGTCAGCGGCCATTTCGATGGGCTGCTGGTCCTTGCCGGCCTGATCCTCGTCTTCTTCCTTGTCCTGCTCCTGCTCGGCGTCGTCATTGTCCTCTTCCTCGCCCGGCTCGTCAATCGGCGTGGGTTGGGTGAGGTCAAGGTGGCGCAACATATCGAGCGCGAGAGTCTGGAAGGCATTCTGGTCCGCGATCTTGGTCGACAACGCGGCGAAATCATCGCCGGCGCGGGCCTCGATCCAATCGCGCATCATATCGACGCCGGCCCGGGCGGCCTCGGGGATCGGCTGGCCGGTCAACGCCTCGCGTAGCAGCAGCGCCAGCGCCGTTTGCACCGGCACATCCTCGCGCCGCTCGGCCCGCGTGATCGGGTCGGCGGCGACTGTCACGATCAACGCCGCGCCCAGATTTTCGCGCATCCCGGCATAGGCATTGGCGCCCAGCGCCTCGTACCGCACCGCCTCGACCGCGTCATAGCAGGCGCGGGCGGACGGTTCGGCGGGGGCGTGGCGGCGATGCACCGCCTCATCATGGTGGCGCAGGCGCAGCGCATAGGCATCGGCAAAGCCGCGTGCCTCCATCGCCGCGCCGCGTGGCACGCTGCGCCCCGGCATTGGCACGCGGAACACCGGTCCCGACTGAGTGGGCGCATCGGCGGTCCAATTGACCTCGATGTCGGCGCGGCGCGCAATCGCGCGCGACGCGCCCGTCAGCGCCCCCTTGAACCGGTCGAGAGGTGTTTCCTCGGCCAACGCCGCTTCCTTACGCTTACAGGCTCTGGCCGGTCTTGGCCCAGTCGGCCATGAAGCCTTCGATGCCCTTATCGGTCAAGACATGCTTGAACAGGCCCTTGATCACGGCTGGCGGTGCGGTCATCACATCGGCGCCGATCCGGGCACATTCCAGCACATGGACGCCATGACGGATGCTCGCGGCCAGAATTTCGGTTTCAAACGCATAATTGTCGTAAATCAGCCGCATGTCGCGGATGAGGTCGAGGCCATCAAAACCATTGTCGTCATGCCGACCGATGAATGGCGAGACGAAAGTTGCACCAGCCTTGGCCGCCAACAACGCCTGATTGGCCGAAAAGCACAGGGTGACATTCACCTTGGTGCCCTCGCCGGTCAGGGCCTTGCAGGTCTTGAGTCCGTCGATCGTCAGCGGCACCTTGATGCACACATTGTCGGCGATCTTGCGCAGGATTTCGGCCTCGCGCATCATGCCGGCATGGTCGAGGCTGATCACTTCGGCCGATACCGGGCCATCGACCAGAGCGCAGATTTCCTTGGTCACTTCCAGGAAATCGCGGCCCGATTTGGCGATCAGCGACGGGTTGGTGGTCACGCCATCGAGCAAGCCCGTGGCAGCCAGATCAGCGATTTCGGCGGTGTCGGCGGTGTCGACAAAGAACTTCATCGGGGGTCCCCTGAATATGAATGACGCTTACGATATGGGCGCTTGATTCTGCGGTATTGGCCAAGGCCTATAGGGCCGCCTTGGCCCGAACCCAAGACCCCTTGTGACCACCATCCCCGGCAAGGCGCGCAGCAAGGCTTGTCTCGCGCGCCACCGCTGCGCATAGGAGGCCGCATGATGCCCCCTGCCCCCTTTCGGCGTGTCCGCCTGCTGGTGCTCAATTCGGCGCTGCCGGTGCTGGATTACCGCGTGCCGCATGGCATGGTGGTCGAATATGGCAGCGTCGTGGTGGCCCCGCTTGGCCCGCGCCAAGTGCTGGGCGTGGTGTGGGAGGCCGAGCGCCTGCCGGGCGAGGAAGTGGGCGACAATCGCTTACGCAATCTGTTGCAGGTGTTGCCGGTGCCGGCTTTGCCCGCGGCGTTGCGGCGGCTGATTGAATGGACGGCGGACTATTATTGCGCCCCGCTGGCGCAGGTGGCGCGGATGGCACTGTCCAGCACCGCCGCCTTGCAGGGCGGGCGGACGATGACCGAATACCGGCTGGCGGCGCAAGGGGAATTGCCACAGGGGGATACCTCGGCAAAACCCACCCGCATGACGCCCCAACGCGCTGCTGCGACCGAACATTTGGCCGGCGCGCAAGGCACGATGCGCGAATTGGCCGAAATGGCCAGCGTGACCGAGGCCGTGCTGCGCGGCATGGTCAGTGCGGGGTTGATGGAGGCGGTGCAGGTCGATCTCGACCGCCCCTATCCCGCTGCCGATCCCGGCTTTGCCGTGCCAGACCTGTCCGCGGGGCAACAGGGGGCCGCCGACGCCTTTGTTGCCGCGGTCGGCGCGGGGGCCTTTGCGCCATTCCTGCTGGATGGCGTGACCGGGTCGGGCAAGACCGAGACCTATTTCGAGGGCGTCGCAGAGGCGATCCGGCTGGGGCGGCAAGTGTTGGTGCTATTGCCCGAAATCGCCTTGACGCAGAATTTCCTGCGTCGGTTTGCCGCGCGGTTCGGGGTGCCACCGGTGCTGTGGCATTCCTCGCTGAAATCGGCGGAGCGGCGGCGGGCGTGGCGGGCCATTGCCAATGGGCCAGACCATGGCGGCGCGCAGGTCGTGGTTGGCGCAAGATCGGCGCTGTTCCTGCCCTTTGCGCGGCTCGGCCTGATCGTGGTGGACGAGGCGCATGAGGTGTCGTTCAAACAGGACGAGGGCGTGCGCTATAATGCCCGCGATGTCGCGGTGATCCGGGCCCGTTTTGAAAAAATCCCGGTCATCCTCGCCAGCGCGACCCCCGCGCTCGAAAGCCTGACCTTGGCCGAGGCGGGCGTCTATCGGCGGATCATCCTGTCGGATCGGTTCGGCGGGGCGACGATGCCGAGCATATCGGTGATCGACCTGACCAAGGAGCCACCGGAGCGCAACCGCTGGATCGCGCCGCCGCTGGTCGCCGCGTTAAAGCTGCGGCTGGAGCGGGGCGAGCAATCCTTGCTGTTCCTCAACCGGCGGGGCTATGCGCCGCTGACGCTGTGCCGGCATTGTGGCCATCGCTTTCAGTGCGAGCATTGCAGCGCGTGGCTGGTCGAGCACCGGCTGTCGCGGCGGCTGGCCTGCCATCATTGCGGGCATGAAGAGCCGATGCCGCCCACCTGCCCCGAATGCCACGAGGCCGATTGCCTCGTCGCCTGTGGCCCCGGCGTCGAGCGCATCGCCGATGAGGTGCGCGACATCCTGCCCGACGCGCGGATCGCCCTGGTGACCTCCGACACGCTGAACACGCCCGAAAAGATCGCCGATTTCGTCACGGCGGCGGAAAACAAGATGATCGACGTGATCGTCGGCACACAATTGGTCACCAAGGGCTATCACTTTCCCGACCTGACGTTGGTCGGCGTGATCGACGCCGATCTCGGGCTGGAAGGCGGCGATCTGCGCGCGGGCGAAAGGTCATATCAACAAATCGCCCAGGTCGCAGGCCGCGCCGGTCGCGCCGAAAAACCCGGCGAGGTGATGATCCAGACTCGCCACCCCACCGCCCCGGTGATCGACGCCTTGGCCAAGGGCGACCGCGACGCGTTCTATGCTGCCGAGGCGGAGGGCCGCCGCCATGCGAATGCGCCGCCCTTTGGCCGCTGGGCCGCGATCATCGTGTCGAGCGAGGACGAGAGCGAGGCCAAGGAGGCGGCCCGCGCGATCGGCGGCAGTCGGCCCAACCTGCCCGATGTGGCGGTGCTGGGGCCGGCGCCGGCGCCTATGGCGCTGCTACGCGGGCGCTATCGCTATCGGTTGTTGATCAATGCGAAACGGTCGGCGGAATTGCAGACGGTACTGCGCGCGTGGCTGGGGGGGCTCAATTTCCCGCAAGGGGTGCGGGTGCATATCGATATCGACCCCTACTCCTTTGTATAGGCGCCTTCGCGTGCCAGCAATTCGGCCTTGATATCCAACCCCCACGCATAGCCGCCCGGCGAACCATCGCCCCGGATCACCCGGTGGCACGGGATCAGCACCGCGACCGGATTGGCCCCATTGGCGGTGCCGGCGGCGCGAGTGGCCTTGGGGCGCCCAACGGCGGCGGCGATTTGCGCATAGCTGCGGGTTTCACCAGACGGAATGCGTTGTAATTCGCGCCACACCGCCTCCTGAAACGCGGTGCCGCGCACGTCCAGAGGAATGGCAAGCGAATCGCCGGGGGATTCGACCGCGGCCACGACCTGCGCCGCCAAATGGGCCATTGCCGCGCCGCCATCGACCAAAGTCGCATGCGGGAACCGTTCGGCTAGATCCTCGCGCCCACCGCCAAAGGCGAGGCGGCACACCCCCTTGTCGGTCGCGGCCAGCACCATCGGGCCGAAAGAGGTCGCCACCATCGTCCAGCGGATCGTCACACCCTTGCCCCCCTGCGCCCATGCCGAAGGTGTCATGCCCAATCTCTCCCCCGCCGCAGCATAGAAACGCGAGGGGGCGGCGAACCCAGCGTCATAAAGAGCCTCGGTCACGCGATCGGTCTGGACCAGCGCGTCGCGGGCGCGTTCCATGCGGCGGGCACGAGCATAGGCGGCGGGCGACAGGCCGGTGGCGCGGACAAATATCCGTTGAAAATGCGTGGCGCTATAGCCGGTGGCGATGGCCAGATCGGCCAAGGTCGGCACACCATCGGCGGCGTGGATCAAGGTCAGCGCCCGTGCGATGGCCTGTTCGTCGCGGCTGGCATCGTCGGGGGCACAGCGCAAACACGCGCGAAACCCCGCATCCCGCGCCGCCGCGCCATCGGCAAAGAACCGCGTATTGTCCCGCTTTGGCCGCCGTGCGGGGCAGGACGGGCGGCAATAAATGCCCGTGGTTGCCACCGCGAAAACGAACCGACCATCGGCCCGCCGATCTCGCGCTGTCACCGCCTGCCACGCGGCGTCCTGTGTCATGTCCATGTTCGCGCATCCCAATCGCGCCACCAGCGCCGATTCGTCATAGGCCGGATCGCCTCTTGTGGAAAACACCTGTGGGCAAAACGCCGGTAAATGTTTTGCCATAATACGGTCTCCATCTCGCTGGACATAGGGATAGCCCGTGCAATCCGGGCGCGCGTCCCGAACCTTGCGGCCAAATCAGGCGTTTTTCTCCGCATAGGAATGCGCAACGCAGCCCCCGTCCGATCCTTGCCGGATTGCACCCGACCATGGACTTTGGAATCATAGGACACGGCCCTGCTTGCATCGTGTCATAATCGTCGCTATGCGCGCCGCGAACTGAGGGCTGCCTTGCATTGTTGCGGGGCAAGCGGGTCGCCCGGCGATCCGACACAAAGCCTAGCCGCATGAGGGGAACGACGCGCGTGGACAATTCCGCCGGCATTACCGCC
>CAIOKP010000116.1 GCA_903858875.1 uncultured Sphingomonadales bacterium
ACACGCTGCACCGATTGTCGCAGGAAACCGCCGGGTTTGGCGATTTTGCCATGCCGTTTGCGCGGCGTTGGCAGTTCGATCTGGGTGCGCGGTTGTTTCGCGCGACGCTGGATGAAACGCTGACGATACCCGCGCAATGGACGCATGATTTGCACCAACGCCGCACCGGCATCAGCCCTAGTGCCGCCCTGTCATGGCGGCCGTTTGCTGGCGCGCTGGCCTATGCCCGCGTGGCCACCGCGTTTCGCCAGGGGGCGATCCAGGACGGCGATGGCCGCAATAATGACGCGCTGGCGGGGGATACGTTGACGTCGGGCGAACTTGGCTGGCGTCAGGCGTTGCCGGGGCAGGGGGAGTTGGTACTGGGCGGCCATTTCACCCAGTGGAATGACATGCAGGCCGACAGTCTGATGCCCAACCACATCATTGTCGCCCGCACCGCCGGTACGGCGCAGATTGTCGGCGGGCAGGCGCGTGTGGAAATCACGCCATTCTCGCGTTGGAAACTCCGTTTGGCCGGGGATATCGAGGATGCAGAACTGGTGCGCAACGGTTTGGGCTTTGCGCTGGATGATACGCGGCTGCCCGTGGTGCCGGCCTACACCGTGCAGGCGGGGGTGGGCCGGAATTTTGCGGGCAAGGCGTCTTCCGGTTCGATCCGCCTCGATTTGCGCCAGGTGGGCCCCGGGCGGCTGAGCTTTGACCCTGGCCTTGACCGTCGGATCGCCCCTCGGTTGGAAACCAGCATGGGCGCGCAATGGCGCTGGCACCATGTTGACGTCGGGATCGACATTGCCAACCTACTGAATGCGCGCAGCGACACTTTTGCTTATGGTAATCCGTTTCGTTTGCCAAATGGCCCGCAATATGTGCCAATGGCCCCACGACGGATCACGCTAACGCTGGGCTTTACCCCGTAACCCGCCGCCCCATCACCGGGCGACCCATGCCGCGACGCCTTGGGTTTTGAGGAAGTGCTCGGCCTGCTCGCCGTGAAGCATGGCTAGCGTGGATAGCATGCCCGCTTCGATACAGGTTTCCGCCGCTACGGTGATCGAGCGCGGCGCCGCCGGCACCGGCATTCCGTTGCGGGGGTCGATGATGTGGCCATAGCGAACCCCATTGCGCAGCACGAACCGGCGGGCATCGCCGCTGGTGGTGATGGCGCCGCTGGCCATGTCTAACCAGGCGGGGCGTTGATCCGGCTCGATGGCGTCGATCAACACGCGCCATCGCGCGCCGTCGGCACGCGGGCCGGATACCCGCAAATCACCACCGAAATTGACCAATATGGGCACATCATGGTGATGCGTGACCTTGGCCAGAGCCATGTCGACGGCATATTCCTTGGCGATGCCGCCGAGATCAATTTCCATGCCCGGTTTCAGCGTCAAGGCTATGCCATCCCATATCGCCTTGTCCCAGCCAACCGCCAACAGACAGTGCGCCACCGCGGCCGGATCGGGCACGCGGTCGGACCCGTCGAACGTCCACACCCGGCGCAGGGCGCCTGAACTGATGTCGAACCGCCCCTCGCTGATGCGGTAGCATTGGTCGGCAAAGGCAATCAGGCTCGCGGTTTCGGCATCAACGGGCACTGGCTGGCCCGCGCCCGCGTTGATTGCGGCAACTACGCTGTCGGGGCGATAGCGGCTGTATTTGTGCTCGATCCGCAAGGCTTCGGCCTGCGCCATCGCGCCCAGCCGTCGGCCCAGCGCCGGGTCGGGTGTATCGACCTGCACTTCGCATGGCGATCCCATCGCCTGAAACCTGTGGGTCTGCACTTGTGTCCGCTCTCTCTCAAACGGGGTGGCCCCGAGGCAGGGGCCGACCAGCCCCGGGGCATCCAATGCTTACATCTTGACCTTGAACCCGGTCATCACGCTGATGGCGTGAACCCCCGAGAACAGGTCGAGATTGGC
The DNA here is from genome assembly GCA_903858875.1 of uncultured Sphingomonadales bacterium. Classification (GTDB taxonomy): domain Bacteria; phylum Pseudomonadota; class Alphaproteobacteria; order Sphingomonadales; family Sphingomonadaceae; genus Novosphingobium. The sequence continues at coordinate 1,923 of CAIOKP010000116.1, forward strand.
CAAAGCCCCCGGGGCGCCCGCCACGTAATGCGTGCCGGTCTGGCGATAGTCTTCGGCCTGCACATACAGCTCGCTATCCTCCATCAGGCGGATGCCATAGCGAGCGCCGATAGTTGTCGCATTGAACCGGCCCAGACGGCTGTCCGAACTGGCATATTGCGGCAGGGTTGCACCGCTGACCAAGTAGTTGCGGAAGAAATTCGCAGCGCCTTGGTGGTAATAGCGGAACAGTGGCTTGATGTAAGAATTATGCGTGATCGGCACCTGTTCCGACACTTCGGCAGTGATCGAATTGATCCCCCATGTATCGTGGTAATAGCGCAGCGAAACATCCGCCACCGTCGGCCCCAAGGTCAGCTTGTTGCCCCAGTAAACGCTGTGCCGCGCCCGATCACGCGGGCGGTTCTCATACAGGTAGCTGAGCGCCGCGCCGGTTGCGCTGTCCACCACCGACAGCACGCGATACGGGTCCGACTGATAGCCCGACGACGTGCTGTAATTGTAGTTCAGTTGCGTAAGCCAGAACCGTGTCAGCGATTGGGTCAGGCCGACGACGACATTGGCAACCGTCTTGTGATCATTGCCGTTGGTGATCAACGAATTGAGATTCTGAAACCCGTTCGGCGTGCCATTATAAGGCTGCGATTCATCCTGCTCGATATTGAGCGATAGCGCGACGGTGGTGTTTTTCTGAAACAGGTCATGCGACACGCCAGCATTCACCGAATAGGTTGCATAATCGCGCTCAACCGAGACAGCAGCACCCACCTTGAACCGCGTGTCCGGGTCGCTCAGCCACGAAAAGCCAAGGTTGCCTGCATAGCGATGATCATGAAACGCGGCCAGCGGTGTCCGCCCGGCAGCGGTTGAATAGGTCGACGTGGCGGTTGCCGTACCGGGGATGGTTGTCACAGTCGATCCGCCCGACGCACCGGTACTGGTCACTTGCGTGGTCGATGTTGCGACCTTGATGATCTGGGTAAAGGTCTGGGGGCCAGTCGCGGGGGTCGCGCCATTCGGGGTCGCGCCGGTTAGCGAATCATAGGTGAACGCCCCGTTGATCACGCTGCCGTTCAACAGATTGTCGACCACGTTGATGACAGGTTCGACCGCCGTCACCCGGCCACCAGCCTCCTGATAAAACAGCACCGAGGTATCGACCAAAAAGCTGCCCGGTTCGGGCGCGCCTTCGGTCATCAGGCCGGGGGCGTGGGGCGCGTTGGCGGTCGCGTCAGCGACCGTTTCGGCCTGTGCGGCATTGGCGGACAGCAGATTGGCCGACAGCGCCGACAGCCCCGCGGCGATCGTGCCCAGTTTGCGAGGGTTCAATTGCATCCGCAGCCTCCCCCATCGGCGCTGCGGCCGCCGGTAGCGCCTTCTTTGCTGAAATAGATGTGATCGCGATAGGCCGAGATGTTACCATCGGCATCGGGCTGCATCACATTGCGGGCGAGAATGTCGCGCTGCCACGGCCTCACCCCCACATGGGCGCATCCGCCCAGCAGGGTCAGGCCAAGCGCCAGACCAATCATACGGATCATCGGAAAACCTCTTTTCACAAATGTCAGGAGCGGTTGGCGACAAGCGCCGCGACGTGTTGGGTATATTCGCCGATCTTGGTGTCGAAATAGCCGCGATGCACAAAGTGCTCCTGGCCGTCGCGCCCGATCAGCACGGTGGTCGGCATGGTGTTCACCCGGTAATGGCTGGCGATGGCGCCCTGTGGGTCATAGATCACCGGCAATCCGCCGCCCACGGTACTCAGAAAGCCCGCCGCTGCCGCCTTGTTCCGATCAACATTGATGGTCAGGATGACAAGATCCTTGGCCGGATAGGTCGCGCGCAACTGGTTCATATACCGGAATGACAGCTTGCAGGGCGCACACCACGATGCCCAGAAGTCGAGATAGACGACCTTGCCGCGATATTGCGTCAGATCGAGCGGCGCCAAGGCCGTTTCGGCCACCGTCGGTGTTGACGCCGTCACGACAGCGAACGGCACGGCAGCGACAGGCATGGCCATCGCCAGCATCGCCAACAAACCACGACGGTTGAATTTCGCGAAATTACGGGTTTTCATTGTGTCCCTCGACATGATGTACCGACACTAGGACGCCGCCGTGCCAACGGTGCCGCAGTCGTGGCGTGCGAAATTCTTTTCGATGAAACAATTGCCTGCGGCGCATGGGCGGCCTGTGGCGAGGTTTTTGTTCAAGGGCCTTAAACCCGAGCGTCGTCGGCCGTTCTGGTTGTGGGGCGACATCCCGATTTCGGAGAACTGCTATGGGTATGCGAGTAGGTGGATCCGGTTCCAGCGCGGCAATGGCGGCCTGGCAATCACAGAGCGCCGCAGCAGCACCAGCCGCGGCCGCACCCGCCGCGGCCGCCCAATCTGGCGCCGCACAGCAGGTCGCCACTGCCATGTCGGCATTGGCAACCGGTACGACGGTCAGCAAGATGGTCTGACATATCCGCGATACCGTCCGGGGTTCCGGTTGGTTCGCGGCATGATGATACGGCCGGCATCGCCCCTGTGGCGGTGTCGGCCGTATCGTTTTGCGCGCTCGATACGTGCCGTTCCGGATGCCCCCACAAGGCGCGTGTTTACCCTGTGCTGGCTAGCGTCAGGGCAAGCTTGCAATCGGGGCGTGGTGCACCGCCGGTTGGGCAACAAGGACATGATCCTATGTTTCATATCGGCCCGATTGCGGGTGTCGCGGCCCATGGCCCATGGGTGGCCAGCGCCGGCTACGATAATCGCCTGATCCTGTGGGAGGCCACAACGCGCCAAGCGGTGGCCCGTGCGACGCATGATCACCTCGTCAACGCCTGCGATTTTTCCCACGATGGACAATGGCTGATTTCGGCCAGCAGCGATTATTCGGCGCGGATTTGGTCCGTGCCGGATTTGCGGTTGCATGCGGTACTGGGCGGCCATGGCGATGATGTGGATATGGCCGGGTTTTCGCCCGATGACCGGCTGGTGGCGACCTGCGCGCTCGACCGGATCGTGCGGGTGTTCGACCGGTTGGGGCGGTGCCTGCACGCGATGGCGGGGCATACTGGCAATGTGCTGGCGCTGGCGTGGATCGACGCCACACGGTTTGTGACGACCAGCGTGGATGGCACGTTGCGCGAATGGGACGCCATCGCTGGCAAGGCGTTGCGGGTGATCCCGATCGGGATGCGCACTGATTGCGTCGCGATTGCGCCCGATGGCCGGATTATCGCTGGCGACGATGCGGGCCGGATTGCGGTGTCCATATCCGGCGGCGATCCGGAATTTGTCGCCGCCCATGCTGCTGGCATCAAGAAACTGGTGCTGTCGCGCGATGGCTCCCGCTTGGTAACGCTGGGTTATGACCGGGCCATCGCGGTGTGGAGCATGGCCCCCGGTGGCCTGCCCGAACTGGTCGCGCGGCGCGAAGTTCCGGCCTTGATCTGGGCACGGGCGGCGGCGTTTTGCGCCGATGGGCGCGTGGCGGTCGGCACCTTTGGCGGCACCTATGCGCTGTTCGATCCGGCGACGGGCGACTGGGATATGTCGGGCGTGGTTGCTGGCGATGCCATCAACGCGGCGACCGAAATTGCGGGGCAGGTGCTGACCATTGGCGATGCAGGCGTCCTGCGCAGCCATGGCGAGGCGGTCGCCACCATCGGCAGCCTATGCAATTTTCTGACGCAAGCGGGAGGGCGGCTGTTCACCGGCGGCCATCTGGGCGAAGTCTATGACGCGCGGACCGGCGGTGTGCTGCATCGCCATCATTCGCCGCTCAATTGCGCGGTCGGTTTTGTGCGCGGTGGCATCGATCATCTGGCGGTTGGCACCTATACCGGCGAGATCCTGATCTTCGCGCTTGCAGGGCGTGCGACTTTAGTGCGGACCTTGCGGCCCTATGCCAATGCGGTGAAGGCCTTGGCGGCCTGCGGCGACCTGTTGTTTTCGGTCTGTGCTAACACCGATGTCGCGTGGCATGATATGACCGTCGGACGCGAAGTCCGCCGGGTTGCCCGCGCTCACACCCGCATCGCCAATGCCGCTTGCGCACTGGGTGCATCTGGTTTTGCGAGCGTCGGCCGCGACCGGATGTTACGCCTTTGGTTGGCGAACGGCGACATCGCGGTCGAAACACCGCACCCCAATTCGGTCAAATGCATGGCCGCCAGCCCCGACGGCCGCTGGATCGTCAGTGGCAGCTATGGCGGGACGGTCGCCGTATTCGACCGCGCAACGATGGCCTTCGCGCCCATGCGCCGCATCGCCAAGGCCGGCATTTCGGCACTATGTTGGAGCGAGCGGACAGGAGGTTTCCTTGCCGCCGATTACGCGGGCGATGTGCATCCTATCGCGGTGTTGGCCGCGACCGCGCAAAGGATCGCGGCATGACCCGGCTGTTGCTGTTCTGTGGCAGTCAGCGCCGGGCCTCGCTCAATACGCGTTTGCTTGACGAAGTGGCGCGGCTAGTGCCGGATGGCGTTACGCTTGATATGTTGCCACCCAATGCGGTCGACCTGCCGCTGTTCGATCAGGATCGCGAGGAGGACCCGACGGTCCGCGGCCGGCTCGCCATTTTGCACGCGCGTTTTGCCGCCGCCGATGCGCTGATCCTCGCTAGCCCAGAATATAATGGGTTGATGACGCCCTATCTCAAAAACCTGATCGATTGGGTGTCACGCCTGCCGCGTCTCGATGGCGCCGCCAATGCGTTTCTCGACAAGCCGGTGCTGTTATGCAGTGCTACGCCCGGCTGGAGCGGCGGCGGTGTGGCGATCCCGGCGCTGCGTACGCTGTTCGGCCATGTCGGTGCCATCCCGTTCGGCGAGACGATCTGCCTGCCCTACGCGGCCCAAGCGTGGGATGCGGATGGGCGCTTGAACCCGGCGGTGCTGGACTTCAATTGGAGCGCTTGCGTTGCGCGTTTTTGCGCCTTCGTCGCCCGCCAAGCCACAGGAGCCCCAGCATGAACGCCCCGACCCTGCGGTGGCATTTGCCGACCTTTGCCGCGTGGCAATGCGCCAGCGGCGCGATGAGTGATCGCGAACGCCTCGGCCTGCCCGACCGGTTTCACCAGACCGATTTGCAGCACGCGGTCGAGGCCGCGACGACACTGCTGTCGGGTATGCCGGCGGACCTGTTACTGGCGTTGTTGGCCGATGGTAGTGTGCCCTTGGCCGAACGCATCGCGGCGGGCAATTTTCTGGCATTAGCGGGCGATCCGCGGCTTGATCCGCTGAGGCCTGTGATGACCGACATTCCCGGCGGGCCGGTATGGATCGGCCTCGAAGCGGGCGCGATTGATGCGATGACGGCGGGGCTTTCCCATCTCGGCATAGACCGTGGCTGGATTGCCAAGGAAGCGCCGCGCCATTGTCTGACCCTCGCGCCCTATCGAATGGCGCGCTATCCGGTCACCAATGGCGAATATCGCCACTTTTTGCGCGATACCGGGCATCCGGAAATTCCGTCGAGCTGGGCCTTTCGCCGCTATCCGGTCGAGCGTGCCAACCATCCGGTCTATACCGTAAGCGCCAATGCGGCCGATGCCTATGCGGCTTGGCTGTCTGTACAAACCGGGCGCGGGTTTCGCCTGCCGACGGAGGCGGAATGGGAATATGCCGCCGCCGGACCGCTGGGTTTGGAATATCCATGGGGTGCGGATTTCAAGCCGAATTTGGCCAATACCGCCGAATGCGGATTGCTCGATACCTCGCCCGTTGGCGTGTTTATCGGCGGGGAATCGCCGTTTGGCCTGTCGGACATGGGCGGGAATGTCGAGGAATATGTCGCCGATGCCTATGCGCCCTATCCCGGCGGCGACCACGTCAACGACCACCTGGTCCAGATCCACGGCACCTATCGCATCGCGCGCGGTGGTGGCTTTTCGCGCTTTGCCGATTTGGCGCGGACGCGGCGGCGCCATGGCCATAATCCGCGATCCGCCACATATACGATGGGCTTTCGACTGGCCGAGAGTGTGGCACCATGAGCCATCTGCTGATCGTCGAATTGCCCGGTGGCAATGATACCGACATTCTAACGGCGGCGCTGGAGCAAGGGCATCGCTTTACGTTTCTGACCGCCGACCCCGGCTATTATCAGACCCAGAGCAAGGTCGCCGATGTGCTGGCGCGGGCCGAGGCGGTGATCGCTGTGCCCGATTTCGCCTTAACGACGGTGATCGCGGCGCATCAGGCCGATCCGTTCGACGCTATTCTCTGCTTGCAAGATCTACGAACCGTCGAGGCGGCGCAGCTTGCCGCCGCGCTGGGCTTGCGGTTTCTCAATCCTGCGACCGCCACGCTGGCGCGGGACAAGGCCGCCGTGCGCGCACGATTGGCCGAAGCGGGCATTCTCCAGCCGCCGACGCGCCTTGTGGATGGCCCCGATGCATTGCTGGCGGCGGTCGCCGCGCTGGGGCTGCCGCTGATTGTCAAACCGGTCGATGGCTTTGGTTCGCAGAACATCTTTGCGCTGCGGACCGAGGCGGATCTTGCCGCCTTGCAGCGGATGCCGGACCTGATCGCCGCCGGGCCGGGGGTCTATGGGCTGGGTGTTGTGGCGCGGGGCGCGATGCTGGTCGAGCGGTTGCTCGACGGCGTGGTGATCGGTTGCGACACGATGAGCGCCGGGGGGCGCCACGTCTTGTTGGGTGTCAACGAAAAGCTGTTTTTCCCGCGCCCGTCTTTTGCCATTCGCGGCGGGTGTTTCACCAGCCATTGTGGGCAATTTGGCGAGGTCGAAGCCATTGTGTGTCGTTTGCTGGACGCCATAGGCTTTGATTATGGGGCGGCGCATATCGAGCTGATGCTGACTGAGGATGGGCCACAGCTGATTGAGATCAACCCACGGTTGGTGGGGGCGCTGATCCCGCGGCTGGTCAGTGCGGCGCTCAGGCGGTCGGTCCATGCGGATTTGATCGACTTGCATCTGACGGGGCGCTTGCCCGCGCTGGCCAGTGCGCCTATGCATGCGGTGACGCGGTGGTTTGCGGCGGGCAAGGCTGGCACGTTGGTGTCGATCTCGCTGCCGCCAGACAACGCCCCACTCTATGCCGGCACGGATGTGGTGGCGAGGCCGGGCGATACGGTCGGCCCGCCCTATGACAATGCGGATCGTTTGGGCTGTGTGCGGACCTGTGGCCCTGATCGCGCGGAGGCAGAGGCATTGGCGGAACGATTGATCGCCGAAACCTTTATCGGAATCGCCTAG
>CAIOKP010000117.1 GCA_903858875.1 uncultured Sphingomonadales bacterium
GATCGTCACCTTTTGCCCATTGGGCGTCGCCAGCGAATAGAGCTGAAACGGATGGTCGCCGGTGGGTAGCACTTTGTCATGCGTTGGGCCGGCCACTGGGCGGTTGATGTTGGCAAAGGCGCCGCCGCTGGGCTTGTCCCAGGTCCAGACCTTGGGGGGCGTGTAATCGTCTGACATGACGGTGTGCTCCTGCTTCGTTGGCGATGGTGCCAAGATAGGGCAGGCGGCGACGCGGCGCTAGGGCGGGGGCAGGCAAGAAAGGGTTTCAGGGCGCGAAGGTTAAGGCCGCGAGGGAGCCAACGCCCCCTCGCGCCTCTCAGGCGTCATCACGCGACCGGGACGACCCATTCATGGGTATCGGCCATCTCGCCTCGCTGGATCGCCACCAGTCGTTCCTTGAGCCGCGAGGTCACTTGCCCCGGCCCACCGCTGCCGATGGTAAAGCTGGTATCGCCCTCGCACACTGTGCCGACCGGCGTCACCACCGCCGCCGTGCCGCAAGCAAAGGTTTCGAGCAGCGCACCCGATGCCGCATCCGCCCGCCACTGGTCGATGGAATAGCGTTCCTCGCGAATGGTCAGCCCGTCTTCGCGCGCCAGCGTCAACAGGCTGTCGCGCGTGATGCCGGGCAGGATGGTGCCCAGCAAGGGCGGCGTCAGGATCGAGCCGTCCGCAAACACGAAGAACAGGTTCATGCCGCCCAATTCCTCGACCCACTTGTGTTCGGCCGCGTCAAGGAACAGCACTTGGTCATGCCCGCGCGCAAAGGCTTCGGCGGTCGGCACGAGGCTGGCCGCGTAATTGCCGCCGCATTTGGCCGCGCCCGTGCCGCCGGGGGCCGCGCGGGTGTATTGGCTAACCCAGATCGACACCGCCGGCGTGCCCGACTTGAAGTAGTTGCCGGCTGGCGAGGCGATGATGATGAACTTGTACTGCTTGGCCGGGCGCACGCCGAGAAAGGCCTCGGTCGCGATCATGAACGGGCGCAGATAGAGCGAGGCGCCATCCTGCGCCGGGATCCAGTCGCGGTCGGCCTGCACGATGGCTTTGACCGCCGCGATAAACACCGCCTCGGGCAATTCGGGCATGGCGAGGCGGCGGGCGCTGGCATTGAACCGCGCGGCATTGGCATCGGGCCGGAACAGCGTGATGGTGCCGTCAGCGTGCTTATACGCCTTCATGCCTTCGAAAATTTCCTGCGCGTAATGCAACACGCTGGCCGCTGGATCGAGCGGGATCGGGCCGCGCGGGCCGACCACGGCGTCATGCCAGCCCCCGCTTTGACCATTCGCGCCCTCGGTCCACTCGATCGTCACCATGTGGTCGGAAAACTGGGTGCTAAAGCCGGGCGCCGCCAGAATGCCGGTCCGCACATCAACCGAGGTCGGCGCGGGGTGCGGCAGGTGGGTAAAGCTCAGGCTCTGATCGGCGCGGAAATCGGTAGTGGTCGCCATGACGACACGGGCTCCTTGGGACTCACGGACGGGAATTGATCGCGCGTCATTGAACTAAAATTGCGCAAATGACAACGCTTTTGAAATTAAAAATGTTAGACCCACCTATAGCACGCCCAGTCAGGGCAGCAAACCGGGGCGGGGGAAGCAAAAACGAGCACGCCAGAAAGGGCGAGGAAAATGAGAAGGGCTGCACCCGCCCGTCGGGGGTACAGCCCTTCACATGGTCCGCGGCCGGAAGTGCCGCCCGCAAGGCCTCTATCGCGTCATCGAAACTCAGCGATACTGCCTCGGGATACGGAATACCGACCTCTTTACTGAACCATGAGACATCGGATCACCTCCTTTCGCGCTGTTGAGCCAAGGATGCCGCTACGGCGCTGATCGACAGTGCCGCGGCGACGGGGCTGAGGGCGCCTTGCCACTGCAACCTTGGGGCTCACAGTGAATCATTTTGCGGCGCACAACAAGACTTGCATGCAATTATTTTGCTGTCAGTATATTGGCCTTCGCTAGCGCGACGCTGGGGTAAGCTCCCGAAATTCAGTGTTTTTTGGACCAAGCTCGTGGCGTGCCGCAGTGACCTTTTGCGGTTTTCCGCAGCGATGCGCCCGCGACTCAGGGCCTCCACCGTTTCCGTCGCAATTGCGCAATCCGGGGCGATTGCCGGGCGCTATGCTATCCGCGTTTAGCCGAGGGCGCGACAGTCCTCGAC
>CAIOKP010000118.1 GCA_903858875.1 uncultured Sphingomonadales bacterium
ATCACGCTGTTGTGGTCGGGCACCGTGTCGGCCGTGCTGTTTTTCGTGCTCGACAAGACCATGGGCCTGCGCCCGACCGAAGAGGTCGAACGCGAAGGCCTGGACATCAACGAACACGGCGAACGCGCCTACAACTATTGATCCGATCCTGATTTGACCTGCGGTGGCGGGACCGGGGGTAATCCCCCCGGTTCCGCCATCGTTTCGTTCCGCGGTACCGGCCGGCCACACTACGCGCAGTTTGCCGCACGCCGCATCATCGTTGCGAAGCACGCCCCGCCAACGCGCGCCGCCACCCATCCCAAGGCGCTCGAACACGCGAACGACCAGCCGACCGGCCTCCCCGGTGCGGGTGTAGGCGCATGGGCCCAGGCCCATCCACGGCCGGGCGCGTGCGGGGCACAGCCGCGTGATGCCGGCCCCGCGCGCGAAAACGGTGCGCCTGGCGATTTAGGCGCACCGCCACCGCAATCAGAACAGGACGCCGGCTTCCAGCAGACCGCGGACCTGATCACCCTGGTCAGCCGCAGCGCCAAAACCAAGCCCGGGGGCAAGCGTATCGACCTTGGTATACGACAGCTCTGCCCGCGCGAAGAAAATGCCCTTTTGATACGTGGGCGTCACCGTCAGCGAGACCGCCTTGCTGTGCGGCCCATAGAGCAGATTGGTGGGCACACAGTCAGACTGCGTGCCACAGTCCGCGCCGCCGGACTTGAGATATTCGGCACGGGCGGCAATCGAATAGCCACCCGACAGGGTATACTTGGCCAGCATCGCTGCACCCAGCACATCCGCCGACGTCCCCAGCCCGAGCAGGGTGTCGTGTCCGGCGCGGTTGTATTGCAGGTACGGCGAAAGCGTCACGGGACCATTGCTGTAGCTGTACATCAGGTTGAAAATGCTGCCGTTGTTCTGGGCAACCGGGGTGGCATAGGTATTGTGGTACGAGCGCGACAGGCTGCTTGCGCCCACCACCGTCACCGCATTGGCGGCGTCGAACGCATAGCCAACGGTGCCCGATATCCAGTTGAACTTGCCCGAAAAATAACCGTCATTCAGCGACAGCGCTGCGCTCAGCTTGCCATGTGCATAGTTGATCTGCGCGCCGCGACTGACCGCTGGCTCCTGATTCCACAGCAACCCGCGCTCGACATTCATGTCCTGAAACGTGAAGGTGGATTCAGCGCCGACCAGCGTTGGCAGAAAGCCGCCGGTGATGAACAGATCGGGACTGAGCACGACTTTGGCATAGCCCACGGGGAGCGCACCATAGGTCTGTCCGATGGCGCTGCCGGCACGCAGATAGGGGGTTCCCAGTGCCGGTATCGAATAGGCACCGACCTGAACGTAGAACTGCACCGGACCTTTGGTCGTCTGAAATTCAACCTGGGCGTTTGTCACATCGCCTACGGCTTTGGCCGTCAGAGTGCCGGGCACAGTGGTCGCATGGTTTTGCAACAGACCAACACCACTGAACTGGCCCGTCACGGTGACAACGCCCAACGGGCCTGCGTTGACCGACAATGGATGGGCGTTCGGCGCGAGCGGCCCGGAAAAGCTTGGCGTTGCAACCGCGTCCGACGCGGCCGCAGAAGCCGACGGAGCAACGGCAGAGGGGATTGGCGCAGCATCGCCGGTTTCGGCAGCATCAGCCGCAGGATCGGCAATGCTAGCGGCAACCGCCAGCGCAGGCATTGCAGTACAGTAAATCGCCAAACCGGCATAAATGACAAGGTTCTGGTTTCGCACGTATTCGCACCCCTTTTTGTGGCGCTTGGCCACGGGTTGTTCTTGTTGGAGATGACCCACCGCGTTTTTTGATTGTCCCCGGAAGACTGGCTTCCGGAGGACTGTTCCCGTCGGTTATGGTGGTATCAACCCAAGCAATCGAAGCAGACGCTGGCCCCTGCATAACCAGCCACGTCCAACCGCTTCTTAGGAAACGAATCCAAGTAAATGAAAATTATTCGTGTTATTAAGGGTTTATGCGTAAAGCGCCGTCGCCAGTGCGCGGTCCTTTAGACCGCACCTGCGATCGCATGCTGCATTTGGCGGGCAGTCGTGGTCCGCGGCGGCATCGCGCGGCATCAATGCGATATGGATCTTTCCAGCCTTGACTGCGTCGCACGGGCCGGTGTCGCGCGGGTGATCGCTCGCCTTTCGTTGC
>CAIOKP010000119.1 GCA_903858875.1 uncultured Sphingomonadales bacterium
CTGCCCTATCGCCGGATGCTGTTGTGCAGCGGCGACATGGGCTTTTCGGCGCAAAAGACCTATGACCTCGAAGTGTGGTTGCCGGGGCAAGGCAAGTATCGCGAGATCTCGTCCTGCTCCAACTGCGGCGATTTTCAGGCGCGGCGGATGAACACAAGGTTTCGTGTCGCGGGGGACAAGACCAACCGCTTTGTCCATACGCTCAACGGGTCGGGCCTTGCGGTCGGGCGCACGCTGGTCGCAGTGCTGGAAAATTACCAACAGGCCGATGGCTCGGTCGTCGTGCCGGACGTGCTGCGCCCCTATATGGGCGGGCGCGAAGTGCTGACCCCCTAAACAATTTTTTCAAGGACCGGCCCTTTGCGCATTTTGCTGACCAATGACGATGGTATCAACGCCCCGGGCCTCGTGGTGCTGGAAAAGATCGCGCGCGCGCTGTCCGACGACATCTGGATTTGCGCGCCGGACGAGGAACAGTCGGGCGCGGGCCATTCGCTGACGCTCAGCCGCCCGGTGCGGTTGCGCCAGCATGGCGAGCGGCGCTTTTCGGTGTCGGGCACGCCGACCGATGCGGTGACGATGGCACTGCGCAAAGTGTTGCCCGCCGCGCCCGACCTTATCCTGTCGGGCGTCAACCGGGGGGCGAACCTGGGCGATGACGTCACCTATTCGGGCACCGTTTCGGCGGCAATGGAAGGGGCGCTGGCCGGCATTCCCGCCATCGCGCTCAGCCAGGTGTACGCCAAGGAAGGCGTCGGCGATGACGTATCCTTCGATGCCGCCGCGACCTGGGGCGAAAAAGTCCTGCGCCCTTTGGTGGAAGTTCCCTTTGCGCCCCGCACCTTGATCAATGTAAATTTCCCGCCAGTGGCCGGTGGTGAAGTAAAGGGCATTCGCGTGGTGCGACAAGGGTTTCATGACTATGCACGCGGCTCTGTGGTCGAATGCACCGATCCGCGCGGGTATCGCTATTTCTGGTTCGGGCTGCACGGGATCGAACATACGCCGGGCCATGCCACCGATTTGGAGGCAATTGGCGATGGGTTTGTGTCGGTCACGCCGTTGCACCTCGACCTGACGCATCAGGCATCGCTGGCGATGCTGGCCACGCGGTTTCCGGCATGACGCGGATGGTGCCGCCTCGCCATGGGCTCAATCCCGTCTTGCTGGGCGCTTGCGCGGTCCTGCTGGGCACCAGTGCGGTCGCCGGCACGGTTCACGCCGAAACGGCGGACCACACACCATCGGGCAAGTCGAAATCGGCCAAATCGCCAGTGTCCAAAGCGCACCCGGCCAAGGACGACGATGGCGAGGCGGAAAAACCCACGCCCGATCAGGAAAGCGAACATCTGGTCAAGGCTGGCGAGACGCTGGGCGGCATTGCGCGGCGCGCCCATGTGCCGCGCGTGTTGATTATCGAGGCGAACCATCTGGCCTCGCCCTTCGCTGTCCACGCGGGCCAGCGACTGGCCCTGCCCCGCACGCGGCACCATGTCGTCAAATCGGGCGAGACCGGTTTTGACATCGCCTATCGTTATGGCGTGCCATTTTCCGCGATCGCGGTGGCCAATGGCCTGTCAAACGACGCGAAGGTCAAGCCGGGGCAGACCTTGCTGATCCCCACCGTGCTGAAATCGCCCCCCAAGCCCGATGCCGACGAAAATCCGAAGAAGGCCAAGGCCGACGCCCCGGAAAAACTGGCTGAAAAGCCGGGAAAACTGGTAAAAACCGGCGCCGATCCCACCACCGACACCACCGACGAAGACGCCGCCCCGCCGCGCCTGCTCTGGCCGGTCGAGGGCAAGGTGCGCCGGGGCTTTACCGCGCGCGACAAGGGCGATGCGGCGGGCGATTACCACGATGGCATCGACATTCCCGCCACCGCCGGCACCGCAACCCGCGCCGTGGCCAGCGGCACCGTGCTGTTCGCGGGCAAGGAACCGCAGAGCTTTGGCAATCTGGTGGTGATCGACCACGGCGGCGGCTGGCAATCGGCCTATGGCTTCCTTGGCAAGGCGACCGTCGCCAAGGGCGATACCGTCACCGCGCATGAACGCGTTGGCCTCGTTGGCCACAGCGGCAAGGCGACGCGCGACGAATTGCACTTCGAACTGCGCCGCGCGAACAAGCCGGTCGATCCGGTGGCCTTTCTGCCCAAGGCGAAAAAGCGGCTGGCCAAGGCCGACGACGACAAGCCGGCACCAAAGGGCAAGCCCGCCACCAAATCCAAGGCGAAGAAACCCGACTAACCGCGCCCTAGCGCATCGCCCAAAACACCGTGCCGATCGCCAGAAATCCCGCCAGCCAATAGGTCGCATCGGCCCACGCCTCGCGCCCGCCGATGCGATGGCGGCCATAGGCGATGGCTTGCGCGGGCAATACGATTGCCAGCGCAAAGCCGCCCGACATCATCCAGTACAACCAAGGCTTGGCCGCCAAAGCCACCGCGCCGACCCGCGCGAAATTATGCCCGATCATCGCGGCAGGCACCAACCACAGCGCCAGCCGCAGCGCCGCCGGCCCGCGCGTCACCCGCCACAGCCCATACCATGGCAACGCCAGACCGCCTGCCACCACGCTTGCCAACACCACCGCCAGCCAGTTCACCGGACCCATATATTTCCTGTTCCGCCCTTAACCGGGCCATGTTGCCGCCGATGCCGCTTCGGGCCAGTCCAGCGTCACGGCCTCGCCCAATCGCGTCGCCGCCCAATCCCTTGCGAAATCCGCGAGCTCGCGCCGCACCTGCTGCAACGCCCCGACCGGCAGCACCGGCATCGGCACCAGCGAAGTCTCGCAAGCCACCGCGGCGACCGCCAGCCAATCCGCCTCCTCCGTTGGCCCACCCCACAGGTCGGCCTCGATACATTCGACCAGCCGCTCGGCCTGCACCAGTTCGACCAACGCTGGGTCCACCACGCCGGGCCGGTCGGCGCTGGGGTGGCCGCCCGCCTTGGCCATCGCGGCCAGCGCCTCGGGATGCAAGCCCCCCGCCACCCAGCCGCACACCCCGCGCCGAAAGGCAAACCCCCGCTCGACCAGCACATGCACGCCATCATGCGGCACCGGCCCCTTATGGGGAAATACGGTTTCGACGCTGCTGCCATCGTCGCGCAGGAAGGTCACACGGTCGGCCCGCGGCCCCTTGACGAAACGGATCTTCATCGTCCCAAGCTAGCCGAGGGTGACGCGGGCGACAAATGCTATTATGGCGCCGGCCATGGCAGACAATATCCTCACCCAGATTCCGGAGATC
>CAIOKP010000120.1 GCA_903858875.1 uncultured Sphingomonadales bacterium
CGATTTCCGCAACCGTAAATCACGCACCTGGCACAATCATAGCCTGACCGCTATCACGACCCAGATCGCCACCGATAATGGGCTCACGCCGCGCTGCCATCCCGATCTTGCCGACACAATTATTACGGCGGCGGAACAGGCCAATCAATCGGACATGGAATTTCTGCGCGATCTAGGCCGCCGCTATGATGCGTTGGCGACGGTCAAGGATGGCTGCCTGCTATTTGCGCCAATCGGCGCCACCATCACCGCGACCGGGCAAACGATCCCGACGCTGACGATCACAAAGCGCGGCAATGACAAATACCACTATCACCGGGCATCGCGGGAGGCGGCACAGGATGGCGCGGAATCGCAATGGCATGATCAACGCACCGGGAAGCGCAAAACGGTCTCAACGGGGGGAAGCCATCGCCGCCGGCTAAAGCGGGTCCATGCCAGCCATGCAGATGCCCATGCCGCCGCCCAATCGGAAGCCAAACGCTTGAAACGCGCCGCTGCAACGCTGGAAATCGACCTCGGCTATGGCAACCCGCAGGTCAGCGTAGGGATGCATACAACCGTATCGGGCTTCAAGGCTGAAATCGACGCGCACCAATGGCTGGTTGCCCATGTCGCGCACGAGATGAGCGGATCCGGGCTAAAAACTAAGGTTGAGCTTTCCGTGGCGGGTTGAAACTAGAATGAATGGGATATTTCATGAAAAGTATTACTGATCACCGCGCCTTTTCAAGCTTGCCGCCTTCCGACGTTCATGCCGGTTTTGGGTCGTCCCTGTTTCTCGCCTTCGCGCTTGGGCTGTTGGCCGGGGTTGTCCTGATGATTGTTCAGGTTGTACCGGATCAGCGGCGCCTGCACTATGCCGTCGCAGGCCTTCTTCAATCATCGCATCAATTGCGGCAGAGGTCTGATGCTTGTCATAAATGGCTGCAACTTCAGCCTCTAGTTGCTGACGTTCATGGGGTAAGGAATTCTTTGCCTCCTGCGCAAGCCAAAGGGCAATAATAGCAATTAGAACCCCCAACGTATTTATGCTATTCCCATACACTGGACTATTTAATATCTGCCATAGGCTTGCAAAGGCTACGCCCAAATCTTGGACTTGTGCCTCTGCCTGTTCCGCATCCAATGTACCGCCTGCAACGGCATCAGCAATACGCCGTAACTCTCGCACTTCGGAAACGCTTACGTCCAGCGCGCGAAATGACCGCAATACCTCGCCAACAAATTCATAAGTCCCATTAGCAAAATGCGCCATGCCCCCACACCACGGGCATGATGTTCCTGATTTTTCCATCCGGATCGAATATGCGCCGGCACCGCCGATCAACGATGATTCAAACGACCTTCCGCATGATGTACACTTTGCTGGCAATGCCAAAATTTCTTACCCCCCAATATCAACGCGGCATCACCATCCGCAGCGCGTCATTCATTCGCGCCTGCCACCCCGGACCAGACTGGCGCCACGCCTCGATCACATCGGGGTCGAGGCGTAACGTGATGGATTTCTTGGCCTCTGGCTTGGTGGTGCCAACCGGGCGGCCCCGCTTGCCCTTGCCAAATGCGGCTAGAATATTCGCGGGCATGTCTGCCCCACGCTTGGCGCGGGCGAAATCTTCCTCGGTCCATTCGGGATTTTCATCGTCAAAAATGACTGGCTTTTGCTTATCCGACATAGCGTTTCATCTCCTTTGCACGCGCCCGGCGCAAGCTGATCACACGGATCACGCCACCGCGATCCGTCCCTGCGAGGCAATAGGCCGTGTCGCCGATCCGACCATAAAGGCGGAAACGCGGTTCATCGAACCGGTTGTCGTCGACATAGGCCAGCACATCAAGATCCGCCGCCCGCGCCAGCGACACGCCATGCTTGGCGATATTGCTGGCGTCCTTGGCGGGGTCGAATTCGATGTCCATGGATTATCTGTAACTCCATTTAATGCGTATTGCAATGATTATTTGGGGTTACAGAAAATTAGCCGCATAGCCAATCGTTAATCCGATCCTGCCGGAATGTCCGCTCATCCTTTCGGCTTCTATCATACCCGACGATATAGGCCCCGCGCTTTTCCCACATTGTGATGCTGCGTTTGGTCGCCACTCCATCGGTATCGACATAATCGAACCGCGCCCATTTTCCCTTTGCGGGAATATCTGCGCGGCTGATGCTATCATTCCAATCTTGCCGATCCAGCCATTGCAGGCGCCAATCGGTATCATCCTTTGCCCCTGCTGCCGCAGCGACCTCGACCGCCTTGCGATAATCAGCGCGGACAATTTCCCCTGACTGCATTTGGCCAAACAGATGCGACAGATATTTGTCCGTCAACTCGTGGTCTGCGTCCTTGGGTTCGGGCGCAGTGTTAAAGAATGCTGGTATTGCAGCAGGGGTGCTAACGGCTAATCGCTTCCGCCGTGCCTCACGCGTCCGAGCGTCGACGTCTTCTGCGCTTGTCACATTTTCTTGGCCCAGCTTTACCAGCCTGATCTTTCCGTATCGCTCTGCCGCCGCAGTAGCCGCCGCTCGACGCCTTTCACCACGCCATGCTGAAAAACGATCAAGCAACGATGCCACTATGCCCCCAGCAACCCTAGCCCAGACGCCAAAAGAATCAGCAGTCCACACTAGATCGAATGGGTACTTGTTTTCCCGTAATTCGCAACCGAATGATTACAGCGAAATCAAGCGCCGATCGCGCTCGTCAATGTGTTCAGTCCCCTGCCCCCGTGAAGTCAAACGGTTCGCATCCTGGTTCATGCAGCGATGAACTCGCCGCGCTTACTGCCAACGATTTCGCGATGTGCAGGACGGCGGTGCGATCTATCGGTGCCAGCGCGGCCAGCACGGTCAGCCATTCCCGCTGCTCCGCATTGATCGCCTCACCATCTCCTGGCATCAAGGCGCGATTGGTGGGCGTCGATTTCGTATTTGTGGTTGTATTCACTGGCTTTGGCTACCGACGAATAGTTAACTGGATAGGCGTTCGTCCTTGATGGCCACCCAGACCCTTCGCCAATCTCAATGTCTCGGTCCGGAATACTACAGTTTTCGGCCAAGTTTTGCCGGTATTCCATCCATAACAGACGAACCGACGCTTAATCCCCGATCCCCTAGGGCTGCTGGAAGCTATTCGCCAAGCTGCGGACAATTTGCAGGGCCGCTGCCCGGTCCTTAGGGCTGATACTTTGCAACAGTTCGATCCATTCCCGCTCTTGCGAGGTATAGGCAGGAGCGGTGGGATCGCTAGAAGCCCCCCCACCCTTCCCTGTCAGATAATCCGGCG
>CAIOKP010000121.1 GCA_903858875.1 uncultured Sphingomonadales bacterium
CTGCCGCTGCTGGGACCGGATTGGGCCTTCGCCTGGCAGGTCAATGCCCCGCAGATCACCACGTTCTACTTCTCCGTTGGCGAAAGTGCGGTCGGGGATTGCCGCCGAATGCTGCCTTCGCCGCAGCATCATAAAGGCAGATCCGGCCATCGGCCATGATCCACCACCACGGCTCGCCAATCTGGAACCGGACAGCACAACCGGCGCCGACCATGATTTGCGCGAATGCCGCCGCGACCGATTGCTGCCACGCCATCGCGGTGCCGTTCGCGGGCGACATCAACGTCGAGGGCGGGCTCCACCCGGTCAACGCCGCGTCGCCATTGGCCGCCAGCTGTTGCCATGCGGCGGGGCAATTCTGCGCCAAAACCTCATACGACAGCGATGCGATTGGCGACAGGCCCGCCGCATGGCATCCGGCAAAGAACGCCGTGTGCCAAGCTCGCGCTGGCGTACACAGCGGATCCCCCGCCCCGCCGACCACAAACCCGCTGCCCGATGAGGCAAGGCGGAAATAATGGCTCATCCCAACGTAGTGCAGGACGCTGCCCCGATACCCCAATTGCCGGATGGAGCGGATCAGCCGGGCCGGTGTCTGGTTGACGCAATCATCATAGGCCGTCGCCATCGCCAGCCCATGCGGCGGCACAAACACATTGCCGATCTTCAGCATGGCGTTGTCGCCAGAACATTGGATCCCGCTCAATTCCACCCACGCATCGACCGGGCTGGCCAGCGCCGTGGTGGAACCGGCCGCATAGCCCGGCGGCACCAGCGAGATGAACATCTGGTCGATATCGGAAGGATAGACCGGATCGGCGCCCGATCCCGCCGCCCAACCGCCAAACAGGCTGGAAAACGGCAGGACGATTTGGGCATCCACATTGGTGCCGCTGGCGAAATTCCACAGCCGGACATACCAGGTATGCGGCGCGCCATTTGCATCGCGCCCGGTGATGGTCAGGGTCGGGCCATTGACCGCGTCGAGCGGCACGACCCCGTTCGATTGCCAACGGAACGAGAGCGTGGTGTGCGAATAGTCGCGGCGCGGCGCATAGCCGAGCAACGGATGATCGAGCGTATCGACGCTGTCCCAGATCAGCCCGGCCAAATCGCCCGCGGTCAGAAACGTGGCATCCACGCGCAAACCATCGGCGGCATTCGTCACAACCGAGGCCATCATCGGCCGGGGAAAGTTCACGGTCCAAAAACGCGGATCGAACCGCTGGATCCAATCGGTTTCCTGCCCTTTGTGGGCAGAGGTAAGCCAGAAGGCCATAAGATTATCCGCCTATATCAGGATTGACTGAGTGCGCGGCGCACCGCGCTGGCGACCTGTCGGCTGGAACGTTGCAGCGATTGTCCGGCGTCGCTGCCTGCGGGCGCGTTGATATTGATCGACATCCGCACATCGCGCGAACCGCCATTCAACGACCCGTTCGACGCCACCGCCCCCGCCGATGTGGGTACGAACATTTCTGGCCCCCGTTCACCGACCAGATAGGCCTGCCCTGGCGACACCGGCCCACCTGTCGCCCGCCCCGGCAGGCCAAGGATCGAGCCGAGCATGCTGCTGATTGCCGATCCGCCAGACCCGCCCGCCGTGCCGGTCGAGCCGCCGAACAGGCTGCTGGCGACTTGCGCCGCGATATCGGAAATCGCGCTGAGCGCCGTGGTGCGCAGGTCCGTAAAGCCGGTCGCACCGTTTTTCAGCGCCTTGCTCAACCCCGTATCGAGCGCGTCGCCGGCTTGGGTAAAACCGGGCAACAAGGTCGAATCGAGACTGCTGCGGATTGTGGTAATATCCTGCGAAAAGCCCTGCGTGCTGGCGCGCACGTCGATCATCAGGCTCTGCACCGTATTGTTGCCCGATGCGCCGGACGAACTAGTGTTGGGGGTCATGGTCGCTCTCCATCATGCGGTTCATTTCGGCGCGGCTGAGCGGCTGGGCCGAAGGCTGTGGATCGGGCGCGAGGATGGCGGCCAGTTCGGCGGGCGTCGCCGCCCAGAATTCCGCTGGACGCCATCCCAACAGGCGTGCGGCGAGCGCCGATAGCCGCCGTGCGCCCGCACCAAAGCTCTGATCGCCCGCGCCGGTCATCCCGCGCCTTGCAGGATCTGTTCGAGCAAGGCGCGCAACGCAGGCGCCACGCCGGCCAGCCCGACCGCCATGATCGCCTCGCCCACCTTGTCGCGGGTCAGGCCTTCGCGGTTGGTCAGACAATGCCAGAACAGCGCGGTCAGTTCGGCGATGCGCAATTGTCCCGAAGCTGCCCGTTCGACCAGCGCGAACAAGGCGCCGAGTTCCTCCTCCGCCGCCACCAATGCGGCAAAGCTTGGGCGTAATACGCGTATCTCGCCCGCGATGATCAGGCTGGCCTCCCCCCGCCAGCGATTGGCCAGAGGTTCTGCGCCCTCGCTCATGCAGCCACCACCGCGCCGGAGCTTTCGAGTTGCAAGGTGTAGCTGCGCTCGTTGTTGAAATCGCCGGCGTAGTCGAGCTTCTGGACGAGGAACTGCCCTTGCAACTTCTGGCCATCCTCAAAGCTCAGCTGGTAGGTGTCCAGCATGCCGGACAAAGCATTGGCGCGGATTTGACCCTCCGCCGCCGATCCCATGAATACTCCGGCGGCGCTGACCGAGATCTGGCGCGCGCCGGCCCCGGACAACAGGTCGCGCCAACCGGCGCTGTCCTTGGTGGTGATGACGATGGCCTGGCCCGCAATCGACATTTGCGTCGTGCGCAGGCCAGCCACGGTCTGGAAATTGGGCGGCGTGGCATCATCGGAAATCTTAAGCAGAAAGGCGGCTCCGGATTGGGCGGACATGATGGTTCTCCTGAAGGATGGGGGTCAGACGGCGATGGTGCGGAAACGGTATTCCAGCAGCACCGCGCGCGTGTTTTCGGCGCGCTGTTCGGCGCGGGATCGCATGAACTGGATAGTCACGATGCGAAATCCGGTCTGTGCGCGGGGCAGGTTGGCAACGCTGCTCTGGATCGCGGCGACCAGAGCGGCGGCGCTGTCCGGGGTGTCGCCGCGGCAATGCAGTTCCAGCGCGATACGGCTTTCGTAACCGGTCTCGGTCTTGGTGCTCCAATCGATGCTGGCACTGGCCGCCAAGGTCAGCCACGGCAAGCTGGTGCGCGAGGGCACTTCCTCTGTCACCGAATTGAGCAGTGTCGCCACCGTCGGATCACTGGCGAGCCAGGCGATCAGCGCCGCGCGCAGAGGCACTTCCATAGGCTCATCCCTTCTTCTTCATCAGGCTGGAGGTGAACAACGGCCAGACGAGGCTGGCATCGCGCCAGCGCACCGGGTCCTGATGGCTGGCCAATTGCGCGGATCGGGCTTGTGCCTCGGCCAGCGCCGCCGCCTGCTGCGCCAATTGCGTGACCAGGTCGTCGAGGCTGGGCGATGGTTGGGCGGTAATCATGCCAAGCGCAGCCGACGCCACGGCCGCCACAGCGCCGAGACGGTCGCCGGCGGCAAAGCATCGGCCAGCCCGGTATCGCGATTGCGATACTGATAGGCCGCCAAACGCATGACCCCATGGCGCAACGGTTCGGGCAGAGTGGTCCAATCGCTGGCCATGCCGGCCGTAAATTGCACCACGCCACGGTTCAGCTCGACCGGATTGTTGACGCGAATGGCGCAACTGCCATCGGCATCCAGCCGTATTTCATATTCGTCAGGCGTCATGTTCGTGCGCGTGCCATCGGGCAACAGGCCCTGCACCGACACCACACCGGTCACTGGCCGCGTATCCAGCGTGTAAAAACCGGGGCGGCGCATCGCCAACCGCCAATCGGCGGGATAGGTGCGGGTTTGCCATTCCATCGGCCCCGGAATCGGTCGCCGGTCGGTGGGCAGCGGAATGTTTTCCTCGGCGGTGCAGGCCAACGGCATCATTCCGATGAAGTCGGCGCAGACATCCAGCGCGGTCGCCAGCAAAGCGGACAGGCCGGTATCGTCCACTGTGGTGGTGATGCCGAGCCAATCCTTTAATTCGGCCAGCGCGGATGGTGGCAGCACCGCCTTCGTGACGATTACCTGCATCATGGCGGTCTCCGTATGTTGTGCAGGGAAAAAGACGCCCGCGCCGCAGGGGATGCGGCGCGGGCGTGCGAAGTGCCCGGGGAAATGGGGAACATATCGCCCCGGGTGGGAGGGACGCCTTAGGAAGCCGCGATCTTCAGGACCTTGATCGCGTCGCTGTCGAGAACCTGACCACCGATGCGCTTGGTGGCGTAGAAGTTCACAAACGGCTTGTTGCTGAACGGATCGCGCAGGATGCGGGTGCCGAACCTTTCGGTGATCAGATAGCCGTTGTTGAAGTTGCCGAAAGCGACCGGGAAAGCGCCCGGTGCGATGTCGGGCATATCGGCGGCTTCGACCACCGGATACCCCAGCAAGCGATCCGGCTGGCCTTCCATGATGGCGGGCTGCCAGATATAGGCGCCCATCGCGTCCTTGACCTTGCGGATCTGGGCGATGGTATTGGCATTCATCACCCAGCTTGCGCCCTGGCGATGGCCGGGCTTCAACGACATGACCATATCGATCAGGTGATCGTCGGGCTGTGCATCAAAGCCGTTGGCATTGAGGCTGGCGATATACTGCAACGTGCCAAAGGGGCGCGCGGTGTCGTTGGCCGAACTGGTCGGCGCGGCAAGGAAGCCGAGCGGCTGATTAACGCCGGTGCCGCCGATAAAGGCCGCACCCTCTGCCCGGGCAAATTCGACCGCGATTTGATCGGCCAGCCAGCTTTCGACGTCAAAGAAGGCGTCATCCAGCATATGCTGCGTGGCCGACGGGTTGGCATAGAGGTCACCCGATGGCGGGATGATCTCGGCAAATTTGGGCGACGTGGAGTCGGCCCGCGCTGTGATTTCGCTGACCCAGCCCGACACCGTGCCACCGATGCCGATCAACTTGCGATAGTCCGAAGTGCTGGTCTGCACGACCTGTGCGATGGCACGGATCGGGCTGATGCGCACCAAACGCTGGGCGATCTGCTGGTCGAGTTCGGTGGGGACGGCATAGCCGCCATCCGACAACGAAATCGTGCTCATCGACTTCATTTCGGCTTCGCGTCCGGCGCGCAGATAGCTGTCGACAAAGCCTTTCAATTCGACATTTTGCGCCGATGCGCCGCCCGTCAACATCGCCCGGCCGGCCCGCGCCGACGCCCGCGCCAGATGCGACTTCACTTCCTCGACATCCGAACGCAACGCGCCGAGCGCTGCATCCGCCGCCTGCTGGCGAGCGACGATATCGAACGACGCGTCGAGACCGTCACGCGTGTTTTCATTTTCCATGGGCATTTCCACCTTTCACACAAAAAAACCGCCCAAAGGCGGCCGGAACGAGGGTATTTCGAAACTTGAGAAAACCGGTCAGGCGACCATGTGGACACGGGCGCCATGCTGCATCGGATGAGTCACCAGGCTGACCTCCAGCAGGTCGATATCGCGCAATTCGCGCCCCTGGCTGTCGCGGGTAAAGCTGCGGGCGCGGTATCCGAACGACAGGCCGGTCACCTTGCCCGCCTTGAGCGCGGCCGCGGCCCCGCCCGCCGGGTTGTCGATCTTGGCGATCACGCGCAACCCGTGCGGATCTTCGCTCGCCCGTTCGACCCAGCCGATGCGCTGTTCGGGATGGTGTTGCCAATAGAGCGGTAATGGCCCTTGTCGGGCCTGTTCGCGCTCGGTCAACGTGCGGGCAAAGGCGCCGGGCCGAATGGTATCGCGCCCGGCATCCCGCTTGTCGAACAGAGCGGCATATCCGGCAAAGCGCAGCGTCCCATCCGCCGGATCATCCGCCGGATCATCCGTTGGCGCGTCGACAAACGCGGTCTCGGCCGCGCTCATTTCAGCAATTCCATCGTGCCCGACCGCATGGCGATCCCAACCAGCAGCGCCGCCATAATCCCGCGCACCGCCCATTCGATCACCGCCCGCCACACGCCGCGCTTGGCATCGCGCCACGCCCGCAACAATTCGCGCAGCTCCGACAGATCATCGGGCGCGCCTGCATCGCTCAACCCCATCCGGGCCAGCATTCGCGTCGCGCCCAACTCGCTCGCCTCCTCGACGATGGCACGCAGCGTGACGATATCGCTGCCTTGCCCCACCTCCTGTGCCATTAATCGCGCCAGCATATCCTCGCGTTTCATACCGGGATCTCCTCGATGTCACCGTCGGGTGTGTCGCTGTCGGGCGCGTTGTCCGGATTGGCATCCGGGCAAATGGGCGGGCAGGGCGCTGGTTCGGCGTTGGTAAACGGCTCTGGGTCGATGTCGGGCCCAGCCGCCGGGCCATCGTCCGCCACCGCGCCGGCGTTGTCCGGGTCATCATCCGGCTGGCTTTCCGGCGCGGGGGCCAGCCCCAGCATCTCGCGCTTTTCGGCATCGGTCAGGAATTGCGCGGCGCTCACCTGCGTCCACAACGCCTCGCGGTCTTCGGCCAGTGCCGGGATGCGATCGAGGTCGATCGCCAACCGCGCATCGGGGAACCACGTGGCCAACCCCTCTGCAATCGCCGCGAGCAATTTGTCGGCCAGCGGCAATAGCGTCAGCCGCCACAGCGCCTTGTTGGCTTCCTTGTAATTGCTATGCGTCGAATCGCCCGGCAGGCCGAGCAACATCGGCGGCACCCCAAAGGCCAGCGCAATATCGCGCGCGGCGGCGGCTTTTAGCGAGGCAAAGTCCATATCGGCGGGGGACATCGACATCGACTGCCACTTCAACCCGCCTTCGAGCAGCATCGGCCGCCCGGCATTGGGATTGCCCGAAAACACCCGGTTCAATTCATCGCGCAGCCGGTCGAACTGTTCGGGTGCGAGGCCCGCGCCATTGCCGGGATCATAGATCAGCGCGCCCGATGGCCGCGCCGCATTTTCCAGCAACGAGCGGTTCCAGTTGGCCGCGGCATTATGCGTGCTGACTGCCTGATCCGCGGCGGCAAGGCATCCCGCGCCATAATGATCGTCGCCCGGATGATAGCCCTTGATGTGGATGATATTGGGCGACGCATCACTGTCGAGCATCGGTATCGTCATCACCTGATCACCAACGCGGTACACGATACCCGTCGGCCAGCCATCCGAACCAAACACCAGCGTCACCCGTTCCGGCCGCAGCGCGAACAGTTCAACCGGATAGCCCAGCGCATTTTTCAGGATCTGGATATAGGCATTGCCATGCAGAAGTAGCTGACTTGCCAGCGTTTCCATCAAGGCCTGCCCGGCACTGGTCGCCTTGACCAGCGCGGCGAGATCGGGGTCGGTCGGCACCAGGGGCGCGCCGGCGATACCATCGGCCACCAATCGCACCGCACGATGCGCCACCGGATTATCCAGATAGGCGCGCCGTACCGCGATGGAATAGTCGAAGGGGCGAAGGTTGCCCGATGTATCGCCGAATAGCCACGGCGACATATAGGATTGCGCCAGGGGGACGCGTGCGCCCTTGCCCTTGAAGGCGGAGGCGAGGGATTCGAGGAAATTCATGGATCGCCTTTCAACACGGGGATGGCAGCCAGAGCCCTGAGGGTTTGCCGTGGAGGGTCAGAGGTCGAGCACGCGCGGCGCGGCGCGCTGTGAAAGCATCAGTTCGGTCAAGGCCCAGACCGCGGCATCGGCGCGGTCGGGCGAACGGCCCGGCCCCTGATATCCACCGCCCGCGATCAGGCCGCACAATTGGTCCTCCAACGCCGGAAAAGCGCCAACATGCCGCACCCGGCCCGCTTCATAGAGAGCGGCCACCGGCTCGGCGCGGGCGGATTTTCCGACGCTGGCATGCACCAGCCGGATGGGCAGGGCGATGTCGGCGGCGCGTAAGACGCTTTCGACCATCGCCCCGCCCTGATTGGCCTCGGCCACGACGCGGTCCGGGCGCCATTTGGCGGCGGTATCGGCCACCGCCCGCGCCCATTTTTCCGGCGAGGCGCGGTGGATCGTGCAATCGGCCCGCACCCGGGCGATCCGGTCCGCGCCCAGTTCGACCACGACAATGCCACAGGCGTCGCCATGCGCCGAAATCGGCGGGTCAACCCCGATCACGGTACGAACCGCATCGGCACCCGGCTCGCTTTCACGCACAGCTTCGATCAGGGCGCGAGTCCACAGCGCGCCCTCGCAATCGGTCAGCAATTCGCCATCCAATTCCTGTCGCGCCAGCGCCGAATGGCCGAAAGTCCGCCGCATATCGCGCAGGAAACGCGACGGCAGGTTCGCGCGATTGTCTTCGGTCCGGCCCCGCGTGACGACGGTGTCGTCCTCGTTCAGCAACCGTTGCAACAAGGGTACCGCGCGCGGCGTCGTCGTGGCCAGCGCCTGGGGACGTTCCCCCAGCCGTAGACCAAGCAGGAGATTGTTCCATGCCTGTTCGGCGCGACCGCTTGAATTATCCCATTTGGCGATTTCATCGCACCACGCGTGGCTATGTTGCGGCCCGCGCAGGCTGTCGGCCTCGGCTGCGGAATACAGCGTCGCCTGCGCCCCATTGGGCCAGGACAACCGCCGCAGCGAAGGTTCAAATTTCGGTCGCCGCCGCGCGGGGCAACTGGCCAGAATGCCGCTTTCGCCCTCGACCATCACCGACCGCGCCTCGGCCAGTGACGCACCGACCAGGGCGATACGCGCATCTGGATCCGCGCTAACGACCTCACGAACCCATTCGGCACCCATCCGGGTCTTGCCAAACCCGCGCCCGGCCATCACCAGCCACGCCCGCCAGTCGCCTTCGGGGGGCAACTGATCCGGGCGGGCCCATAATCGCCAGTGCTGGCGAAATTCGCTGCGTTCGGCCTGACTCAATTTTGCCAACATGGCCTGCCGTTCGGTCACCGGCTGCGCCAGCAGCCATTCGAGCCGTCGGTTATTCGCCATCTGGGCCAGGCTCCTTTTCTGTTAGCGAACGTTCGCGCATCCGGTCGAGTTTGGCATCGATCGCGGCGAGGATCGCGTCGGCGTCGTCCTCTTCCTGCATGGCGCGTTCGCGCACGACGGTGTCGCGGTGGGCGGCCAACAGGCGTAATGCGGTGGCATTGTCGAAACTGCGTACGCCGCGTTTGGCGCCGGGGGCCGGCTTTACCTCACCTTCGCGCAGCCGGTGCAACAGCGCCATTTCCAGCGCGTCATACCCTTCGCAAAGGGCCGCGCGCCATTCCCGGTTAAATTCGGCGTGGGTGCGGCGGGCTTCATAGACGATGGTGGTGGATACGCCGGCCTTGCGCGCCGCGGCGCTGACGTTTGATGTTGCGGCCAGTTCGGAAAGGAAAATCTTCGCCCAGCTGATCCTGCTGCGCTTCTTCGCCGCCGTCGGCTTGGCCCGACGGCGCGGCTGGGTGCTGTCCGCCATACTCGATGGTTCCACGCTAGAGGGGGAGGGCGACTCGGTATATCGCGATGTTCCTGATATGTACCGATTGAGCGTGACGATGTCAAGAAATAATAACCAATATGGTTATCTTCAGGACTCTTGCCGCAACGCCTCCGCGCCTCTAAGCAAGCGCCCGTAACGCCCGAGGGGACACTGAATGCTGCGCCGCCTGTACGTATGGACGATGGACAAGGCCGCTGGGCCATTTGCCGAATATTGGTTGGCGCTCTTCGCCTTTGTCGAGGCGAGCTTCTTCCCGATCCCGCCGCATCCGGTGCTGGGCCTGATGTGCCTCGCCAACCCAAAGCGGGCGATCCGCTATGCAATTATCACGACGCTGGCGTCGGTCGCGGGCGGACTGCTGGGCTATGCGATCGGGCACTTCCTGTTTGCCAGCATTGGCGAACAACTGCTCCACGCGCTGCATTTGACGCAGAGCTTTCCCTATGCCGCGTGTAAATTGCGCGGCGATGCAGGCTTTTTGGCGATCATCGTCAAGGGCGCGACGCCGATCCCGTTCAAGCTGATCACCATTACGGCGGGCTTTATCGGGATGCCGTTGGGCAAATTCGTGCTGGCCAGCGTGATTTCGCGCTCGATCAGTTTTCTGATCGTCGGCATCCTGTTCCGCCTGTTCGGCGCGCCGATCAAGGCGTGGATCGACAAGTATCTCGGCCTGGCTGTGGTGGGTTTTGTCGCGCTGGTCGTGGCGGGCTTTTTCGCCGCCGCGATGGTGAGCCATGGTGGCGGCAAGACCGACGAATGCAGCGGCGCAACGATGCACAGCATTACCGCGTCGGCATGACCGGGGCGCAGGGGCTGATGGGGCCCCTGCGCAGTCCCGATCAAATAATCCCGATCTTCTTGCCGGCGCGTTCAAACATGCCGATGATCGTCTGAACCTGCTCTGCCGTATGCATCGCGCATAGCGAGCAACGCAGCAGCGTCATCCCCGCCGGCGTCGCGGGCGGGCGGGCGAGGTTGACATACAGCCCCTCGTGCAACAGCGCTTCCCACATGGCCGCGCCGCGTTCGAGGTCGGGCATGATCACGCTGATGATCGCTGACACCGGCTCGGCCGTGCCCAGTTGGAACCCCAGATCGCGAAGGCCCTGGTGCAAGGTCCGGCTGTTTGCCCACAAATGCGCGCGTTTGTCGGCGGCATGCATCAGCTTGCGGATGCTGGTCGCCGCGGTCGCCACGACGCTGGGCGGCAGGCTGGCGGTGAACACATAGGGGCGGCACACGAGGCGCATGATTTCGAACTTCGGGTGGTTCGACACACAGAAACCGCCGACCGTGCCGACCGATTTCGAAAACGTCCCGATCACGAAATCGACATCGTCCAAACAGCCCTGATCCTCGGCCACACCGCGACCGTTCGGCCCGATAAAGCCCATCGAATGCGCTTCATCGACCAGCACCATCGCGCCGTGGCGCTTGGCGATGGCGATCATTTCCTTCAACGGGGCGATATCGCCCAGCATCGAATAGACGCCTTCGAGGATGACCAGCTTGCCCGCGCCTTCGGGGATACGCTTCAGCCGCTTTTCCATCGCGTCGATGTCATTGTGCTTGAACGGCACGACTTCGGCGTCGCCCATCTTGCACCCGTCCCAGATCGACGCGTGGCTGTCGATGTCGAGGATGATGTAATCGCCCTTGCCGGCGATGGTGCTGATGATGCCAAGGTTGGCCTGATAGCCGGTTGAAAACACCATGGCATGATCCATGCCGTAGAAGGTTTTCAGCGCCTCCTCGCAATCCTTGTGCGGCGAATAGGTGCCGTTGAGGCAGCGGCTGCCGGTCGTACCAGCGCCAAAATCGTCCAGCGCCTGCTTGCCCGCGGCCAGCACGTCCGGATCGAACGTCATGCCCATGTAATTATAGGTGCCGAGCAGGATCGTCTCGCGCCCGTTGCACAGCGCAACCGTGGGCGAGATTACCTGCTCCATCACCAGCCCGAACGGATCGGTAATGCCGGTGGCCAACAGCCCCGCGCGCTGGGCGATGATGGGATCGAATTTCGAAAAAAGATCAGTCATGCCCAATCACCCCTGCAACTTGACCACCGCATCGACCAGCTGGCCATAGGTCTCGATCTCGGCCTGTTGATTCATGCTGATGATGATGTCGAAGGCGTCTTCGATTTCGGCGACGAAATCCATCACGGTCAGGCTGTCGAATTCCAGATCACCGGCAAAGCTGGTGGCGTCGGTGACGGCAATGCCCTTCTTGTTGAAGGGTGCGATCAGCGCGGCGATCTTTTCGGCGGTGGCGGCGCGGTCCATATGACAATCCCCATGCGTTAGGTGTTTGATTGGCCCCTTGGCCGACAATTACGGCGCAAAAGCGGCGGCGCGGGCGGATTGTCAAGTAGGCGCTGGTCGCAGCGCCCCGGACCTCAGCCCTTCACCGCATCGAGCAGCGCCTGGACCGCCGCCATAAACGGCCGGATCGACACAGGTTTTGCCAAATAGCCCTCGGCGCCCGCCTCGCGGATACGCTCCTCGTCGCCCTTGCCGGCATAGGCGGTGACGGCCAGCACCGGGATCGTGCGTAACAGCGGATCACGCTTGGCCGCCTCGATCAGGTCGAGCCCGGAGATATTGGGCAATTGAATATCCATGATAATCAGATTGGGCACGAATGCGCGCGCGCGGTCCAGCGCCTCGCGCCCGTCGCCCACCGGCTCCACCGCAAAGCCCTGACTGCGCAACACATCGCAGAACAGCTTGCGGTTGAGGTCATTGTCCTCGACAACCAGAATTCGCTTTGCCATGCGCTTATATGCGTCCCATCTATGCGATATGGTAAACGCTCTAGGCCGTGTGAAAGGGACTTACAATTCTTCGTGACGCCGAAAATCAGCCCGCTGATCCAGAAGCGTTGGCGCTTGCCGCGCTGGGCTGGGTTTTGTCCGATGAAGATCGCGCCGACCGGTTGCTGGCGCTGACCGGGATCGCCCCGGACGAATTGCGCGCCCGCATCGGCGAACCGGAGGTATTGGCCGCTGTGCTTGATTTTGTGCTGCATCACGAACCCGACACCATCGCCTGCGCCGAAGCGTTGGGCGTGAAGCCCGAGGCGCTGGTCGCCGCCCATGCCACGTTGAGCGCCACCCAGAGCGATACGGATTGGGGCGCATGAGCCGCCCGCTGATCATCTCCGATTGCGACGAGGTGCTGTTGCACATGGTCGCCCCCTTCCGCGACTGGCTGGCCGAGACGCAGGGCATTACGTTCACGATGAATGGCAATGATTTTGCCCGCTCGATGCGCCGGGTGGGTAGCGATGAACCGCTCGGCCAAGAAGAAATGTGGCGCCTGCTCGGCCGCTTTTTCGATACCGAGATGTCGCGCCAGACGCCGATCGCCGGCGCTCTCAACGCCATGCGGACCATGAGCGAACATGCCGATGTGGTGATCCTGACCAACCTTGAACATCACCGGCAACAGGCGCGCACGATCCAGCTGGCCGACCACGGCCTGCCGATCCGGGTGTTCACCAATCAGGGGCCAAAAGGCCCCGCGATCCGCGCCATCCTCGACGAATACCAGCCGGCCCGCGCGGTCTTCATCGACGACATCGCCGACCATCACGGCTCCGCCGCCAGCGAAACGCCCCATGTTACCCGCCTGCACCTGTGCGGCGAACCGCTGCTCGCCCCCCATATTCCTTGCGCCCATATTCAGGGCCACGCCCACGCCCGTATCGACGATTGGGCGACTGCGCTGCCTTGGCTGCTGGCCAAAATCCATGGAGAAGACGAATGACTGATACTGTTGACGCCCGCCTGGCCGAACTGGGCCTGACCCTGCCCGTGGCCGCCGCGCCGGTTGCGGCCTATGTGCCGGTGGTGATCGCGGGCGGCCTTGCCCATGTGTCGGGCCAATTGCCGTTTATCGATGGTGCGCTGGTGACGGGCCGGTTGGGCGATGATGTGACGACCGAACAGGGCACTGCCGCCGCGCGCGCCTGCGGCCTGATGATCCTTGCCCAGTTAAAGGCGGCGCTCGGCTCGCTCGACCGGGTGGAGCGGGTGGTTAAACTCGGCGCTTTCATCAATTCGACCGGCGATTACACCGATCAGCCCAAGGTCGCCAATGGCGCCAGCGAATTGATGGCCGCCGTATTTGGCGACGCTGGCAAACACGCCCGCAGCGCTGTCGGCGTGCCGGTCCTGCCATTGGGCGCGGCGGTCGAAGTCGATGCGATTGTCGCGCTTCGCGATTGATCCGGTGCGACGCGGGCGGGCTGGCGATGAATGACGACGCTATGATCAACGGCGATTTTACCGCCCGCCTGCTGCCGTCGGTGAGCACGGTGGGGGGGGCGGCTTGGGATCGGCTGATCGATGGCGGCAACCCTTTCACCTCGCACGCCTTTCTGACCGCGCTGGAGGATTCGCACAGCGTGGGTGAGGGCACCGGCTGGCAACCGGCGCCAATCGTGATTGACGGGCCGGATGGCGACCCTGTTGCGGCGCTGCCTGCCTATGTTAAATCGCATAGCCAGGGCGAATATGTCTTTGACCAACCATGGGCCGACGCGTGGGAGCGGGCCGGGGGCGACTATTACCCCAAGTTGCAGATCGCCGTGCCATTCACCCCCGCCACCGGCCCTCGCATACTGACCCGGCGACCAGACCTCGCCCCGGCGTTGCTGCGCGCGGCGGAGCAGGTGTGCGAGGATGCAGGCCTATCGTCGGCCCATGCGACCTTTATCGAACCGGCGCAGGTGCCTGTGTTCGAGGCGGCTGGCTGGCTGATTCGGCACGATATTCAATTCCATTGGGCCAATGATGGCTATGCCGGCTTTGACGATTTCCTCGGCGCGCTGTCGTCGGCCAAGCGCAAGAACCTGCGCAAGGAACGCGCCGCCGCGCAGGAGGGCGTCGAGATCCGCCACCTGACCGGCGCGGCGATTCGCCCGGACCATTGGGACGCGTTCTGGGAATTTTATCAGGACACCGGCAGCCGCAAATGGGGCCGCCCCTATCTTACGCGTGAGGCATTCACCCTATTGGGCGAGCGGATGGCCGACCGTATCCTGCTGGTCATGGCATTTATCGATGGGCATGCGGTGGCGGGCGCGCTGAACTTCATCGGGCGTGACGCATTGTATGGCCGCTATTGGGGTTCGGCGATCGACAAGCCGTTCCTGCATTTTGAGCTATGCTATTATCAGGCGATCGACGCGGCGATCGCGCTCGGCCTCGCCCGGGTCGAAGCGGGGGCGCAAGGCGGGCACAAGCTGGCGCGTGGCTATGCGCCGGTGCGGACCACATCGGCCCATTTCATCGTTCACACCGGGTTCCGCGCGGCGGTTGCGGATTTTCTGCAGCGCGAGCGCGAAGGTATCGCGGCGGATACCAATTTTCTCGAAACCCGTACGCCGTTCCGCAAAGGCAAGTAGCGCGTCAGGCGGCGCGCCGGCTGGTTGCCGCGATCCACTGGCGAGCGCGGCGCTGGGCCTCGGCGATTTCGCGGGCGGTCATTTCATCGGAGATTTCGGCGCGACAGGTCTGCGCTTCGTCATGCCCGGCTACCGCGGCCAGATTGAACCACTTATGCGCTTCGATCAGATCGCATTGCGCGCCATGGCTGCCGGTGGAAAAGGCCACGCCCAGATCGAAATAGGCCGACAGGTCGCCCTGCGCCGCGGCCGCCAGACAATGGGCAATCAACAGATCGGCGCCCTGTGCATCGGACGGCCCCGACAAAGCGGCAAAATTGACGGGATCGATCCCCGAATGCACCCAATTTGTATTCATGTCGCAGTACCCCAAATCCCGTTCATGAATCTGAAGCTGCGCCATCATGGTCAATAAACAGTTAACGACCGGCAGGATTGTGCCGCAATCGGCAAAGTGGCGTAGGGAAAAGGCAATCATATCCGTAAAATTACGACATATGAAAAGCGATCAAGTCGTCCTTTGCCGCTTGTACGTGTGCAAAGCCACACCTATAGGGCGCTCGGAACCGATACGGGCGTCGATCGGATTTTCCGATGATGACGCACGTTCCCGGTGATCCATCGCGCATGTTTGCGGAGGGTTATGATGGCAAGTCGTCTGGCTGACGAAATCGACGTCCTGGTTAAGGCAAGGCGGTCGCTGGCCGGCGATTACGTGCCCTCTGATGCCGATACCTATATGAGCGAGGCGCAACAGGACTATTTCCGGCGCCTGTTGCAGCAGTGGAAGAACCTGATCCTCGAAGCATCGGCCGACACGCTCAGTCAATTGCAGGAAGGGCCGCTGCGCGAACCAGACCTGAATGATCGCGCGTCGTCCGAAACCGATTGGGGTATCGAATTGCGCACCCGCGACCGCCAGCGCAAGCTGATCACCAAGATCGATTCGGCGATGCGCCGGATCGACGAGGGCGATTACGGCTATTGCGAAGTGACGGGCGAACCCATCGGTCTTGGCCGCTTGATCGCGCGCCCCATCGCCACGATGTCGGTTGAGGCGCAGGAAGCGCATGAGCGGCGGGAACGCGTATCGCGCGACGATTGATGTCTGCGTGCGAAAAATTGTCGGCGGTTAACGGTTTCTTTGCCGTGTCGGTTTAGGCAGTATCGAGACAACCTTGGCGGATCTACGTAATCGGGGCGCTCGGCCCTGCATTGCATTGATCCAAAGGGGCTGCCGAGAGGTTCGTCGAGGCCAAGTACCGGGAAGTGAGCAGGAACCATGGGCGATAGCGAACAGCGCCATATTACACGCGACAGCCTGTTTGTGCTGGCAGCGTTGCGCGTGGAGCGCCGCGAGCCGGCATGTCGGGTCAAGATTCGCAATCTGTCGGCTGGCGGGTTGATGGCCGAAGGCGACTTGCGCGTGCGGCGCGGCACGCCGGTGTCGGTTGAAATTCGCAATGTGGGTTGGGTCGATGGCACGGTGGCCTGGGTTCAGGACACCCGATTCGGCATCGCGTTTGATGAAGAGATCGACCCCCGCGCCGCGCGCAGCGCTTCGGCGCCCGCCGATGCCGGTGACGATTTCGTACCGATGCGCCCGCTTGCCGCGCTGCATGTCACTGACCCGGCGCAGATGCGCAAGGTTTGACGCAAGCCGGCTGATCCCGCCTTTTCTGGCGGCGATTGTTGTTTTACCGGCCCCCAAATATTTGCTGACGAAACCGCCCCGCCCGGCAATTGCCGAGCGGGGTTTTGACGCCTAGGCTGCCAATTGTGATGCGCTCTGCGATATTCCCCCTGCGTGTGGCCCTGTTGGCCGGCCTGTCGTTTGCTCTGTCCGCTTGCGGCAAGGGTGACCAACAGGCGATGAAGGTGGTGGTGATCGGCGATCCCGCATCGCCCTTTGCCACCGGGCCGACACTTTCGCCTGCCGCCCAATTGCTGCGCGGCGCGACGGCAGAGGGGTTGGTGACGCTTGACGCCGACGGCAAGGTGGTGACGGCCTTGGCCGACCGCTGGATCGTGACCGACGATGGCCAGAGTTATATTTTTCGGCTGCGTGATGCCAATTGGCCCGATGGGACAAAGCTGACCGGCGAATCGGTGCGCGCGGCATTGCATCAGGCGATGGCCGAGGTGCAGGGCACGCCGCTCGCGCTGGACTTGACCGCGATCGAGGAAGTCCGCGCGATGGCCGGCCGTGTGGTCGAGATCCGGCTGACACGGCCCATGCCCGATTTCCTGCAATTGTTGGCGCAGCCCGAGCTTGGCCTGACCCATAGGGGCAAGGGCACCGGGCCCATGGCGTTAAAGCGCGAGGATGGCCTTGCCTGGCTGACGCCGATCCCACCGGAAAAGCGCGGGCTGCCGATGGTTGATGATTGGCAACAGTTGACCCGTCCCGTGGCATTGACGGCACAGCCAGGCGCGGCGGCAGTGGCAGCGTTTGTTGCCGGCAAGGCGGACATTGTGCTGGGCGGCACTTTTGCCGATTTTTCCCGCATGAATGGCGGCGCGATGGGCAAGGGCACGGCGCGGTTCGATGCGGTGTCGGGCCTGTTCGGCCTGATTGTCGAGCGCGACGAGGGCATGTTGGCCATTGCCCAAAACCGGGAAGCGGTTGCCATGGCCATTGACCGGGCGGCATTGGCGACGCGGCTGGCGGTGCCGGGCTTTGTCCCGACCACGCGGATCGTCGCGCCGGGGCTGGACGGGGATCCGGGCCTCGTGGGGGAACGCTGGGCCGATTATGACATGGATGGCCGCCACACGCTGGCGGCGCAGCGCATTGCTGGCTGGGTAAAGTTTAGCGGCAAGCCGGCGCATTTGCGGATCGCATTGCCCGATGGCCCGGGAGCGAATGCGCTGGCCGAACGCCTAACACTTGATCTGGCGACGATTGGCGTGGTGATGGAGCGTGTTGCGCCCGGCGCCGTGGCCGATTTGCGGTTGATCGATGCCGTGGCGCGTTATCCCGCACCGGCGTGGTTCTTTAACCAATTGGCTTGCGCAATACGGCGTCCATGTAGCGCAACGGCCGATGCATTGGCAACGAAGGCCGGTGCTGCCGATCCGGCCCATGCCCCTGCGCTCTATGCCGAGGCGGAGAGGGAAATGGCCAAGGCCAACCTCTTCATTCCGTTGGGAATGCCGGTTCGTTGGTCGCTTGGTAATGCCAATGTGCCGGGCTTTGCGCCAAACCGGTGGGGTGTTCATCCGTTATTCCCGCTCGCCAATCGGGTACGATAGGCACGTAGCGATAAGTGCATTCCTTTAAGGCCGCGGAATTCTGTGACTTTACGCAAAATTAACCTTTTGCGTTCATTGATCACATGGTTAATAGCGAAGATACCCGATGTGAGGGGTCTCCGTAGGTTTCGGGGTAAAGGGGTTCACCCATTATGCGCGTGCTGTTGATCGAAGACGAGCCGACCACGGCTAGGGCCATTGAGTTGATGCTCACAACTGAGGGCTTCAACGTTTACTCGACTGATCTTGGCGAAGAAGGTCTGGATCTGGGTAAGCTCTATGATTACGACATTATTCTGCTGGATCTTAATCTGCCGGATATGCATGGCTATGACGTGCTGAAAAAGCTGCGTGTGGCCAAGGTGCAGACGCCAGTGCTGATCCTGTCGGGCATTTCCGAAATGGACAGCAAGGTTCGCAGCTTTGGCTTTGGCGCCGATGATTATGTGACCAAGCCGTTCCATCGTGAAGAACTGATCGCCCGTATCCACGCGGTGGTGCGCCGGTCAAAGGGGCATTCGCAATCGGTCATCCGCACGGGCAAACTGTCGGTCAACCTCGACGCCAAGACCGTCGAAGTCGATAGCGCCCGCGTTCACCTGACCGGCAAGGAATACGCCATGTTGGAGCTGTTGTCGCTCCGCAAGGGTACGACCTTGACCAAGGAAATGTTCCTCAACCACCTGTATGGCGGGATGGATGAGCCCGAACTGAAAATCATCGACGTGTTCATCTGCAAACTTCGCAAGAAGTTGGCCCATGCCTGTAGCGGTGACAATTACATCGAAACCGTCTGGGGTCGCGGTTACGTACTGCGCGATCCTGACGAGGCCGCTGTCGCCGCCTGACCTGATCTGCTTTCCCCCGTACCATGCGGCTCGCCCCTTTGTTGGGGCGGGCCGTTTGGTTTTGGGCGATGCCGAGCAATGTGTATTGCCCTAAGCACAATACCTAGCCCGCACGATGACTTGTGTAGTTTCCGAGGCTTTGCCGGCAAGCGCACGCTTGGTAATATGGCAATAGCGACGCCACCGGTCACCGCCAAGCGCCTTCGCACCCCTTCCCGCAGCGGAGATGTTCTGGCTCCGGGCTTTGCGGCCAAGATCTGGTGGCGTCGTACAATGTGCTGGTTGCTGAGCGCATCGGCTGGCGCAGTTCTCGGAATTGCGCCGGGCAGTGTTCGATGCCCAAGGCAGTCTTGCCCAT
The DNA here is from genome assembly GCA_903858875.1 of uncultured Sphingomonadales bacterium. Taxonomy (GTDB): domain Bacteria; phylum Pseudomonadota; class Alphaproteobacteria; order Sphingomonadales; family Sphingomonadaceae; genus Novosphingobium. The sequence continues at coordinate 19,264 of CAIOKP010000121.1, forward strand.
CGGCATAAGGCCACAACCGCGGTTGGGGCGTCCAACCGCCACGCCCCTTTGAATGATCATGGGAAGAGAAGGTTTCACTGTGTAGAAAAATGGAGAAAGAGGATGCGTAAACTCATCATAGCCAGCCTCGCCACAATGGCCTTGTGCGGCATCGCACCACCGCTTTTTGCCCAAGCCGCCGATCAGGCGAGCCCGACGGAGATACAGGCTAACCCCACCGGCCCGGGCACGCCTTTGGCAACGCCGCCCAATCCCCCGACCGCCGACGCGCCGGTGCCGCCGGCCATGCCGGCAGATCCGAACTATCACGCCGGTCCCTATACGGGCGCGCTGACCCCGCCGCCGCCAGAGGCGATGAACAAGGTTTATCCGCTCTGCACGCGGCAATTGCGTGATAGCTGTATCAACCCCGGCCAAGCTCAACAGCGGCGCAAATCAAACCCGGATTAAAGTGTGTAAGAGGGCGCGCGCGTCCCAACCCTGTCGGGAGAACGATGTGGCCGACAAAATCCGGATGGAAAGCGACAGCCTTGGCGACATCGCAGTGCCTGCGGCGGCCTATTGGGGCGCGCAAACCCAGCGCAGCGTGATGAACTTCCCTTTTGCCCCACGCGAACGGATGCCCATCGCGATCATCCATGCGCTGGCGCGGATCAAGCAGGCTGCGGCGCGGGTCAACCGCCATTACGGGCTGGAGACCGCGCTGGCTGATGTGATCGAGAGAGCGGCGGCCGAAATCGCTGCGGGTGAATTCGATGATCAATTTCCGCTGGCGATCTGGCAAACTGGCTCCGGCACGCAGACGAACATGAACGTCAACGAGGTTATCGCGGCGCGCGCCAACGAGATGCTGACGGGCCAGCGCGGCGGCAGGCGCCCGGTGCATCCCAATGATCATGTCAACCGTGCCCAATCCTCCAATGACAGTTTTCCCAGCGCGTTGCATATCGCGACCGTGCTGGCTTTGCGGGACAAGCTGTTACCGGCGCTGACCGCGATGCAGCGGGTGTTGGCTGACAAGCAGGCGCAATGGGCCGGGATCGTCAAGATCGGGCGCACCCATTTGCAGGATGCAACCCCGTTGACTCTGGGTCAGGAGTTTTCCGGCTATGCCGCACAGATCGCCAAGGCGCAGGCGCGGATCGAGCAGGCGATGGGTGAGGTGCTGGACTTGGCGCAGGGCGGCACTGCGGTTGGCACTGGACTGAATGCGCCGCCGGGTTTTGCGCAAGAGGTGGTGGGGCAAATCAGCGCGCTGACCGGTGTGCAGTTTCGCAGCGCCGACAACACTTTCGCGGCCTTGGCCAGCAATGATGCGCTCGTGGCGATGTCGGGGGGGCTGGCCAGTTTGGCGGGCGGGCTGACGAAGATCGCCAATGACATCCGCCTGCTGGCCTCTGGCCCGCGCGCGGGTATTGGCGAATTGCTGTTGCCGGTCAACGAGCCGGGCAGTTCGATCATGCCGGGCAAGGTCAACCCGACGCAATGCGAGATGCTGACCATGGTGTCGGCGCAGGTCATCGGCAACCACACTGCGGCCACTATCGGCGGCTTGCAGGGGCAACTGGAGCTGAATGTGTTCAAGCCGCTGATCGGTGCCAATGTCCTGCACTCGATCGATCTGCTGGCCACTGGGGTCGCCGGTTTTACCCAGCGCGCACTGGCGGGGCTTGCACCCAATTTGCCCCGGATCGCGGAGCTGGTTGAGCGTTCGCTGATGCTGGTCACCGCGCTCGTGCCCGAGATCGGCTATGAACGCGCGACCAAGATCGTCACCTATGCGCAGGCCAATGGCCTGACCCTGCGCCAAGCAGCGCTCGCGACCGGACTTATTGATGCGGTGCGCTTTGACCGGCTCGTGCGACCCGAAACCATGGTCGGGCCATTTTGACACGAGCGACACAGGCAAAAGTCGTGCGATGCCTCGAATGTGGCAATGCCCCTGCTCCGCAGTGTTCTGGCGCAAAAGAAAAGGGCGGCCCCGCGAGGGACCGCCCATTCCTGTCGATCGATGCTCGATCGGCGTTGTAGAGGTCTTACTTGACCTCGACGGTGCCGCCAGCTGCTTCGATCTTGTTCTTGATGTCTTCGGCTTCAGCCTTCGACACGCCTTCCTTGATCGCCTTGGGGGCGCTCTCGACCAGGGTCTTGGCTTCGGTCAGGCCGAGCGAGGTGATCGCGCGGACTTCCTTGATGACCTGGATCTTCTTGCCACCGTCACCGGTCAGGATGACGTCGAATTCGGTCTGCTCTTCAACAGCGGCAGCAGCAGCGGCAGGAGCCGCAGCAACGGCAACAGCAGCAGCAGCCGAAACGCCCCATGCTTCTTCAAGCGCCTTGGCGAGGTCAGCGGCTTCGAGGACGGTCAGCTTCGACAGTTCTGCAACGAGATTGGCGATGTCAGCCATGATGTATCACTCCACAAATGTTGGTCCGGGCGACGGGGACTATCCCCGCCAGACCCGACAAATCGGTTTAAAAGTCTTGCGCTCTGCCAGAGGCGATTTCGGGGTCGCCGGGCCATGTGACCCGGCGCGAAATCGATCAGGCAGCGTCCTTGTCGGCATAGGCAGCAAACACGCGGGCCAGCTTGGCCGCCGGAGCGGTGGCGAGCTGAGCCAGCTTGGTTGCTGGTGCCTGAACAAGGCCGATAAGCTTGGCGCGCAGTTCGTCCAGCGAGGGCATCGAGGCAAGAGCCTTGATACCTTCTGCGTCAAGGACGACCGACCCCATGGACCCGCCGACGATCTCGATCTTGTCGGTCGTCTTGGCGAATTCTACGACGGCCTTGGCAGCAGCCACCGGATCGACCGACCACGCAAGCGCGATCGGACCGGTCAGATAGTCGCCAATACCTTCGTATGGGGTGTTCTGTGCGGCAATCTTAGCAAGACTGTTCTTCGCAACCTTGAAAGTCGCGCCCGCATCACGAATCTTGCCGCGCAGGACCGTGGACTGTGCCACCGTCATGCCAAGATTGCGGGTGACAACCACCACACCAACCTCGTTGAAGATCGTGTTGAGGACGGCGACCGCGTCGGCTTTCTGCGAACGATCCATGCCTTACTCCTTCACAAATGACCCAGCGGCATAAAGCCAAAGGGCCGGCTACGTCTGTCCGCGCCGGAGGAAGGAACCCAAAGGAACCCCCGCCCAGCTTGGGCGTTCAGGTCCGTGACAAGGGAAGGAGATGCGTATCGCAACACGCTGACACCTGCGACTTGTGGAGCAAACTCCGCAAGGGGCCGGGGCCGTTTGAAACTCTTTTCCCCGTCTAGGCTGGACATTAAGCAGGGGCAAATCCCATGCACCAACTGTCTCGGACGGATGACACCATTGGGCAAGCCCAACAGAGTCGCCGGCGCATCTAGCAGCGACCGCGCGCGAGTCAAGTAAAGTCGCTGTTTCGAACACATCGCTCGGCTGGCCTGGGGGCGAACCCCCTAGGACATTGTTAACCATCCCCCGGCTAAGGTCGCGGGGTGAAAGGGCGCCGATGCAATAGTCGGCGCCGCGCCAGATGGGGCAAACGCGCATGAGCAATATCGCAGGCACACCAAAGGTTCCGGGCCCCGGCCCACTGATTACCGATGGCTGGCTCGATCGGGCGTTTCGGCAGGCATCGCCGCGCGCGCTTGACCGGATCGAGCAGGTGTTGATTGCCGGGCTATGGGTGCTGCTGCTTAATCGGGTGCTGCATTCGTTGAACGGCTATGCGCCGCTGGTGTTGATTTCCGAGACGGCGGTGATGGTTTTCGTCCTGATTCGGCGGTCGACGCAGGATATTTCATTGCGGTTGGGCGACTGGTTGCTCGCGATTGCCGCCACGGCGGCGCCGTTAATGATCCAGCCGGGGTTGGACATGTTCCCTCGGCTGGCGCCATTGGGGCTGGCGTTGGTTTTGGGTGGCAATGTGGTGCAGGGTCTGGCCAAGCTCAGCCTGCGCCGCAGTTTCGGTATCGCGCCCGCGAATCGGGGCGTGAAGAGCGACGGCCTATACCGGTTCGTCCGGCATCCGATGTATGCGGGCTATTTAATGGTCCACATTGGGATCATGGTGCTGATGCCCAGCCCGCTCAATGCCGTGCTTTACGCGATAGGATGGTGGGCCCAAATCCTGCGGTTGCGCGCAGAGGAGGCCTTGTTGGGGCAGGATGCGGCCTATCGCGCCTATGTGCAAAAGGTTTGTTATCGTTTGATTCCCGGCGTTTTTTGATGGTGGCGCGGCCGGTGGTTGCCGGGCGTTGAAACGAAAATGGGGAGCAAGGCCGAGGGGCCTTGCTCCCCATTTGTGTGTGGTGTGCGACGCAGCCGTTCGCGCCTTGCTGCGGCGGGTTCCAGATTGACAATACCGCCCCCTTGGCCTAGCGCGCTCACTCCATCGCTTCGAGCAAGGCTGATCCAGCGCGGGGATCGGCTCAAGAACGGAAGCTTCGGTATTCATCTGACGCAGCAGGCTGCTGGCTTGCCACTCCAACGACAGGGGTGGTGTGCCGTGCGGCCTATTCTGCGTTTATGATGTCGCCATTCCCGCGCATGGCAATTTTTCCGGACGGTCGCCCGCGCGATCTTCCACATAAAGAGGCAAGAGCAAGCCCCATGGCCACTAAGCCCCATACCCCAGCGCGCGCTTCATCGAAGCGCCGCATCCGCAAGATCTTCGGGGACATCCACGAAGTTGTGCAGATGCCGAACCTGATCGAGGTTCAGCGCGAAAGCTATGAGCAGTTCCTGCGGTCCAACCCGGCAACGGGCTATGTCTCGGGTCTCGAAAAGACGCTGCGTTCGGTGTTCCCGGTCCGCGATTTCGCCGGTACCAGCGAACTCGACTTCGTCCATTACGAGCTCGAAGATCCCAAATTCGACATCGTCGAATGCCGTCAGCGGGGCATCACCTATGCCGCGCCGATGAAGGTGACGCTGCGCCTGATCGTGTTTGAAGTCGACGCCGAGACCGAAACCCGGTCGGTGCTCGATATCAAGGAGCAGGACGTTTACATGGGCGACATGCCGCTCATGACCGACAACGGCACCTTTGTCGTCAACGGTACAGAGCGCGTGATCGTGTCGCAGATGCACCGTTCGCCGGGCGTTCTGTTCGACCATGACCGTGGCAAGACCCATTCGTCGGGCAAGTTCCTGTTTGCCGCCCGCGTCATTCCGTATCGCGGTTCGTGGCTCGATTTTGAATTCGACGCCAAGGACATCGTCAACGTCCGTATCGACCGCAAGCGCAAGCTGCCGGTCACGGCTTTGCTGCATGCGCTGGGTCTGGGTGATGAGGAAATCCTCCACCACTTCTACCAGAAGATCGTCTGGAACCGCGCTGAAGGCGGCTGGAAGATCCCTTACGTTGCCGAAGCATGGCGCGGTATCAAGCCGACGTTCGACATCGTCGATGCCAATTCGGGCGAAGTGGTGTTCCCGCTGGGCACCAAGATCAGCCCGCGCGCTGCCAACAAGGCGGAAAAGGACGGCCTGACTGTCTTGCTGATCCCGACCGAGGAAATCCTCGGCCGTTATTCGGCCAATGATGTCATCGATGAATCGACCGGTCGCATCTACATCGAATCGGGCGACGAAGTTTCGCCGGAAAACGTTGCGGCGCTTGACGCGGCTGGCATCGATACGTTCGAATTGCTCGACATCGATCATGTCACGACGGGCCCGTGGATCCGCAACACGCTGAAGGCTGACAAGGCCGAAGATCGCGACCATGCTTTGGCCGACATCTATCGCGTGATGCGCCCTGGTGAGCCGCCAACGCGCGAAACCGCGGAATCGCTGTTTGCGGGCCTGTTCTTCGACGCCGACCGCTATGACCTGTCGGCCGTGGGCCGCGTGAAGCTGAACATGCGCCTTGGTCTTGATGCCGAGGACACGATCACCACGCTGCGCACCGAGGACATCCTTGCTGTCGTCAAGGAACTGGTGAACCTCAAGGATGGCAAGGGCGATGTCGATGACATCGACAACCTTGGCAACCGTCGTGTGCGTTCGGTGGGCGAGCTGTTGGAAAACCAGTATCGCGTCGGCCTGCTGCGCATGGAGCGTGCGGTAAAGGAGCGGATGTCGTCGGTTGACGTGTCGACCGTAATGCCAAACGACCTGATCAACGCCAAGCCTGCCGTGGCCGCGGTGCGTGAATTCTTCGGCAGCTCGCAGCTGTCGCAGTTCATGGATCAGACCAACCCGCTGTCCGAAGTGACGCATAAGCGTCGTGTTTCGGCCCTCGGGCCGGGCGGTTTGACGCGCGAACGCGCCGGCTTTGAAGTCCGCGACGTTCACCCGACCCACTATGGCCGTATCTGCCCGATTGAAACGCCGGAAGGCCCGAACATCGGTCTGATCAACTCGCTGTCGACCTTTGCGCGCGTGAATAAGTACGGCTTTATCGAAACGCCGTACCGCAAGGTTATCGACCGCAAGGTGACCAAGGACGTCGTCTATCTGTCGGCGATGGAAGAGCAGAAGCACACGGTGGCACAGGCTTCGGCCGAAACCACCGAGGACGGCTCGTTTGTCGACGAACTGGTCTCCGCCCGTCAGAATGGCGAATTCGTCATGGCGCCGCGCGAAACCGTGACGCTGATGGACGTTTCGCCAAAGCAGTTGGTGTCGGTCGCCGCTTCGCTCATCCCGTTCCTGGAAAACGATGACGCCAACCGCGCCTTGATGGGCTCGAACATGCAACGTCAGGCCGTGCCTCTGGTGCGGGCTGATGCGCCGTTCGTCGGCACGGGCATGGAAGAAACCGTCGCGCGCGATTCAGGCGCCGCCGTTGCCGCGAGCCGCGCCGGTGTGGTCGATCAGGTGGACGCCACCCGCATCGTCATCCGCGTGTCGGGCGATATCGAACCCGGCAAGTCGGGCGTCGACATCTACACGCTGCAAAAGTTCCAGCGTTCGAACCAGAACACCTGCATCAACCAGCGCCCGCTGGTGAAGGTGGGTGATATCGTCGAAAAGGGCGATATTCTGGCCGACGGTCCCTCGACCGAGTTGGGCGAACTGGCGCTTGGCCGCAACAGCCTCGTCGCGTTCATGCCGTGGAATGGCTACAACTACGAAGACTCGATCTTGATCAGCGAACGCATCGTGAAGGACGACGTGTTCACCTCGATCCACATCGAAGAATTCGAAGTGATGGCCCGCGATACCAAGCTGGGGCCGGAAGACATCACCCGCGACATCCCGAATGTGGGCGAAGAATCGCTGCGCAACCTGGACGAAGCAGGCATCGTCTACATCGGCGCCGAAGTGCATCCGGGCGACATTCTGGTCGGCAAGATTACGCCCAAGGGCGAATCGCCGATGACGCCAGAAGAAAAGCTGCTGCGCGCGATCTTTGGCGAAAAGGCCAGCGACGTGCGTGACACTTCGCTGCGTCTGCCGCCGGGCGTTGCCGGCACCATCGTCGAAGTGCGCGTGTTCAACCGCCACGGTATCGAGATCGACGACCGTACCCGCGCGATCCAGAACGAGGAAATCGAACGCCTCGCCAAGGACCGCGAGGACGAACGGGCGATCCTCAACCGCGCCACCTACAACCGTCTGAAGGACATGTTGTTGGGCGAGGTTTCGGCCGCCGCACCCAAGGGTGTAAAGAAGGGCGTCGAGATCACCGAGGAAGTGCTGGCCGAGGTCGAGCGTCACGAATGGTGGAAGTTCGCCGTGGCCGACGACGGCCGCCAGCAGCAACTGGAGGCGGTGAAGGCACAGTACGACCTGACCATCAAGTCGATCGTCGACAAGTTCGAGGATCGCAAGGACAAGCTGGAGCGCGGCGATGAGCTGGCCCCCGGCGTGTTGAAGATGGTCAAGGTGTTCGTCGCGGTGAAGCGCAAGCTGCAACCGGGTGACAAGATGGCCGGCCGTCACGGTAACAAGGGTGTGATTTCGCGCATCCTGCCGATCGAAGACATGCCGTTCCTGGAAGATGGCACCCACGTCGACATCGTGCTGAACCCGTTGGGCGTGCCATCGCGCATGAACGTCGGGCAGATCTTTGAAACGCACCTTGGTTGGGCGGCCCGCGGGCTTGGCCAACAGATCAAGCACGCGTTGGAAGATTGGCGCCATGCCAACCCGAACCCCGAAGCGGCAGCCCCGCCGACCGCGATCATCGAGAAGCTGAAGGACATCTACGGCGAGCAATATTACGCCGAGATCGACGACCGCAGCGATGTCGAGATCATCGAGCTGGCCGACAATCTGCGGGCGGGCGTTCCCATGGGCACCCCGGTGTTCGACGGCGCGCGCGAGCCTGACGTGTCGGCCATGCTGACCAAGGCGGGTCTGCACACCTCTGGCCAATCGACGTTGTACGATGGCCGCACGGGTGACGCGTTCGACCGTAAGGTGACCGTGGGCATCATCTACATGCTCAAGCTGCACCACTTGGTCGATGACAAGATCCACGCACGGTCGATCGGGCCGTACTCGCTCGTCACGCAGCAGCCGCTGGGTGGTAAGGCGCAGTTCGGTGGTCAGCGCTTCGGTGAAATGGAAGTGTGGGCGCTGCAGGCCTATGGCGCAGCGTATACGCTTCAGGAAATGCTGACGGTGAAATCGGACGACGTCGTCGGCCGCACCAAGGTCTATGAGGCGATCGTCAAGGGTGACGATACGTTCGAGGCGGGCATCCCCGAAAGCTTCAACGTGCTCGTCAAGGAAATGCGCAGCCTCGGCCTCAACGTCGAATTGTCCTCGATCATCAGCGATGACGACGACGATTTGCCGCAGGCTGCGGAGTAAGGATTGGCGGGCGTCGCCACCGGCGGCGCCTCCTTCCCTCGCTTACGAAATTTCACGTCCAGCGCCCCGTGTGGGGCAAGGGAACGGCAAAAAATGAACGACCTGACCAAGTTTACCAACCAGATGGCGAAGACCGAAACCTTCGACCAGATCCAGATCGGCCTCGCCAGCCCGGAACGCATCCGTTCGTGGTCCTTTGGCGAGATCAAGAAGCCCGAGACCATCAACTATCGCACGTTCAAGCCTGAGCGTGACGGCCTGTTCTGTGCCCGCATCTTTGGTCCTGTGAAGGACTATGAGTGCCTTTGCGGCAAGTACAAGCGGATGAAGTACAAGGGCGTCGTCTGCGAAAAGTGCGGCGTTGAAGTGACCGTGACCAAGGTGCGTCGTGAGCGCATGGGTCACATCGAACTGGCCGCGCCCGTTGCCCACATCTGGTTCCTGAAGTCGTTGCCGTCGCGCATCGGCCTGTTGCTCGACATGCAGTTGAAGCAGCTGGAACGGATCCTGTATTTCGAAAGCTATGTGGTGATCGAGCCGGGCCTGACCCCGCTTGAAAAGTACCAGTTGCTGACCGAAGACGAATTGCTCGACCATCAGGACGAGTATGGCGAAGACAGCTTCTCGGCCGGGATCGGCGCAGAAGCGGTCAAGCACATGCTGATGAGCCTGGACATGGTGCAGGAGAAGGCCGACCTGTTGGCGGAATTGGCCGTCACCAAGTCCGAGCTGAAGCCCAAGAAGATCATCAAGCGGCTGAAGGTCGTGGAATCGTTCATCGATTCGGGCAACCGCCCGGAATGGATGATCTTGGACGTGGTTCCGGTCATTCCGCCAGATCTGCGCCCGCTGGTGCCGTTGGATGGTGGCCGTTTCGCGACCTCGGATCTCAACGATCTGTATCGTCGCGTGATCAACCGTAACAACCGCCTCAAGCGCCTGATCGAGCTGCGCGCGCCGGACATCATCGTGCGCAACGAAAAGCGCATGTTGCAGGAAGCCGTTGACGCGTTGTTCGACAATGGCCGCCGTGGCCGTGTCATCACCGGTGCCAACAAGCGTCCGCTGAAGTCGCTGTCCGACATGCTCAAGGGCAAGCAGGGCCGCTTCCGTCAGAACCTGCTCGGCAAGCGCGTTGACTATTCGGGTCGTTCGGTGATCGTGACCGGTCCCGAGCTGAAGCTGCACCAGTGCGGCCTGCCCAAGAAGATGGCGCTCGAACTGTTCAAGCCGTTCATCTACGCCCGTCTGGATGCCAAGGGTCTGTCGATGACCTTGAAGCAGGCCAAGAAGTGGGTCGAAAAGGAGCGCAAGGAAGTTTGGGACATCCTCGACGAGGTGATCCGCGAACATCCCGTGATGCTGAACCGTGCGCCGACGCTGCACCGTTTGGGCATTCAGGCGTTCGAGCCGGTATTGATCGAAGGCAAGGCGATCCAGCTGCACCCGCTGGTCTGCTCGGCCTTTAACGCCGACTTTGACGGCGATCAGATGGCCGTCCACGTACCGCTCTCGCTGGAAGCCCAGCTGGAAGCGCGCGTGCTGATGATGTCGACCAACAACATCCTGTCGCCCGCCAACGGCAAGCCGATTATCGTGCCGTCGCAGGACATGGTCTTGGGCATCTATTACCTGTCGATGGATCGCATTGGCGAGCCGGGCGAGGGTATGCTGCTGGGCGATATGGCCGAAGTGCATCAGGCGTTGGAAATCAAGGCGGTTACGCTGCACTCCAAGGTCATCGCCCGTGTGCCGCAGACCGACGAGGCGGGTAAGACCTACCTCAAGCGGTTTGAAACCACGCCGGGTCGCATGTTGATCGGCGAATGCCTGCCGCACAGCCACAAGGTGCCCTTCGACGTCGTCAACCGCCTGTTGACCAAGAAGGACGTCGGCGACGTGATCGACGAGGTCTATCGTCACACCGGTCAGAAGGACACCGTGCTGTTTGCCGACGCCATCATGACGCTGGGCTTCCGCCACGCGTTCCGGGCCGGCATTTCGTTCGGCAAGGATGACATGATCATCCCCGACAGCAAGGATGCGCTGGTTGGGGAAACCAAGGACCTGGTCGCTGACTATGAGCAGCAGTATCAGGACGGTCTGATCACGCAGCAGGAAAAGTACAACAAGGTCATCGACGCCTGGTCGCGTTGCGGCGACCAAGTGGCCGCGGCCATGATGGACGAAATTAAGGCGACCCCCTTGGACGAGCACGGCCGTCAAAAGCCGATTAACTCGATCTACATGATGTCGCACTCCGGCGCGCGTGGTTCGCCGACCCAGATGAAGCAGCTCGCCGGTATGCGCGGGCTGATGGCCAAGCCTTCGGGCGAGATAATCGAGACGCCGATCATTTCGAACTTCAAGGAAGGTCTGACCGTCCTTGAATACTTCAACTCGACCCACGGCGCTCGTAAGGGCCTTGCGGATACTGCGTTGAAGACGGCAAACTCGGGGTATCTGACCCGTCGTCTGGTCGATGTGTCGCAGGATTGTGTCGTCATCGTCAACGATTGCGGTACCGAACGGGCGCTCGAAATGCGCGCGATCGTTCAGGGCGGTTCGACCATTGCGTCGCTTGGCGAACGTATCCTTGGTCGTACGCTGGCCGACGACATCCTTGCCAAGGATGGCTCGGTCATCGTGCCCAAGGGCACGTTGCTCGACGAACCCGGCATCGCGCGGATCGAGGCGGCTGGTATTCAGTCGGCCCGCATCCGTTCGCCGCTGGTCTGCGAAGCGTCGCAGGGTGTTTGTGGCACGTGTTACGGCCGTGACCTTGCCCGCGGTACGCCGGTCAACATCGGTGAAGCGGTCGGCGTTATTGCCGCCCAGTCGATCGGTGAGCCCGGTACGCAGCTGACCATGCGCACGTTCCACATCGGTGGTGCGGCGCAGGTGAACGAGCAGTCGAACCTAGAATCCTTGTGCGATGGTACGGTGACGTATCGCGACATTCCGACGATTACCGACAAGCGTGGCCGTCGCCTCAGCCTTGCCCGTAACGGCGAAGTTGTGGTGATCGACACGGACGGCCGCGAACGCGCTATGCACCGCGTGCCGTTTGGTACCCATCTGCTGCACGAGAATGGTGCGACCATCAAGCTGGGCGAACGTCTGGCCGAATGGGATCCGTTCACCACCCCGATCATCACTGAAAAATCGGGTATCGTGAAGTATCAGGACCTGATTGACGGGCGCACTTTGACCGAGCAGGTCGATGAAGCAACGGGCATGACCCAGCGCATCATCACCGAAAACCGGTCGACCAGCCGCAACAAGAAGGAGGACCTGCGTCCTCGTCTGACGCTGCTGGACGACGCTTCGGGCGAGGCGGCACGCTATATGCTGGCACCGGGCACCACCCTGTCGGTGGAAGATGGCCAGTTGGTGGAATCGGGCGACGTCATCGCCCGTGCATCGCGTGAAGCCGCCAAGACGCGCGACATCACCGGCGGTCTGCCGCGTGTTGCCGAGCTGTTCGAAGCGCGCGTGCCCAAGGATAATTCGGTCATTGCCAAGATCGCCGGGCGGATTGAATTCGTCCGCGATTACAAGGCCAAGCGCAAAATCGCGATTGTGCCAGAGGAAGGCGAACCCGTCGAATATCTGATCCCCAAGAGCTGGGTGATCGACGTGCAGGAAGGTGACTGGGTCAAGAAGGGCGATAACCTCATCAGCGGTTCGCCCAACCCGCACGACATTCTGGAAGTGATGGGTGTTGAGGCCCTGGCCGAATATCTCTGCGCTGAAATCCAGGAAGTCTATCGCTTGCAGGGCGTGAAGATCAACGACAAGCACATTGAGGTGATCGTTCGCCAGATGCTGCAAAAGGTCGAGATCACCAATGGCGGCGACACGACGTTGCTGCCAGGCGAACAGGTCGATTACGAGGAAATGCGCGAGTTCAATGCCAAGCTGGAATCGGGCCAAGTGCCCGCCGAAGGCAAGCCGGTGTTGCTGGGCATTACCAAGGCTTCGCTGCAAACGCGTTCGTTCATCTCGGCCGCCTCGTTCCAGGAAACCACCCGCGTGCTGACGCAAGCCGCCGTGGAAGGTAAGAAGGACAGCCTGGTCGGGCTGAAGGAAAACGTGATCGTGGGTCGCCTCATCCCCGCCGGTACCGGCGCGGGCATGAATCGCATCCGCGTCACCGCCAACAGCCGCGATGCTGCTCTGCGTGCGACGTATCGCAAGCTGCACGAGACGCAGGCAGTGGTTAAGCCCGCCGCAGAGGCCTTGATCGAGGCCAATACCGCGGCTGAGGAACACGCTGCCGAACTGGCACAAGGCCCGGAAGCGGCTGTGTTCGTCGATCCTTTGGCGGTGGTTGAGGGTGAAACCCACGGCACCGATGCGGATGCTGGCGAATATCTGATCAAGGGCGACGAGGCCGAATAAGCCTCGAACGCGCCTTTGGGTGAATTGGAAGGCCCCGCCGGCGTGATCCGGCGGGGCTTTTCGTTAGGGGCGAAAGGGAAGCGGACGGCGATTGCCCTTGCGTCTTTCGCTTCCACCCTTCCCTTCCGCCCAATCCGCTCCTAAACCCCCACCATGCCCGATACACTCAAGATCACGCTCGCCCAGATGAACCAGTCGGTTGGCGATTTGGCTGGCAATGCTGCCGGGATGTTGGCTGCGCGCGATCGCGCTGCTGTGGCTGGCGCGGACTTGATCGCCTTTCCGGAACTGCAATTGATCGGCTATCCGCCAGAGGATCTGGTGTTAAAGCCGAACCTTGTCGAACGGGCGGCGGCCGAATTGCAACGCATGGCCGAACAGACCGCGCATAAAGGCCCGGCGATGCTGGTCGGCAGCGTATTTGTGCAGGATGGCGCGTTGCACAATGGCGTGGCCTTGCTCGATCAAGGCAAGGTGCAGGCGACGCGGTTCAAGCATGAGCTGCCCAATTACGGCACATTTGATGAAATGCGCCTGTTCCAGCCCGGCCCCTTGCCCGAACCGATCATTTTTCGCGGTACGATGATCGGCGCGCCGATTTGCGAGGATATCTGGCACCCCAATGTCTGCCGCCATCTGGCCGATTTCGGGGCAGAGATTTTTCTGTGCCCCAATGGCAGCCCGTATGAGATCGACAAGGATACGCTGCGTATCGATGGCGTGGCCAAGCGTCGCGCATCGGGCACGGGCGTCCCCCTGGCCTATCTCAACCGCGTGGGCGGGCAGGACGAATTGGTGTTCGACGGCGCGAGCTTTGTCGTCAACGGCGATGGTAGCCTTGCGGTACAGATGAAGGATTGGGAGGAGCAGGAGGTGCTCACTCGCTGGACCAAGACCGCCAAGGGGTGGCGCTGTGACCGGGGCGAGATTGCCGAGCAGGCGCAGCATCCCGAGGACATTTATTCCGCGATGGTGCTGGCGCTGCGTGATTATGTGAACCGCAACCGGTTTCCGGGCGTCGTGCTGGGCCTGTCGGGCGGGATTGATTCGGCGCTATGTGCGGCCATTGCGGTCGATGCGCTGGGCGCCGACAAAGTGTGGTGCGTGATGTTGCCCAGCCGGTACACCAGCACCGAAAGCCTGATCGATGCGACGGAATGTGCGCATATGCTGGGGTGCCGCTATGACACGGTGCCGATCGTGCCGGCCGTCCGCGCGTTTGACGAGATGCTGGGGCCGGTGTTCGCCGGCCGCGCGCCCGACCTCGCAGAGGAAAATATCCAGTCGCGCATTCGCGGCGTGACCTTGATGAGTCTGTCGAACAAGTTCGGCCCGATGCTGATTACGACCGGGAACAAGAGCGAGATGAGCGTCGGTTATGCGACCATTTATGGCGACATGAACGGCGGCTATAACCCGTTGAAGGACGCCTATAAGTTGACGGTATTCGCCCTGTCGGCATGGCGCAACAAGCATCGTCCGCGCATTGGGCTTGGGCCCGATGGCCCAGTGATGCCCGACAATATCATCACCAAACCGCCGAGCGCCGAACTGCGCCCTGATCAAAAGGACAGCGATAGCCTGCCGCCTTACGAGGTGCTCGATCCGATCCTGATGGGGCTGGTCGAACACGAAAAGAGCGTTGAGCAATTGGTGTCCGAAGGGTTCGACCGCGATATTGTCAGCCGGATTGAACGACTGCTCCATTTGGCCGAATACAAGCGCCGACAGGCCCCCCCGGGGGTCAAGCTGGGCAGCCGCAATTTTGGCCGCGACCGCCGCTATCCCCTCACGCACGCGTTCAGGACTGCCTGAACAGGACGACATATGACCACTGTTACCCGTTTCGCCCCGTCGCCCACGGGCATGTTGCATATCGGCAATATCCGCACCGCCTTGCACAATTGGATGCTGGCGCAGCGTGCCGGCGGGCGTTTCCTGCTGCGTATCGACGATACCGATACGGCGCGCAGCCGCGAGGAATGCGTGACTGCGATCCGTGCCGATCTGGCTTGGCTGGGGCTGACATGGGATGCCGAGGCGCGGCAATCGGCGCGGTTCGACATCTATGAGCGCGAATTTGCCAAGCTGGCCGCGGCCGGGCGGGTCTATCGCTGCTATGAAACGGCGCAGGAACTCGACCTGAAACGCAAGGTTCTGCTCGGACGCGGGTTGCCGCCGATCTATGATCGGGGTGCGCTGGCGCTGAGCGAGGCGGATCATGCGGCGCGCGCGGCGGCGGGCGAGGCGCCGCATTGGCGATTCAAGCTCGACCATGATGAGGCGATCACCTGGGTTGATGGCATTCGCGGGCCTCAGCATTTCGACGCCAGGACGATGTCGGACCCGGTCATTCGCCGCGCCGATGGCTCATGGCTCTATATGCTGCCTTCGGTGATCGACGATGTCGATATGGGCGTGACTCAGATCCTGCGCGGCGAGGACCATGTGTCGAACACCGCGACACAGGTCCAGATGTTCACGGCGCTGGGCGCCGCCGTGCCGGGTTTCGCGCATGAGGCCTTGCTGACCGGCACCGAGGGCAAGCTGTCCAAGCGGCTGGGTTCGCTGGGGGTTGGCGAATTGCGCGAACAGGGCATTGAGCCGGAGGCGATCATTTGCCTGCTGGCGCGGCTGGGTACGTCGGACCCGGTCGACCCGGCACTGGGTGTGGCCGAATTGGCCGCCGCGTTTGATCTGTCGCGCTTTGGCCGGGCGCCCGCGCGGTTTGACGAGGCGGAACTGGCCCGCGTCAACGCCGCCGTGCTGCACCGGATGCCGTATGAACGCGTTGCGGCGCATTTGCCGACCCGCATGGGGGCAGAGGCATGGGACGCGATCCGCCCCAACCTGCATACCGTGGCCGAGGCGGCGGATTGGTGGGCAGTCGTGACCGGACCCATCACCGCGCCGGCGTTTGACGAGGAAACCGCTGCGTTTCTGGCACAGGCGGCAGCGGTCGCAGGCGGGCTCGATTGGGGCGCAGACGCTTGGGGCGCGCTGACCGGCGCGTTGAAGGAGGCGACCGGGCGCAAGGGCAAGGCGCTGTTCCTGCCGCTGCGTCAGGCGATCACCGGCATGGATCATGGCCCGGATATGGGCGCGCTGTTGCCATTGATCGGCCGCGATGCGGTGGTCGCGCGGTTGACGGCCGGGTGAAAGCCACGAGGGACCTTCCCCTCGCGGCTGATCCCTTACGAGGCGACTTCTGCAACTTCCTCCGAGGCGGCTTCCAATAGCCGCTTCTCCACGGACTTCATCCGGCTGCTGCCGTCCACCTTGCCACCGAACAAGTCAGTGACATAGAATGTGTCCACTGCTCGTTCGCCATAGGTGGCGATGTGGGCGGAATGCACAATCAACCGCGCTTCGAACAAGGCGCGGGCGAGCCGGTTGAGCAGTGCGGGCCGGTCGCGGGCCGAGATTTCGAGCACGGTGAAGCGGTTTGATGCGCTATTGTCGAATTCGACACGAGGCCGCACATCGAAGGCTTCGGCACGGGGCCGGGCGAGCGGCCGCGCGGCCAATTGCGGCAACAGCCGCACCCGGTTAGCCAGTGCATCACCGATCGCGGTCTTTAACCGGCTCAGCTGGCTATCTTCGGAAAAGGGGCGCCCGAGCGGGTCCTGCACGAGGAAATTGTCGACTGCGGTGCCGGTGCGCGTGGTGTGAATGCGCGCATCGATGATGTTGCCGCCCGCCAGATGGATGCCGCCAGCGATGCGATAGAACAGGCCGGGGTGATCAGCGGCGATCACCATCACCAGCGTTGCGCCACGCGCGGCGTCATAGGTTGTGGTGATCGATAGCGGGGCGCCCTTTGCGTCGTCCAACTGCACCAAATTGCGTGCGATGACGTCTTCTGGCTCTGCAATCCAATAGGCGTCGGGGAATTGTTTGCCGAGCGTTGTGACCAAATCGCCCCGGTTGCCGAGATGTTCGGTCACATCGGCCTGTTTGGCGGCGATGCGACCGGCGCGGTGGCGCTCGACATGGCCGAGGCGCAGGCGTTCCTCCGCGCTGGCGTAGAGTTCCGACAGCAATTGGCGCTTCCAGCCGTTCCACACGCCCGGCCCGACCGCGCGAATGTCGACGATGGTCAGCAAGGTCAGTTGCCGCAATCGTTCGAGCGATTGCACGACGGCGACGAAATCGGTGATCGTCTTCCAATCGGCCAGATCGCGCTTGAACGCGGTGGCGCCCATCAACAAATGTTGGCTGACCAGCCAGCTGACCAACTCGGTTTCCTCCGAAGTCAGGCCCAGCCGCGGACACAGTTTGAGCGCGATTTCCGCACCCAGCACCGAATGGTCGCCGCCGCGCCCCTTTGCGATGTCATGCATCAGCACGGCGGTGTAGATTGCCCGGCGCGAATGGACCTTGGCTATCACTTGGGTCGCCAGCGGGTGATCGGCGACTAACTCGCCCTTTTCGATCTTTGACAGCAGGCCGATCGCGCGGATCGTATGTTCATCGACCGTATAGTGGTGGTACATATCGAACTGCATCTGGGCATTCACCCGCCCGAATTCGGGGATGAACCTGCCAAATACACCGCATTCGTTCAACCAGCGCAGCACCGTTTCGGGGTCCTTGCGGCTGGTCAGCAGGTCCATGAACAGCGCGTTGGCGCGTGGCGATTTGCGCACGGCATCGACCAATTTGGCGTCGCGGCCGATCTGGCGCATCGTTTCGGGGTGGATTTCATACCCTTCGGCATCGGCGATGACGAAGATTTCCAGCAAGCGCACCGGATCGACCGCAAACCAGTCATCCCCCGGCGCCGAAATCCGGCCATGGGCGACCTTATACCCCTTCACAGTTTTTGCCCGCCCGCGCAGGCCTGCAAAAAACCCGAGCTTCTTTTTCTTTTCGCCCTGTTCTTCCAATTGCGCCAGAAACACGCCGGTCAGGCTGCCGACCTGTTTGGCCTGTAGGAAGAAATATTGCATGAAGCGTTCGACCGCGCTCTTGCCGGGCCGGTCGGAGAAATTCATCCGTTGCGCGACTTGGCGTTGCAGGTCGAAGGTCAGCCGGTCTTCGGCACGGTTGGTGATGGTGTGCAGATGGCAGCGTACCGCCCAGAAGAAGTTTTCTGCCCGGCGAAAGGCGCGATATTCGTCCGCGGTCAACAGGCCGACCGCAACCAACTCACTG
Source organism: uncultured Sphingomonadales bacterium (assembly GCA_903858875.1). Taxonomy (GTDB): domain Bacteria; phylum Pseudomonadota; class Alphaproteobacteria; order Sphingomonadales; family Sphingomonadaceae; genus Novosphingobium. The sequence goes on from CAIOKP010000121.1 coordinate 37,582, forward strand.
GAATCGCGCACTTTATAGAGATACTTGCCGATCCAATACAGCGTGTGCAGATCACGCAGCCCGCCCTTGCCCTCTTTCACATTGGGTTCGACGACATAGCGGCTGTCGCCCAGACGCTTGTGCCGCTGGTTGCGTTCATGCAATTTTTCGGTGACGAACGACCGTTCGGTGCCAGCGACGACTTCGGCAAAAAACCGTCCCCGCGCCTCGTCAAACAGCGCCTGATCGCCCCAGACATAGCGGCCTTCGAGCATCGCTGTGCAAATCGTGATGTCCGACTTCGACATCCGCACCATATCATCAAGGCTGCGGCTGGAATGCCCGACCTTCAGCGCCAGATCCCAAAGGAAATAGAGCATGGCCTCGATCACTTGCTCGCACCAGGCGGTCTGTTTGATCGGCGTCAGGAAAGTCACATCGACATCGGAATGCGGCGCCATTTCGCCTCGGCCATAACCGCCGACCGCCATCACGGTCAGCCGTTCACCCGATGTGCGATTGGCCGAGGGATAGACATCGGTGACGACATGATCGTGAATGATCCGCAACAATTGATCGACCAGAAACGCCTGTGCCGCCGCGCAATCATTCCCCGCGCCGGGTTTTTCCTGCAACCGGCGGTCGATCTCGATCCGCCCCTGATCCAGTGCGCCGCGTAGCAGTTCGACCACGCGGGGTCGGGCCTTGGCCGCGGTGCCAGCGGTGGCGAGCGCCTCGGCAATGGCCTCGGTCAAGGCGCGGCGGTCGATTACCGCGCGCTGGTTGGGAATGCGATTGGCGGACATGAACACGGCTTTCGGGTGGGGGACTATGGCCTATGGCCGATTATGCTGAACTTCCCCTTATCCGCATACTACGGATGCGCCAACTGGGCGATGTGCAGGAAACAGGTGACTTCGGTCGCTGCCCTGTTGTAACTGCGGCCAAGATATACGCCAACGCCGCCTCCAAACCGACGGAAACGCCACGCCATGCTGATTGATTTGTCCCTTCTGGATGTCATGGCCTCCGCCGCCAGTGCCGTTCATCACCCGATCTATTGGGCGGATCTCGGGCTGAAGCGCGGCATCGACCTTGGCGTCTTTACGCTGCGCTTTTACTCGCTGGCCTATCTGGCGGGGATTGTGTTCGGCTATTGGCACCTGTCGCGGATGATCCGCCAAGCGGGCAGCCCTTTGGCGCAGCGTCATGTTGATGACCTGTTTTTCTGGTGTACGGTGGGGATCATCGCTGGCGGCCGACTGGGCTATGCCGCGTTTTATGCGCCGCAATTGCTGGCCCACCCGCTCGAATTGCTCAAGCTGTGGGAGGGGGGCATGAGCTTTCACGGCGGGTTGATCGGGGTGACGGCGGCGATCGCGTGGGTGTGCCGGGCGAACCGACTGTCATTTGTCCGGGTGTGCGATTACATCGCGCCTTGCGCGCCGCTGGGGCTGTTTTTTGGGCGTTGCGCGAATTTCATCAATGGCGAATTGTGGGGGCGGATTGCCGGGCCCGATGTGCCGTGGGCGATGGTCTTCCCCGGCGCTGATGCCGGGCCATTCGCGCGCCATCCCAGCCAATTGTACGAGGCGGCGCTTGAAGGCCTTGTGTTGGCGGTGGTGCTGATCCCGCTGTTCTGGCGGACGCGGGCGCGCTGGAGGCCGGGTTTGCTGACCGGCGTGTTTGTGCTGGGCTATGGTTTGGCCCGCTTTACCGTCGAGTTTTTTCGTGAGCCGGACGCCCAATTGCAGGATTTTGCCGCGCGAACCCATATGTCGATGGGGCAATGGTTGTGCATGCCGATGATCGCGCTGGGGCTGTTTTTCCTGATCCGCGCGCTGACCCGGCCGATGTTGGGGGCGGCGGTGCCGATTGACGCGCCTGCATGACTGATGGGGATACGCTGGCGAGCCGGTTTCGGCGGCTGATTGCACTGCACGGCCCGATCAGCGTGTCGCTGTATATGGGCGAGGCGAATGCCCGCTATTATGCGTCGCGCGATCCGTTTGGCGTGGCGGGCGATTTCATCACCGCGCCTGAAATCAGCCAGATGTTTGGCGAAATGATCGGCATCTGGCTCGCCGATATGTGGAGCAGGGCCGGGCGGCCAGACCGCGTGCTCTATATCGAGCCGGGGCCGGGGCGTGGCACATTGGCGCGGGACGCGTTACGGGTGGCGGCACGGTTTGGGCTGCGGCCAGAGGTGCATTTCATCGAAACATCGCCCCCCTTGCGCGCCATACAGGCCGAGGCGGTGCCGGGGGCGCACTTCCACGACGACGTGTCGCAAGTGCCGAGCGATGCGCCGATGCTGCTGGTCGCCAACGAATTTCTCGACGCGCTGCCGATCCGCCAGATGGTCAAGACGCCGCGCGGCTGGCGCGAAAGGCTTGTGGCGCTGGACGGCGCGCGGTTTATTCCGGTGGCGGGAACCGTGCCGATGGACGCCGCGATCCGCTCTGAATGGCGCGAGGCCGCGGCTGGCACTATCGTTGAAAGCTGCCCCGCGGCCGCGGCGGTGATGACCGAGATAGGGGCAAGGCTGACGACGCAGGGCGGGGCGGCGCTGATCATCGACTATGGCCATGCGCAGGGGCAGACGGGGTCGAGTTTGCAGGCTTTGCGCGGCCATGCCCGTGCCGATCCATTTACCGATCCGGGCGAGGCGGACCTGACCACCCTCGTCGATTTCGCCACCGCCGCGCAAGTTGCCGCCGCGCAAGGCGCCCGCGTGCTGGGCGTTGCGGGGCAGGGGGCGTGGCTTTGCGCGATGGGGATCGAGGCGCGCGCCGCCGCGCTGGCCAAGGCCGCGCCGGATCATGCCGAGGCCGTCGCCGCCGCGCTCCATCGTCTGACCGCGCCGGATCAGATGGGGGATCTGTTCAAATTCCTAGGCCTCGCCGCGCCGGGTTGGCCCGAAGGCGCAGGCTTTTAGCCCTCTGCCTGCAACCGTTCGGCCAGAGCGGCGATTTCCGAAGGTTCCAACAACCATGTCCGTGTCGGGCGGCCCGGACGATGCACCGGCTGGGTTAGTACCAGCCGCGCATTGTCGCGTGCATGGGGCTTATACAGCGCATAATGCATCGCACAGTCGCGGATGGTGCCAAGGATCGGCACGCGCCCTTCCAGATCGATCATTGTTGCCGGTTGATCCCACGGGATCGTATCCACTGTCGCGCGCCGGGCGCCAGCGGGGGCCGCGCCCAGATAGGCGCTGACCGAGGTATAATCGGGTTGCGGCGCGCCCTTCGGTTCGTCAGACATCGAGGTTCGCCACGTTGAGCGCGTTGTCCTGAATGAATTCGCGGCGTGGTTCGACGACATCGCCCATCAGGCGGGTAAAGATTTCGTCGGTCACATCGGCGTCTTCGACCTTCACCTGCAACAGAGCGCGGTTGTTGGGGTCGAGCGTGGTTTCCCACAACTGATCGGCGTTCATTTCGCCAAGGCCCTTGTAGCGCTGGATCGACAGGCCCTTGCGCCCGATGGCCAGTACGGCCTCCAACAATTGCGAGGGGCGGATGATCCCGGCATCGACCACGGTCCGGCGAGCCGCCACGGGGGCATCCTCGCCCTCGATCTCCTCGACCACTTCGGCCTCGGGTTCGGCGGCGGCGGTGCGGGTCAGCTTGGCCGGGCTGGCATAGGCGTCGGCCTGTTCGGCGGCGAGTCGGGCGAGTTTGCGTGCCTCCGCGCTGATCAGGAAGGCGGCGTCGAATTTGTGCTTGTCGGTTACGCCGCGCCATACGCGGTTGAATTCGACATGGCCGTCCTCGGTCGATGCCGCCGACCATTTTGCCTCGCGATCGGTGCGGCCCATCCATTCGGCGGCGCGATCCAGCGCGGCGGAGCGCGTCGCCGCGTCCAGCCCATGTTCGAACACGCCCGCCAGGGCCATTGCCTCGACCACCGACGGGTCATAGCGGCGCGGCACAAAGGCCATCAAATTGCGGAACCGCAAGGCATGTTCGACCAGCGCGACCAGATCCTGCCCGCTGCGCGCACCGCTGGCCGATTCGAGCATCCGGCCGGCAAGGCCCCCTTCGACCAGATAGCGGTCGAGCGCGGCATTATCCTTGAGGTAGACCTCCGACCGCCCTTTGGCCACCTTGTACAGTGGCGGTTGCGCGATGAACAAATGGCCGGCGCGGATGATGTCGGGCATCTGGCGGTGGAAGAATGTCAGCAACAGCGTGCGGATATGCGCGCCATCGACGTCAGCGTCGGTCATGATGACGATCTTGTGATAGCGCAGCTTTTCGAGGTTGAATTCATCCCGAATGCCGGTGCCCATCGCCTGGATCAGCGTGCCGACTTCCTTCGATCCGATGATGCGGTCGAACCGGGCGCGCTCGACGTTGAGGATTTTACCCTTCAGCGGCAGGATCGCCTGATAATGCCGGTCGCGGCCCTGCTTGGCGGAACCACCTGCCGAGTCACCCTCGACCAGGAACAATTCGCATTTCGACGGATCGCGCTCTTGGCAATCGGCCAGTTTGCCCGGCAGGCTGGCGATGTCCATCGCGCCCTTGCGGCGGGTCAGTTCGCGGGCGCGCTTGGCGGCCTCGCGCGCGGCGGCGGCATCGATAATTTTTTGCACGATGGTCTTGGCGTGGGCGGGGTTTTCCTCCAGCCATTCGCTCATCTTGTCGGCCATCAGGCTTTCGAGCGGTTGGCGCACTTCGGAACTGACCAGCTTGTCCTTGGTCTGGCTCGAAAACTTAGGGTCGGGCAGCTTGACCGAGACGATCGCGCTCAACCCTTCGCGCATGTCCTCGCCCGACAGCGTGACCTTTTCCTTCTTCAACAGGCCCGACCGTTCGGCATAGCCGTTCAACGTGCGGGTCAGCGCAGCGCGGAAGGCCGCCAGATGGGTGCCACCGTCGCGCTGCGGAATGTTGTTGGTGAAGCACAGCACGTTTTCGTAATACGAATCGTTCCATTCGAGCGACACCTCGATGCCCATGCCATCGCGGTTGGCGGCAATGGCGATCGGGTCGGGGATCAGTGCGACCTTGTTCCGATCCAGATATTTCACAAAGGCGGCGATCCCGCCCTCGTAATACAGGTCATGTTCCTTGACCGTTTCCCCACGCAGATCGCGCAGCAGAATGCGCACGCCCGAGTTGAGGAACGCCAGCTCGCGATAGCGGTGCTCAAGCTTGTCAAAGTCGTATTCGTTGACGTTCTTGAACGTGTCCGTGCTGGCCAGAAACGTGACGCGGGTGCCCTTTTTGGGCTGGCCCTTGCCATTGTCCGGCGCATCGCCGCGCTGGATCAGCGGCGCCACGGCATCACCGTGGGCAAACTTCATCCAATGTTCCTTGCCATCACGCCAAATGGTCAATTCCAGCCATTCGGACAGCGCGTTGACCACCGAAACCCCGACGCCATGCAGGCCGCCAGAGACCTTATAGGCATTGTCGTCGGAGGTGTTCTCGAATTTGCCGCCCGCGTGCAGCTGGGTCATGATGACCTCGGCGGCCGAGACGCCTTCCTCGCTATGGATGCCGGTCGGAATGCCGCGCCCGTTATCCTCGACCGAGACGGACCCATCGGGGTTCACCTCGATCAGCACGAGGTCGCAATGACCTGCCAGTGCTTCGTCGATCGCGTTGTCCGACACTTCGAACACCATGTGGTGCAGGCCCGATCCGTCGTCGGTGTCGCCGATGTACATGCCGGGGCGTTTGCGCACGGCATCCAGCCCCTTCAGGACCTTGATCGAATCGGCGCCATAGGCGTTGGCGTTCGGGATATTTTCGTTAGTGCTGGTCATGCACAGCATATAGGCATTGTCTGCGCATTTCGGAACCCGTTTTGCCCCCTTCCATCCACAGGGAATTCCTGCTGAACTGTCACATATGGCCAGTTTTTGACACAGGGGTTGATTATGAAGCAGCGCGCGGGACTATTGGCCGGTGTTGGCAAGGTGGCGATGGCCGTCACGGCGATGATTTGTGCGGCTGGATCGGGCGTCGCATCGGCGCAAGAGGCCCCGCTGCGCGCCGATCAGCTGGCCTATCGCGCGCTGTACAAGGAACTGGTCGAGACCGACAGCAGCATCACCAGCGGCAGTTGCACAGTGCTGGCCGACAAGATTGAGGGGCATTTGAAGGCGGCCGGATTTGCCGGCGCCGACATCACCCGCTTTGCCGTGGCCGATCACCCACAGGAAGGCGGGCTGGTCGTCGTATTGCCCGGCACGTCGAAGGTCGCCAAACCGATCCTGTTGCTCGGTCATCTCGACGTGGTGGTGGCCAAGCGCGAGGATTGGACCCGCGATCCTTATCAATTCATCGAGGAAGGCGGCTATTTCTATGGCCGTGGCACGTCGGACATGAAGGCGATGGATGCCATCTGGATCGACATGCTGATGCGGTTCAAAAAGGATGGCTATCACCCCAAGCGCACGCTGAAACTGGCGCTGACTTGCGGCGAGGAGACGAGTTGGGCGTTCAACGGCGTCAAGTGGCTGACCGAGAACAAGCGCGATTTGATCGACGCCGAATTCGCGCTGAACGAGGGCGGTGGCGGGCGGACCGATGGCCATGGCAAGGTGATGGTGCAGAACCTGCATGTGGGTGAAAAGACCCCGATCAACTATCGCGTCGAGGCGACCAACCCCGGTGGCCACAGTTCGATCCCGATCCGCGACAATGCGGTCTATGAACTGGCTGACGCGCTGGTCAAATTGCGGGCGTATGAATTCCCGCTGATGTTGAACGATACCACACGCGCGTTTTTCGCCAAGGCGGGCGCGGCGCGGGGCGATGCCATGGGCAAGGCAATGATGGCGATCGCCACCAATCCCAATGACAAGGATGCGGAAAGCCTGCTCAATACCGACCGGTCGTATCATTCGATGTTGCGCACGACTTGCGTGCCGACGCTGCTGGATGGCGGCCATGCCAATAACGCCTTGCCGCAGCGGGCCGGGGCGAACATCAATTGCCGGGTCTATCCCGGTGTGTCGGGAGAGGATGTCCGGCTGGCGCTGGAAAAGGCGATTGCCGATCCGCGCATGACGGTCACGCGCACCGACAACCGTGGCCCAGAGGCCAAGGCGCCGCCGCTTGATGCCAAAATTGTCCAGCCAGCGGAAAAGCTGGTGGCGAAATATTATCCCGGCGTACCGCTGGTGCCGGTGATGTCGACCGGCGCGACCGATGGTGTGTTTTTGGAAGCGGTAGGCATCCCATCGTATGGTCCGCCGGGCCTGTATGGCGATCCTGACGGCAATGGTGCGCATGGGCTGAACGAGCGGGCGATTGTGAAGGCGGTCTATACCGGGCGCGATTTTCTGACCGAACTGGTCAAGGATTACGCCGCGCATTGAAGCGCGGGCGGGCGGGGGTGATCCCTCGCCCATCCGTTATCGGCGCGGTACGATTGCGCCAAACGCACCAAAGGGCCGCTCCGCTTTGCAGCGGAACAGCCCTTTGGTTTACCGGCGCGTTAGCCGGTGGGGTTAGGGTCTGTTCAGGCCAACGTAAGGGCAAAGAACAGGCCACTGACGCCCAGCGCTGCGGCGAATGCCACGAGATTGCGGGTCATGATGTGCTCCTGTGATAGGTCTTGATGGCGGTGGCCTACGCTAAATAGCGTATTGCCGCGCCTCTCGATGGCCGCGATATAGTGCATTTTTCGCATGCTGCACGTGCGAAGAGAGCGGAAGCTGTTGCGTTTTATGCAACCTTTATCCTTTGCTCCGCCGGTTGACCTGCCCAATTCAGTGCTGCGCTGTTCCCAGCTTTTGCATCGCCATTGCCCTGTACCTCTGGACAGCCGCGATTGTCTGCCATAGTGGCCAGCCATGACCGTCCAGCATCCCGATTCCATCCTCATCGTCGATTTCGGCAGCCAAGTAACACAATTGATCGCGCGCCGCGTGCGCGAGGCCGGTGTGTATTCCGAAATCGCTCCCTTTGGCGCCGCCGCTGCGGCCTTTGCCCGGATGCAGCCCAAGGGCATCATCCTGTCCGGCTCGCCCGCCAGCGTGCTGGATGCCGAGGGCCCGCGCATTCCGGATGAGATCCTGCATTCGGGCCTGCCGATTCTGGGCATCTGTTATGGCCAGCAGGCCTTGATGCATCAGTTGGGCGGCGAAGTGCTCGAAGGCGACGCTGGCGAATTTGGCCGCGCATTTATCGAGATTTCCGATGGTTGCGCGCTGTTCAACGGGTTGTGGCAGGCCGGTGAAAAGCATCAGGTGTGGATGAGCCATGGCGACAAGGTGACGCAATTGGCCCCCGGTTTCCGCCCGGTTGCGGCCAGCGCGGGCGCGCCTTTCGCGGTCATCGCCAATGATGAAAAGCGCATCTATGCGATGCAGTTCCACCCCGAGGTCGTACACACGCCCGACGGTGGCAAGCTGTTGAAAAACTTTGTGCGCCACGTGTGCGGTCTGTCCGGCGATTGGACGATGGCCGAATTCCGCAAGACCAAGATCGCCGAAATTCGCGCGCAGGTCGGCGATGGCCGAGTGATTTGTGGCCTGTCGGGCGGCGTCGATTCGGCGGTCGCGGCGGTGTTGATCCACGAGGCCATCGGTACGCAACTGACCTGCGTTTTTGTCGACCACGGGTTGATGCGTATGGGCGAAAGCGAGCAGGTCGTCAGCCTGTTCCGTGGCGCGTTCAACATTCCGCTGGTGCATGTCGATGCCAGCACGCTGTTTCTCAACGGCCTGGCCGGCGTCACCGACCCCGAGGCCAAGCGCAAGTTCATCGGCAAGACCTTCATCGACGTGTTCGAGGGCGAGGCCAAGAAAATTGGCGGCGCGCAATTCCTTGCACAGGGCACACTGTACCCGGATGTGATCGAGAGCGTCAGCTTTACCGGCGGCCCCAGCGTTACGATCAAGAGCCATCACAATGTCGGCGGCCTGCCCGAACGCATGAACATGCAATTGGTCGAACCGCTGCGCGAATTGTTCAAGGACGAAGTGCGCGAGTTGGGCCGCGAATTGGGGCTGCCAGACGTGTTCGTCGGCCGTCACCCGTTCCCCGGGCCAGGCCTCGCCATCCGCATCCCAGGCGAGGTCACTCGCGAACGTTGCGACATCTTGCGTAAGGCCGACGCGGTATATCTCGAAGAAATCCGCAACGCCGGGCTGTATGACGCGATTTGGCAGGCGTTTGCCGTCTTGCTGCCGGTAAAGACTGTCGGCGTGATGGGCGATGGGCGCACCTATGACAATGTGTGCGCCGTGCGCGCCGTCACCAGTACCGATGGCATGACCGCTGACATCTATCCGTTCGACGCCGCTTTCCTGTCGCGCGTCGCAACCCGGATCATCAACGAGGTCAAGGGCATCAACCGTGTGGTCTATGACTATACGTCAAAGCCGCCCGGCACGATCGAGTGGGAATGATTCAGGCCCACCAAAACATACGCCACGATACGCCAGATTACTCCATAACCAGATGATATTTATAGATAATCCTATCTCCGTCTTTCGTGGTCTATCGGGGGGTGAGCGTCGTTTCTGACGGACTTTTGGACGGATCGCGACAACTTGCCAAATTTCCGCATTGAAAGTACCGTCAGCGGAAAGGAAGCTGCTGACGGACCTTTTTTGAGATCAATGAATTGAAAATATACAATATTTTCTTTCAAAATGGGCTCAAAAATTGCTGACGGACTTTTCGGTGGCTTCCCTCCTCGTTTGACCCAGTTCAGGAGGCGGAGATGCTAACGGATGCAGCGATTAAGGCTCTGAAGCCAATAGATAAAAAGTTCAAGGTGACGGACCGCGACGGTATGTATCTTTTGGTCATGCCGTCAGGGTCGATGACATTTCGCTTCGACTACCGCCTGAATGGCCGACGCGAAACGGTGATCATTGGCAGATACGGGCCGACCGGTGTTTCCCTTGCGCGAGCTCGCGAGAAACTGATTGATGCCAAGAGGGCGATCCAAGAGGGTCGCTCGCCTGCGATCGAGAAGCAAAGCGCGAAGCGGAAGATCAAAGAAGCCAAGAGTTTTGGTGAATTTAGCGAGCGCTGGTTTCAAGAAGGGCGCATGGCCGATAGCACCAAGGCGATGCGGCGGGCGATCTATGAGCGCGATATTCTGCCCAAGTTCCGAAAGCGGCTCCTGACCGAAATTACGGCAGAGGAGCTGCGGGCTCTCTGTGCCACGGTGAAGGAGCGCGGAGCGCCCGCAGTGGCCGTCCACGTCCGCGATATCGTAAAACAGGTTTACGGCTTCGCTATCCTCCATGGGGAGAAAGTTCATAACCCGGCTGAGGACGTCGGGCCGGCTTCGATCGCCCACTTCGTTCCTCGTGATCGGTCACTTTCGCCGGCAGAGATCAGGATCATGTTCGGACAGCTGGAGCATGTTCCGACCCTGCCCACCATTCGTCTCGGTATGAAGCTTTTCCTGCTGA